>CALVLT010000030.1 GCA_944340905.1 uncultured Clostridia bacterium
GCCCTCTCCTTCCGAGAAGGCAACCTGATATTAGGGGCATTATAACATACATCGCACGGCTTGTCAATATTTTTATAATTTCACCCTTTGAAAACGGGCGTTTTTGAGACCTTTTGTAGTCTTGTGCCACGTTGAGACGTTGGTTTTGCTATGTCGAAAATAGCCATATATTGAATTTAGCGAAATGCAGGGAGAGCGCTTTTCTTTGGAAAGTCGCTCTCTCCGTTTTTTGTAAAATATGATCTCCGTTTTTTACGCGTCCATATTTGGAATATCGAAATCAAAGAACGAAATAAGCCGAAACAATAAGGGAATGTCGTTTTTTGTTATGGAAGTGTGAGCGGAAGGATGGTATAATTGTTTTGCAAAAAGGGAGGGAAATCATGGATGCGATCCGCCTTGTTCATACGGACACCCTGAGCTGTGAGGCCATTCTGCGCCGCACGCCGGAAGGCAGTCTCATCATTGTTTCGCAGTGCGGCGGGACGAAGGAACCCGACCCCGGGAACCGCGTATATCTCTTCCGCAGCGAGGATGAAGGACTGACCTGGAGCAAGCCCGTGTCCGTCGTGCCCGAGAACGGAAAGGCACAGTACCAGACGGAGGTATCCGTCATCGGGAATGCCATCTATATTTTCATGACCGAACACGACGGCAACTTTACGGGCTTTCATTCATACATCATCCGCAGTACGGACGACGGAAAAACGTTCCGATTTTTCCGTGACGTTCCCGAAAAAAAGGGATTTTGTTTTGTGCGCGGCATGCTGGAATACCGCGGGAAATATCTGTTTCCCTACCAGAATTATCCCGTCACGGCACAGCGGGATGCGCAGCTGCGGGAGCAGGGACGTAAAATCTGGGAGAGCGGCATCGATTTCGTGGAGATGGGGGTCTTGTCCACCTCCGACATGCGCACGTTCGTGGCGAGCGAACGGGAAGTGCGCCTGCCCTTGCGCCTGCAGGACGGCACGCCGCGCTGGGTGTGGTCGGAACCGACGCTTGCGCCCCTTTCGGACGGCAGCATTGCCATGCTGCTGCGCTTTGACGGGCGGGGGCGGCTGTACAGGAGTCTCTCGCGGGACGGCGGGCGCAGCTGGGGGGAGGCGGAGCAAACGGATATTCCCAATCCCGCCAATAAGCCCAAGCTGCTGCCGCTGCGGGACGGCAGGATCGCCCTGCTCAACACGCCCGATGCGCGGACGGGCTATGCGTACCGTTGTCCGCTCTCGCTCTGGGTCAGCGACGACGATATGCGCAGCTGGAAATACAGGCGCGACCTCGTCACCTTCCCGGGGTGGCTCTCCTATCCGGACGGCATCTGCTCGGCGGACGGAAAGCAGATCCTGTTTGCCTTTGAATTCAACAGGCACGATATTTACTTTATGCGCGCAGACATCCCCCCTGCGCAATAAAAGGGCCGCGCGGCTTGTCCGCGCGGCTCATTGTATTTGCAGAACATGGTTCTTTTCACGGTAGACCTGGGGCGAAAGCCCCGTTTTCTCTTTGAAAAACAGCGAAAAACGGCTGTAGTATTCAAATCCCACACTGGCGGCGATCTCCTGCAGCGGAAGGTCTGTCTGCACCAGCAGGTGTTCCGCCTGTTCCAGCCGCTTGTCCAGAATATATCTCTTGGGTGTGATGCCGAGCCTCGATTTGAAGATATTGCGGAACCGGTCGGTACAGTAGCCCGCGGAGGCGGCCAGCTCCTGCAGATTGATATTGGTCATGTAATACTGGTCGATGTAGGCGAGCGCGTTGGCAACGGCATCGTGCATGGGCATGTCATCGGTACGCTCGGGAATGCGCAGAATATGAATGATGATCTCGCAGAGGTGTGCGCCGATCATCTGCTCGTACAGGGGGCGCTTTTTCTGGTTTTCCTTGCGCATCGCGGAGATCAGGTTGCTCACCGTCTGGTTCTGCAGATCGGAAAAGAAGAGCTGTGCGCTCTGTTTTTCGTTGGTGAATTCAAAACCCGCCGCAAACACCGAGCTGTAGCCCGCATGCGTCTCCGAATGCCTGCAGTGCGGCGGGATCAGGCAGAAGGAGTCCTTCCCGAATGCATACTCCCGCCCGTCGATCTCGGTGACGCCCTCCCCCGAGAGATAGTAGATAAATTCATAGATATCGTGTTCGTGCGCGACGATCCTGCGCTTGTAATCGTAGTGGCGCACGAAAAAGTAGTGGATGTTCAGCATGGCTGTATTATACGGGTTTTCACGGAAGATGTCAACTGCTATATGGTTTTTTGTTAATTCGTTCGCGGCGGAACGGGGGAGATTATTGGCAAAAATGTGATAAAACGGCTGTTTATATGAGAGAATATATCGGAAAATTATAAGGATTTGTCGCTTTTACTTATTGAAAAACGCAAGGGCGCTCTCTATAATGAAACTGCAAATGCATAAGGAGGATAATTTCATTGGAAGGGAAACGGGAGGAAAACAAGGTAAAATTCAATGTGCGGCACGGCCAGCTTGCGGGCATGGCGGGGCTGAGCGTGATCTGCCTGTTCTTCTTTTCCTATCTGCCGATGTTCGGTCTGATCCTGGCAGTGAAGGACGGGAACAAGTCGCTCAATATCCTGCAGGCGATGTTGCAGTCGGAATGGACGCTGCAAAATTTTGTTGACCTTGTGGTGGACGAGCGGTTCTGGTCGGTGCTCTGGAACACGGTGGGGCTGAATCTTTTGTCGCTGCTCTTCAACTTTCCGGCGCCGCTCATCTTCGCGCTGCTCATCAACGAGGTGCGCAGCAAGCACGTGCGCAAGGCGGTGCAGACGGTGGCGAACTTCCCGCACTTCATTTCGTGGGTCATCTTCGGCGGCATCGTGCTTGCGCTCACCGATATGACGACGGGCGTCATCAATCCCGTGCTGGAGGCGTTCGGGCTTTCCTCGCCCGAAAACCCCATCGATCTCAACATGCCGCAGTACTTCTGGGCGAAGATGATCATTGTCACCGTCATCAAGAATATCGGCTGGGGTTCCATCATCTATACCGCCGCGATCGCGGGCATCAGTCCCGAAATTTACGATGCCGCCGCCATCGACGGCGCGGGGCGGTGGACGAGGGCGGTGCGCATCACCATTCCCATGATCGCGCCCACCATCACCATCTTTCTGCTTCTGAACATCTCGCGCATCCTCGGCAACTCGTTTGAGCAGTTCTATGTGTTCCAGAACAGCGCAAACCTTTCCAAGAGCGAAGTGCTTGCGACCTATATCTATTCGACGGGCTTTACGTACAGGAACTATTCCACGGCTGCGGCGATGTCCTTCTTTGAGGGCGTCATCTCCGTGGCGCTGCTGTCGATGGGCAACTTTATCAGCAACCGTCTGACGGGAAGGGGGCTGTTCTGATGAAACGTGAAAAACTGCACAAGACGACGTCTTTCAGCATTTCGGGGGCGATCATCATCTTTGTACTCGTTCTCATTGCGCTCATCACGCTCTATCCCTTCATCTACACGCTGGCAGGCTCGTTCAACGACGGCACGGACTTTGAAAAGGGGGGCGTCTGGCTGTTCCCGCGCGTGTTCACCCTCGACAACTACAACGCGGTGTTCTCCGATTACCGCCTGTGGATCGGGCTGGGAAACACGGTGCTGCGGACGGTGATCGGCACGGCGGCGGCGCTGATCGTCACGAGCTGCGTTGCATACGCCATGAGTCAGCGCGAACTGCCCTGCAAGCGCTTTTTCAGGGTATACAACGTCATCACCATGTTCTTTTCGGGCGGCATCGTTCCCTTCTTCCTTGTCGTCAACATCCTGGGGCTGTACGATAATTTCCTCGTCTATATCCTGCCCTCGCTCTATTCGGTGTACAACATGATCGTCATCTCCACCTTTTTCCGCGGCATCGGGCAGGGCGTGCGGGAGGCTGCCATTCTGGACGGCGCAAGCGAAATGCGCATCTGGTGGTCGGTGTTCATGCCCATGTCCACGCCCGTCCTCGCCACGGTGGGGCTGTGGATCGCGGTCATGCACTGGAATTCCTATCTGCCCACCCTGCTGTATACCAGCAAGGACGAGAGCATGTGGACGCTGCAGTACTACCTCATGCGCATCATCAAAGATGCCGCCCTGCCCGAGGGGGACGCCGTCAACGAGAACGTGACCGCGCAGACCATCTCCTTTGCGGCAATGGTCATCGCGATGATCCCCATCGTCTGCGTCTATCCCTTCCTGCAGAAGCACTTCGCCAAGGGCGCGGCGCTCGGCTCTCTCAAAGAATAAAAACCAAGGAGGTTTCTCATGCAGGCAAAAACGAAAAAGATACTCTTCCGTGTTCTCGCGATCGTCGTTGCGTTGGCCATTGTCGGGCTGATCGTGTTCTTTGTGATCCGTGCGATCCGCAACATCGACGATATGCTGACGACGGAGGAACTGCGCTACGACGAATACAGCACCGACTACGATCCCGATGTCGACAGCTGGCTGCAGATCGATCCCGACGACGAGGACGTGGAGATCCGCTGGTGGGTGGATTCCACGACGTGGGATTTCTATCAGCTCTCCGACCTCATCTACAGGCGGACGGGCGTGCGCGTAAAGTTTGAAAAGGCGCTCACGGGGGACGGGCAGGAGCTGTCCACGATGATCGCGGGCACGCTGCCCGACGTCATCACGATCACCGACTATTCGACGCGCGTGCAGCTTGCCGAGGAAGGCTACGTCTATTCCATTGACAGGCTTGCCGAGAGCTATGCGCCCAGCCTGCTCTCCCGCCTGCCGCAGGAACTGTGCACCTACTATGCCGGTTCGGACGGGCACGTGTACGGCGTTGCCAACAACTTTTACAGCGATTCGGACATCGCCGAATATGAAGATGCGGGCGGTTCGGTGCTCTCCAACTATGCCATCGTCGTGCGGCAGGACTACCTGAACGACTATCTGGAGTACATGCAGGAGACGTACCCCGACTTCGATGCGGACAGCGAGGTCACGACGCCCGAGGGGTTCATCGATATGTGCCTCTGGGTAAAGGAGAACAAGGGTCTTGGCAACGACAATCCCACCGTCTGCCTCTCCGAATTCATGACCAAGGCGAGCAATGGCTCCATCAGCTATGCGCTCTCCGCGCTCATGCAGTTCTTCTGCGTCCCGCGCGAGGATGCGGACGGGAATCTCGTCTATGAGTATGCGACGGAGGAGTTCCAGGAGGTCATCCTCTTCCTCAACGAGCTGTTCAATCAGCATCTGATCGTCAGCTCCAACTTCGGCTATTCCTCCTCCAACATCGTTACCCATATCCGCAACGGCCGTCCGTTCGCGGTCATCGGCGCCATTCAGAATTATTCCACGGGCTTTGAAAAGTACAGCGCGGCGGGCTACGACGCCGAGACGGGTACGTTCAGCGAGAGCAACGAATACGTTCCCATCGTGCTCACCAATTCGGACGGTGACGCGCCGCTGCTTGCGAACATGACGGGCAGGGGGCTGCGCGTGTCCATGATCACCAAGGACGCCGTGCGCGTGGACCGCATCATCAAGGTGTTCGACTATCTTCTGAGCGAGCAGGGCCAGCGCGAGTGCTACTACGGCGAGACGGAGGGCGAGTACTACAATTTCGTCGTACGTCCCGGGGAAACGCGCACCATCACCGTGAACGGGCAGCAGGTCGAACACACCTACACCTACGGGCAGATCGAGTGGACGGACGCGGCGAAGGAGCTGCTCGGCGCCGCCAACGGGAGCGGCTGGTACAATGCGGGCATCAAGCAGATCAGCCTGCTGCAGAACCCCCTGTACGTGGCGCTCACCTCGGTAAACGGCGCGGAGATGGATACCTATCAGTTCTATGTCCGCTACAATCAGAAGTGCGCGCTCATTCCCTACACCTACTCCAATATCCCGTTCCGCTACAATGTGGACACCTCGGATGCGGATACCTACAATGCCATGACCGACTTGCAGGCAACGCTGGAGAACGTCTGGATCGAGGCGCTGCCCTCCATCATCATGGCGTCAAGTCCCGACCAGGCGCTCTCGCTGTATGAGAGTGCGCTGGAACGGGCAAGGAGCCGCGGCTACGAGCGCTGGCTGGAATTCCAGAATGCGTCGTTCAAGGCGTACAAGCAGACCCTCGGCATCGAGTACGCATGGCCGATGAACGATGCCTCCTATGTCGCGCCCGAGGTGAAGCTGCTCGGCTATTACGACGAGTACAAAAAGCCGGTGCCCGATTATATCAATATCAGTGAGTAAAGGGGAAGCTATGAGCGAATGTGAAACGACGTGCGGACAGCAGAAGATCATCATCGACACCGATATCGGGGACGACATCGACGACGCGTTTGCGCTCTCGATGCTTGCAAACTGTTCTGCACACATCCTCGGCGTGACGACGGTCTATAAAAACTCAGAGGAGCGCGCCCGCATTGCCGCCTATCTTCTCGGCAAGTGGGGCATCTCCTGCCCCGTTGCGGCGGGACAGGACTATCCCATCAGCGAGCCGATGAAGGTGCTCGATTTTGAACGGCTGTGCAGCGACGGCAGGCCGCATATCTCGCAGCTTCTGCCCGAAATGGAGCGCACCGATTACAGCGGAATGTCTGCCGCCGACCTCATTCTGGAAAGCGCGCGTACATATCCGGGACAGGTCACGCTGCTCGCGCTCGGGCCGATGACCAATCTCGCGCAGGCGTGCAGGCAGAACCCCGCCGTGTTCGATCAGCTCGGGGAGATCGTGATGATGGGCGGATCGGTCATGAACGACTTTGCCGAATGGAACGTGCGCTGCGACAGCGAGGCGGCGGCGGAGGTGTTCGCAAGCAATGTCCCCATCCGCATGGTGGGCGTTGACGTCACGTTCGGCTGCGTGCTGAACGGGGACAACCTCAAACGCATCCAACGTTCCCCCCGCGCGGGCGCGGAAGTGCTGCGCGCCATGACGCAGCGGTATGTGGGCGCATACAGCGGAAAGCGCAGCCTTGTCATGCACGATCCGCTCACGGCAGGCGTGCTGTTCGGGGATTTTGTCAAGTTCCGCAAGATGAAACTGCGCGTGGGCACGCAGGGGTGCGAACGCGGCAAGACGCTGCCGTGCGAGACGGGCAGGGAATGCCTTGTTGCCGAGGGCGCGGCGTATGATGCATTTTTGAATTTTATGACCGACGCGATCGTCGGTTAAAAATAAGGGAGGAAACAAGGATGAGAACAAAGAAGCTTTTGCTTGCACTGCTCGCACCGCTGACGGCGCTCTGCCTGTTGTTCGGCGCGCTGTTCCTGCACGGGGGGGGGTACGCTGTAAGCGCACAGGCAACGCCTGCCAAGGTGCATGTCGAGACGGTACAGAACTTCCATTCCATTACGGGGTACTATCTCGACGTCAACATGACGGGCATGGACGGCAGCGTGACGGCGCAGACGGGCGATGCCTTTGTGCTGCGCATCGACAACAACAATACGTCCGCAACGACGATCATGTCGTTCAAACTGAACGGGACGATCATGTCCGGGTCGTCCTCCGCGCCGACGAGCATCTACACCTATCAGGACGGAACATATGTAGCGGCCTATTCCTGCGGGTCGTATGCGTCGGGCTATGTGCCGGGCGGGGAATATACGTATCTCGTCATTCCCGCATCCAACTTTACCTCGCTCGGAGCGGTTTCGTCCTTCGCCGTTTCCCACCGCTGTGCCGGAGCGGGTGCGGAGCGCAACAAGAACCTCGATTACGATATTTACGGGCTGTATCTTGCAAGCGGTTACACGGCTGAAGGGGCGCTGGATACCTCGTCCCTGCAGGCGCTCTGGACGCCTGAGGAAGATAATTTCTCCGTGACCATACAGAACACCGCCTATACGGGCACCGATTACGTCACAGCCACCTATGTCTCCGGAGCTGTATCCTACGACTACACCGCAACGGCGACGCAGGCGGAAGGGGGCACGGTGTCTTTCAGCGCGGATCGGTTCAATGCGGGGGACAGCATCCTCGTCACTGCGAAACCCGATGCGGGCTATGAGCTTGCGTCCCTCACCGTGAACGGCAGCGACGTCACGGGCAGCGTGAACAACAACCGCTATACCGCAAAAAACCTGACGGACAACCTCACGGTCGCGGCGACGTTCCGCCTTGCAACGGCCTACTATGTGGAGGACGGCGCCATCACTTCCATCTACAATACGCGCTGCGGAACGGCGTTTGCCGCGTGGGACGCCGTCAACGTCATGACGGTGGCGGACATGTCGTCCTATCCGTCTGACGGCGACTATCAGAATGTTGGCATCACCACGTCCGGGATCGGCGTGCCGGTCACGGCTGCCGATTACCTTGCGGTGCGCATCTATAATCTCGACGCCGGCTGGCGCACCTTCTATGTGATGGTCAACGGCGGGCTGAACAGCTCTTCGGGGACATATTACATGGTCGACCGCCTCGGAAACGTCACGCAGAAGACGGGAACGGGCATCATCACGGAAAAATACACCCGCTTTGAAAACGCCACGTTCGATCTCGGCACGACGGCGACAGAGGGATTCTCCGGCCTGCTCGTCATTCCGCTTGCCAATTACGGCGGGGGAGAGATCGAAGAGATCGAAACCGTCACCGTCTACACGGGGGCGCGGGACAAGAGCAATGCGCGTTTCAACGTGGGCGCCATGTGGGTGCTCTCCGAATTTGACGGCATGAGCGCGCCCGCCCTCGCCGAGGAGGACGCCGTCTGGACGCCTGCACAGGACAACTGGTCGCTGTACGGCGATACGGCGCAGTTTGCACAGGCGCAGTTCCTTGCCGAGGACGACTATGCCATCCGTAATGTGACGGTCAGTCCCTATTATGATCAATATTATATGACGCTGCCGCAGAACATGATCGGCGCCGACGGCTATGTTGACCTTGAAACGCTCGGCGTCAAGGGCATCGCATTCGACGTGGAGAACTTCAACGCCACACAGACGGGCTTTGCCATTCGCCTTGCAGGCAGCGACAACACCAACCTGACCAACACCGGCTCCACGCTCTGGCAGACCTCCATCGCGGGCGGCTACACGATGAAGGTCATCTACGACAGCGGACTGGTACGTGTACGCGCGCCGGCATTCCTGCCCTACGACGAGTCGGGCTCGTTCAGCGGGACGGTGTACATTTCGCTGAGCAACGAGGCCTTCACGAACATCGGCGGCGACGGGAGTTTCCCGACCAAGATCCAGCCCGTCATGCGCCTGCTGTTCTCGCGGCAGGATTCGGATGACTCCGTGTACCGCGCCAACATCTCCAACATCCGTTTCATCACGGATGAGACGCCCTTTGAAACGGGGCAGATCACGATGACGGGCATCGGCGGCGTCATCGCGGGGGACGTCGGCGGAAAGGCGGTCGGAGCGAACTCCAACAACAACGTGCTCTACGGTACACCCGTCACGTTCACCGTCACCCCCAATGCGGGCTATGCGCTCGAATATGTCACCTATACGATGAACGATGTCACCGAAACGGCGGCGCTTGACGAAAACAATTCGTTCACGGTGGAAGTGACCGGCGATATCATGATACTGTTCAACTGCAACGAGATCGCCTATACCATCACCTATGACCTCGGAGGCGGCACCAACAACGCGAACAACCGCACCACCTATTATCTGAGCGACGGCACGGTGCGTCTGTACGACCCGACGCGCGAGGGGTATATCTTCAAGGGATGGCAGACGGAGGACGGGGAGATCGTCACCGAACTCGATGCCTCCGCCGCGCGCGACGTCACCCTGACTGCGGTCTGGGAGGCCGAGGGTTCGGGCGGCTGCGGTTCCGTCATCGGCTCGGGCGGCGGCACGTTTGCCCTGTGCGCGGCAGTTCTCGTGGGCGGTGCGGCTGCAGCGGCCGTGTTCGTGCGCAGAAAGAGGAACTGAACATGATACGAGGAATGAAAGCGGCATGTACTATGTTGGCGGCGGCTCTGGCGCTCGGCATGGCGGCGAGCGGCGTGGCGGTGTGGACGGCCTCGGCTGCCACCAATTACTGGACGACGCCTGCCGAGATAAAAGTTGTCGATGACGCCCTGCTCACCACTCTCATCGACGAGCGCGCCGACGGCGAGACGCGCATCACCGAGACCATCAACGGCACAAGCACGTCCTATACGCCTGCGCGGGAGACCTATTCTCCCGCGGACAGGCAGTGGCAGGGGCTGCCCTCGGTGGCGCGCATGGGCGATCGGCTGTGGGCGGTCTGGTATACGGGCGGCAACGGCGAACCGCGCCAGCTCAACTATCTCGTCATCGCCTACAGCGACGACGGCGGCGAGAACTGGGTGGATCCCTTCCTCATCGTCGATCACGCCGACCCCGAGCATACGGGCGTCAACACGGGCGTTCCCAACTTCTGGGTGGACGAGGAGGGCGAACTGTGCCTGACCTACATTCAGTACTACACGTGGATCATCCGCTTTCACGATGCGGACGCCGCGGACATCGGGGACGTCACGTGGGATGAACCCGTGCGGTTCACCAATTCCAAGCTGCACAAGCCGCCCACGTTCGTCACGGATGCGGACGGGAGCACGGTCATGATGATCGCGTCCGAGGCGGAGGCGGGGGACACGCACACCGATACGACCAAGATATTTGTCTCTGCGGACGGCGGACAGACGTGGCAGCAGCGCGCCCATCTGCCCTCCGCCGCGCCCAACAACAGGCTGTATCCCGAATCGCAGATCGTGCAGACGGCGGACGGGGCGCTCCTGCTTGTCAGCAGGCTGGAAAAGGGCAGCGGCGGCGGCATCGAATGCGCGTGGTCGTATGACTATGGATATACATGGACGGATTACGCCTTCAATCTCGGCGCACCGTTCATCGGTCCCGGGTCCAAGTTCCACATCATGCGCCTTGCATCGGGCAATCTGCTCTTTGTCAATCACAGCACAACGTCCTCGCGCGCTTCGCTCTATGCCTACCTGTCCGAAGACGGAGGCGACACGTGGGTCTCGATGCCGCTCGATACGCGCAGCGACGTATCCTATCCGTGCGCCTTTGAGAGCGACGGCAAGGTGTATGTCACATGGGACAAGGGCCGCTATCTCGAAAAGGAGATCAGGCTCACCATCCTCGATGAAGAGGATATCCGCGCGGGCAGGATCGTCTCGGAAGGTTCGGCGGATAAGCTGGTCGTCAGCAAACTCAACGACGAGTACACGGATATTGTGGAGCTTGTCACGCAGTTCGAGCACGAGTATGAAGTGCCCGTCGGCACGCCGTCCTCGCAGATCCGCGACGAGCTGCCCGAGAGCATCGTCGTAAAGGACAACCAGGGCAACGAGTATACGCTGACGGGCACCTGGCGCTCGAGCGGCTATGACGAGAACACGGCGGGCGAATATGCGATCACCTTTTCCACGACCCTGCCCGCCACGCTCTCGGATACGTATGGCCTTCTGAACGTGCGCGCGGTGCTCTACGAGGAGCCGTCCTCCTCGCTCGGGTGGGTGCTCCCCGTGTGCATTGCGGGCGGCGTCGTCCTGGTGGGGGCGATCGTTCTGGCGGTCGTGCTCGTGAAAAGGAAAAAACATGCAAAATGACATCCTCTGCATCGATGTCGGCAGCACGAACATCAAGTATGCGCTGTTTACGGATTTTCGCAGGCGGGGAGGGGGCAGGCTGCCCTTCCCCGCTCCCTGCCGCAGCGGGGAAGGCTTTTTTGAGGTGCGCACGCAGGAGATCGCCGCCGCCGTCATGCACATCATCCGCGCCGCGCCCGAGGGGTGCGGCGTGCTGCTCAGCGTGCAGATGCACGGGCATATCCTGTCCGCGCGGCGGGATATCTATGTCTCCTGGCGGGATACGCGCAGCCAAAGCGGGGGCACGTTCGCACATTTTTGTAGGGAGCTTGCGCCGTACATTCCCCCCCAAAGCGGCACTTCGCTCAAGCCCAACCTTGCAGTGTGCAGTCTGCTGTACGATACGGAGCGGGGATCGCCCGTGGAGGGGGAGTTGTATTCGCTCGGTTCCTATCTTGCCTATGTGCTGACGGGAAACAACCTTGCGCACGAGAGCGACCTCGCCGCACTCGGATTTTATCTGCGCGGCGGGCGGGAGAATGGGGCGCTGCTTGCGGCGCTCCCGTATTCGGTCAAGCTGCCCGCGTGCGCCGTTTTTTCAAAGACGTGCGGTATTTTTGAGGGACATGAAATCTACACGCCCTTCGGCGACCAGCAGTGCAGTGTGTTTGCGCTGCGCGCAGGCCATGCCGCCGTTCTGAACGTGGGCACGGCGGCGCAGGTCTGCCGCATTGCAGACGGGTTCTGCGCGGGGGACTACGAATCGCGCCCTTATTTCGGCGATTCGACGCTGTGCACCCGCACGGGGCTTGCAGGCGGCGCGCGCCTTGCGCAGGGACAGGCAGATGCTGATGTGTTGTATGCTGATTACCGCGCTGCGTTCGCGGCAGTCGGCGCGCGGGAGCGGGCGGTGTGTACGGGCGGCGCGTTCGCCTTTTACGGGAAGGAACTGACGAGCGCCGTGCGCCGCTGCGGCCTCGCGCCCGAACTTGTCAGCGCCGATGCGCTCGACGGGCTTATGATGATTTACAGGGAGTATTTATGGAAACAAGAAAGGTAGGGATCATGCTCTCCGAGCTGGCGTCCGGAAGTCTGCCCGTTCTGTTCAGGGCGGCAGGCCTGGACTTTTTCATTCTGGACTGTGAGCACGGCGGCTTTGACTATGGCGCCGTCTCGCGCATCGTGCTGAGCGCGCGGCTGTGCGGCATCATGTGCATCATCCGCATTGCAGACAATTCCAGAAAGGACATTCAGAAGTTTATGGATATGGGGGCGGAGGGGCTGCTCCTGCCCATGACGAACGAGGCGCAGGACATTGCACAGGTCGTCAGATATGCCAAGTACCGTCCCGTTGGCGGGCGGGGCATCTCCACCATGCGCGCGCATACGCTGTATGCGCCGCCGCCCATCGCCGAATATGTGCGCGAGGCAAATGCGCACACGCGCGTCTATGCGCAGATCGAAACACGGCGCGGTGTGCAGAACATTGCGCAGATTTTGTCCGTCGCGGGCGTGGACGGGTGCTTTGTCGGGCCGAATGACCTTTCGGACGATCTCGGCTGCCTCGGACAGGCGCATGCGCAGCCCGTTCTGGACGTCATTTCCCGCGTGGGAAAGGCGGCGGCGCAGCAGGGCAGGCAGGCGGGCATCATCACTTCGGACGCGGCATATCTTTCGGCGGCTAAGGGCGCGGGTTTCTCCCTCTTCTGCAAGGGCAGCGAACTGAACGCCGTCAAGGAATACTGCCGAGCGGTGGTGGACGATATCTGCGGCGAATAGGGGAGGGCGGACACTATGGAGCTGCAGGGCAGAACGTTTTCCATTTTGGGCGACAGCATCAGCACCTATTTGGGGTACAGCAATAACACGTCCTATAATACCGCGATCGGCGGCAATGCCGTGGCATACAGCCCCTCCAAAATGCACGTTTCACAGACATGGTGGTATCGGCTGATCTCATGCGACGGCATGCGGCTGTGCGTGAATAATTCTTTTTCAGGAGCTTGCGTCGGCCCGTCGGCAGAACCGGGAGCAAACACATATCTGGATCGTTGCCTGCATTTGGAAAATGATACCCTGCATTGTGCGCCCGATCTCATTTTTGTGTTCATGGGCGCCAATGACTATAAGAACGGTGATTATCCCGTCGGAGAATTTTTGCCGAATTCAGAACCGCCGTCAGGTAGGTTCGCCTGCTATTATTATCGTATGATCGAAAAGGTCAAAGCGAAATTTCCGCGGGCGCGTATCTGCCTTTTGTCCGTTCTGCCCAACCGCTTCACGGAGCGGACGCGGCAGGATACGGAGGGACGGATTTTGAAAACGTACAATGCGGCGATCGAGGAAATCGGACATTGTTTCGGGGCAGATTTTATCGATTTACAGCATCTGACGGGGATAACGTACCGCAATTGTGAGCAATACTATTTCGACAAACTGCATCCGACCGCTGCGGGCATGGAACGAATTTATACGTATGTTTCCCTGTATTTGCACAGTATTTAAGGCGAAATTGACCGTATAACGAGTAAAGCGGAGCGCAAGGACAACTGTCCTTGCGCTCATTGTGTTCTGTCCGGCAGTTTTGAGTAAAATTTGTGCTTTTCAAAGGGGAGGTCATTCCATTTGTATTTTATGCTTGCGATACTGCAACGGAGACATTCCTGTTTCTTTTTTGAAACATTTTGAAAAATATTTAGCATCACAGAACATGAGAAGGTTTGCAATTTCCGCAATGGAATAAGATTTGTTCATTGAAAATCTCTCTTTGTGTTGCACTTGATTTGACAATTCATCGGAGGGGCATTTGCCGGAATTGACAAAGAAGTATAAATATGATATTATCCATGCGGATATGGCGGAGAGGAGCGAGGAACACTGCCTCGCGCCGCACGCCCATGGAGAAAGAGGTGAAAGTATGATATTATCGATCGGAGAGATATTGGCGGACATGGTGGGTGGCAGCGAGGGGGACAGCCTTGCGCTGCACGCCTACTGCGGCGGCGCGCCCTTCAACTGTGCGGTGAACGCCAAACAGGCTGGAGCGAAGGTAGGATTTCTCGGCAGGGTGGGGGATGATCCCGTGGGCAGGTTTTTGAAGAGCTATGCCCGCCGCGCACAGTTTGATTATCTTGAAATTCAGACGGACGAGGTGCGCAGCACCACGCTGGCGTTCGTGACGCTCACGGACGGCGAGCGGGATTTCTCCTTCAACCGCCACGATACCGCAGACTATCATATCGATCTGTCGCATATGGATTTCGCCGCCTTTGCAGACCTGCATATCGTGCACCTCGGCTCGCTGATGCTCTCGGAGGAGGAGGGAAGGGCGCTTGCGCATGAAATCGTGAAACGTACGCGGAAAACGGGAGCCAAACTCTCCTTCGACGTCAACTTCCGCAAGGATATTTACGCTGATTTCGAGGACGCGCTTAGAGCATATCGCCCGTTTGTGGCAGAGGCGGACATCCTGAAATTTTCAGAGGATGAGCTTGCCGAGTTCACGGGCATTGCGGACATGGACCAAGCGGTCATGTCTCTGAACAAGCCGGATAGCCTGGTCGTCGTCACGCTCGGCAAAAGGGGCTGTGCCTATTATTACAGGGGACTGCACGGCGTCATGCCGCCTGCTCCCGACGCGGGCGAGCGGGTGGATACGACGGGTGCGGGCGACGCCTTTTTCGGCGCCCTGCTCGCCCATATCGACGGGAGAGAACTCACCAAGGAGAACATTGAATGCGCGCTCATGCGCGCGAACGAGGCGGGCGCACGCACCATATGTTTCAAGGGCGCCGTTCGCCTGTAAGTCAAACAGAGTAGGAACCCACCGACTTCACCATCCAGCCCGAGCGCTGGTGCGGGGACTACCATATCAGCTATGAGGAAGAGTATATCGGGCTTACAAAGGATACCGTGCTGGACGCCATCAACTACGATATCTACGGCGATGCGGCGCGGGCATATGCGCGTGTCACGCCGAGGACGGCAATCGACACGCCGGCGTACAAAAAGGAAGTGCTCATCTCGTATGAAGATACGCCCTGCTTCGGCGAGAACAGGCACACGCTGCAAGAGGGCGGGAGCTTTGTCATGGACTACGCGCCCAGTGTGTATATCTGTCTCGAAGGGGAGGCGGCCATTTCGGGCGACGGGTATGAAAGGCCCATCCGCCGCGGCGACTACTTCTATCTGCCCTATGCGGCGGAGGGAAAATTCAAGATAACGGCGCAAAAACGCGCGGTGCTCATTGAGTGCCTTCCCGGGAAACAGGCATGAACAGCAAAGCAAACTGCGCGGCGCAGCTGTGTTCGGTAAGGCGGCTCCGCACAGCCGCGCACGGCGCGTGCGGCAGAGCATGGGAAGGACTGCCTGCGTATGGGCGCACCTGTGGAAGGGGAGAAACAGGTGTTCTTTTCTGAAATATACAATGTACTTGAGAATCGGTGCGCAGGCGGGGATATGTCCCGCCTGTTTTTGATATTAATGCATTTGCTTGCTTTTTTCAAAGAAAGCGGATATAATAGAACTATGTTCGCATATGCGAACATAAAGGAGAAAAGCAATGAAGAAAATTACGTTGGAAGTGGAAGGCATGCGTTGTGGTATGTGCGAAACGCACGTCAACGACGTCGTGCGGCGCGTGGAAGGTGTGAAAAAAGTCAGTTCTTCGCACGCAAAAGGCATGACGGTGGTCATTGCGCAGGACGATGTAAATTTCGCCCTCATTCAGGAGGCGATCGCAAAACAGGGCTACGGGGTGGGGAAAGCCGTTACCGAGCCGTACATAAAGCTCGGGCTGTTTTCTCGCAAGAGGTGAGTATCATGTTTTTTGATCCGTAAATTTGAGGAAAGGGAGGTTCCCGATTGCGCGATGCGCTTTTGCGAGAGCTTTTTCGACTGTCATCTGACGGAACATGACAGACAGTTTCTGTGCGTGCTCGCCGAAAAGTGTTCGTTTACCTATGTGGCGGAGCAAGGGGGCAGGTTGCCGGATTTGCCATGGGGCACTAAAAAAGCTTTCAATGCTACTCTTGCTTAAATTTAGTTCAAACAAATTTTGCGGTGTCTATAATGCATGATTCTCTCATACCCGGCGTTGATCAACGCCGGGTTCTTTCATGTTGTCGGCCCATTCGATAGATTCTCCCCATTTATATAAAATTTTTTGAAAGTACAAATCACAGTGCAAGGCTATTTATTCCAACAGACAAACTCGCTGTCCCTGTTGCAGGTGATCGTCTTTAAATGTATACTGACCATGGCGACGTTCATATCCGGGAGCATGTCTGTCGATAGCTTTGCGTCATATTTTTTGCAACAGGCAACAATAAAGCAAAATTAGTGTATGCAGTATTCTCCGTATGCGTATTACGACGAGCACTGCATCGTCATCAATGAGCGGCACGTTCCCATGAAGGTGGACGAAAGCACGCCCGATAAACTTCTCGATTTTGTCGACCTTCTGCCCAATTACTTTATCGGGAGCAATGCGGCGCTGCCTATCGTGGGCGGCTCCATTCTCAACCATGAGCATTTTCAGGGCGGAAGGCACCTTATGCCCATGCATCGTGCGAAGATTAGGAAAGAATACCAAAGCAGAGAGTTTCCGAATCTCCGCATCGGTATCCTCGACTGGTACAACAGCGTGGTGCAGTGTGAGGGAACGGACAGGGAAGAAGTTGCGGCATTTGCAAGAAAAATCATCGGAACATGGAAGACGTTCGATTGTCCCGCCTGCGGCATTTTAAGTCATACGGGGGAGACCGCGCACAACGCCTGTTCGCCCATCGTGCGAAAGTCGGGCGATACATACGTTTTTTCTGTGATCTTGCGCAACAACCGCACGGACGAACAGTATCCCGAGGGCATTTTCCATGTGCATCCCGAACATCTCAACATCAAGAGCGAGGGCATCGGGCTCATCGAGGCGATGGGTTTGTTCATTCTTCCTCCGCGGCTGAAACGTCAACTTTCGGCGATTGGGGATATCCTATGCGGAGAGGCGGCATACGACAGAAGGGCTGTGAACGACCCTGTAAATGATTTGTATGTACACCGTCATATGATCGATGAACTTCTCTCGGAAGGATGTGCGGAGGGGAAGGCGGAGGCACAGGCCCGGGTGCGTGCATACGTCGGCCGTACGTGCGCCTCCATTCTGGATAATACGGCGGTATTCAAACAGGATGAAACCGGGCGGCGCGGGTTTGATGCATTCATGACGGCGCTCGGGCTGGAGAACGCTTAGCGTATACGTGACGAAAATAGTTTTCCCATGGGGAATGCAATTCAAGTAGAAATACGCGGAAATAGCTTTTTGCATTGTTGAGCAATCAATACAATTGTGGCGTGATCTGCTTTGTCCAAGGTTGGTCATATGTACATCAAAAAACGGAAGGCGAAAAGCCTTCCGTTTTTTGATGCAATGTTTAAATGCGCTTGTCTTTTTTGTACTTGGTGTGCAGCACTTCGTGTGCCTTGGGGCTGTTGGGGAAGATGAAGTAATCTTCGTACAGCATGTCAATGACGGGGGAATCGGAGGAGCGGCGCTGCTCGTTGCGGCTGTCGCTCATGTACAGCGCCTTGGCGCGCGTCTCCTTGAGTTCGGTGGAGTTGCGCACGCTGTCCGACAGGGTGGGCTGTCCGCCGCCGTTCACACAGCCGCCCGGGCACGCCATGATCTCGATGAAGTCGTAGTGCTTTTCGCCCGATTTGATCTCTTCGAGCAGGGTGACGGCGTTCTCCAGACCCGAGGCAACGGCAACGCGCAGGGTGTGCCCCGCCACCAGGTAGGTCGCCTCCTTGATGGGATTGGCGCCGCGCACGGCAAAGAAGTCGAGAACTTCAAAGCTGCCGTCCAGCATGTGCGCCGCTGTTCTAAGGGCCGCCTCCATGACGCCGCCCGTTGCGCCGAAGATGGTTCCGCCGCCCGTTGCCGTGGCAAAGGGATTGTCGAACTCTTCGTCGGGCAGTTCGGTGAATTTGATGCCCGCCGTCTTGATCATGCGCGCCAGTTCGCGCGTGGTGATGGCTGCATTGACCTCGCCCTCCATCTCGGGGCGGTGGCATTCGTATTTCTTCGCCGTACAGGGGATGACGCTGACGGTGAAGAGGTTCTCGGGGCTGATGTGATGCTTTTCGCACCAGTACGTCTTGAGCAGTGCGCCGAACATCTGCTGGGGGGACTTGCAGCTGGACAGGTGAGGGATCATTTCGGGGTACTTCTGTTCCACGAACTTGACCCACGCGGGGCAGCAGGAGGTGAACATGGGCATGGGCTTGCCCGTCTTGATGCGGTTGATCAGCTCGCTCGCCTCCTCCATGATGGTGAGGTCGGCGGTCACGTCCATGTTGAATACTTCGCAGTCGCCCAGGCGGCGGATGGCAGCCACCATCTTGCCCTCGACGTTGGTTCCGACGGGCATGTCGAACGCCTCGCCCAGCGTCGCACGGATGGAGGGCGCCGTGAAGAACACCACCTTCTTGGTGGGGTCGGCAAATGCCTTCCATACTTCGTCGATGGTGGAGCGCTCGGAGAGGGCGCCCACGGGGCACGCCACGATGCACTGGCCGCAGCCCACGCAGACCGATTCATAAAGCGGCATATCGAACGCGCTGCCGATGTGCACATTGAACCCTCTGCCGATGGGGCCGATGGCGTTCACGTGCTGTTTTCTGCACGCCGCCACGCAGCGCATGCAGTTGATGCACTTGTCGTTGTCGCGCACCACGTAGGGCGCGGAGGTATCGATGGGCAGAACGAAGTCTTCGCCCTTGAATCTGTCCTCGTCCACGCCGTAGCCCAGCGAGAGCTTTTGCAGTTCGCAGTTGTGGTTTCTCTCGCAGGAGAGGCACTTCTTCTTGTGCTTGGAGAGCAGCAGTTCGAGCGTCATCTTCCTGCTTTCGCGGCACTTCTCGGTGTTGGTGCGCACCTCCATGCCCTCGGCAACGGGGTATACGCACGCGGCGACCAGACCCCTCGCGCCCGTTGCCTCCACCACGCACATGCGGCAGGAGCCGACGCAGGAGACGTCTTTCAGGTAGCACAGAGTGGGAATTTCGATGTGCGCCTTTCTTGCCGCCTGCAGGATGGTCGTCCCCTCGGGGACGGTGACGGAAATTCCGTTGATGGTCAGTGTTACGTCTTTAGCCATAAATCTTCACCTCAGTTCCTTACAACTGCACCGAATTTGCAGTTTTGCATACACACGCCGCACTTGATGCAGATATCCTTGTCGATGACATGCGCCTCACGCACCTTGCCCGTGATCGCGTGGGTGGGACAGTTGCGCGCGCACAGCGTACAGCCGCGGCATTTTGCAGGGTCGATGGAGTAGGTCAGAAGGGCCTTGCATACGCCCGCATCGCAGTGTTTCTTTTCGATATGATCCACGTATTCCTGGCGGAAATAGCGCAGCGTCGAGAGGATGGGGTTGGGCGCGGACTGGCCCAGAGCGCACAGCGAGGACTGTTTCATGTGCGAGGCAAGTTCTTCGATCTTCACAAGGTCCTCCGGTTCGCCCTTGCCTTCGGTGATCTTGGTCAGCAGCTGCAGAAGGCGCTTGGTGCCGATGCGGCAGGGGGTGCACTTGCCGCAGCTCTCATCCGCCGTGAACTCTAAGTAGAACTTGGAGATGTCCACCATGCAGGTGTCCTCGTCGAGGATGATCATGCCGCCCGAGCCCATCATGGAGCCGATGGCAATCAGGCTGTCGTAGTCGATGGGGGTGTCAATGCACGCGGCGGGGATGCAGCCGCCCGAGGGGCCGCCCGTCTGCGCCGCCTTGAACTTTTTGCCGTTCGGAATGCCGCCGCCGATCTCCTCGACGATGGTGCGCAGCGTGGTGCCCATGGGTACTTCCACAAGGCCGACGTTGGTGATCTTGCCGCCCAGCGCGAACACCTTGGTGCCCGTCGAGGTGGGGGTGCCGATCTTGGCGAACCAAGCCGCGCCGTTGACGATGATGGGGTTGACGTTCGCCCACGTCTCTACATTGTTGAGGATGGTGGGTTTGCCGAACAGACCCTTGACGGCGGGGAAGGGAGGACGGGGGCGGGGTTCGCCGCGGTGCCCCTCGATGGAGGTCATGAGCGCCGTCTCCTCGCCGCAGACGAAGGCGCCCGCGCCCAGTCTGATCTCGATGTCAAAGTCAAAGCCGAGGCCCAGAATGTTCTTGCCCAGAAGGCCGTATTCGCGCGCCTGTTTCAGAGCGATCTTCAGCCGTTCGACGGCGACGGGGTACTCCGCACGCACGTAGATATAGCCCTGATGGGCGCCGATGGCGTAGCCGGCGATGGTCATGGCCTCCAGCACGCAGTGGGGATCGCCCTCGAGGACGGAGCGGTCCATGAACGCGCCGGGGTCGCCCTCGTCGGCGTTGCAGCAAACGTACTTGACGTCGCCCTGCGATGCCTTGGCGAACGACCACTTTCTGCCTGTCGGGAATCCCGCGCCGCCGCGGCCCCGCAGGCCCGAGGCGAGCATTTCGTTGATGACGTCGTCGGGCGTCATGGAGGTGAGCACCTTCTCGAGCGCGGCATAGTCGCCCGCCGCGATCGCCTCTTCGATGTCCTCGGGCGCGATGACGCCGCAGTTTCTCAGCGCAATGCGCATCTGCTTTTTATAGAAGGGGGTCTCCGCAAAGGGGATGATGGTGCCGTCCTC
>CALVLT010000031.1 GCA_944340905.1 uncultured Clostridia bacterium
CATACGCTCATCATCGCGGACGAGGCGCACCTCTACATAGACCCGAAGTTCCCGATTGCGCTCGACTTTTTCTATTCAATGTCAAAGCGTATAACGGATGGGGAGCGGCATTATGTTTGCGATAAGTGCGGAGATGAGTATTACGAGGTCATTCCCGCGATCGGTCATCACTATGTTATTTCTGACTCTATCTCTCAAAACGGAACTACGACGCGGACATATCATTGTACGGTTTGCGATGATACATACATCCAGGAACTCGGCAATCAGTATGAAGAAGTATCTTCATATGTAGAGGATCTGTTCGAGCAGTATCGCCCGTATATGGGTTGGGTTTTTCTTGCGACCGCTGCTATTTGGAGCATTGTGATGGGCGTATTCTTTGCGATTGCCCATAAAAATGAGGACAAAGAGAAAGCGAAAAGGATGCTTGTGAATTACTTTATTGGTCTTATCGTGATCTTTGCAATACTCGTTGCTTGCCCGTATCTTGTTCGCGGAATCGCCGCTTTGGTGACATAAAAATTTTTTCTGAAAACTTTTCCAAAACCCTTGACAAATGAAGGGAAATGTGATATTCGTATTAACACGAAGAAGGAGAAAAGGAGGCGCAGTCATGAACGCACAGGAAATTATTGCAAAAGCGGACAGGGGCGAGGGGCTGACCGAAGAAGAAATCAAGGTCTATCGGCAAGCGGTCAAGCCCGTCAGGCACACCTACGGCAAGTACGGAACGATCGCCAAAAAGTATCTGGAAGAAGAGAATGTCGGCAAGTTATGGGCGATAGAAAATCTCCCTGAATATCTGCACGGCATCGACCGTCAGGCAGACGAGCTGTATGAAACCATGTATGCCAAGTTGTCCAAAGACGAGCGGTATCGGTGAACGGGCGACTTCATGGAGGATTATCGCAGGCAGACGGAGATGCAGCGACTCATAGAGGACGAGATCCGTTCCGAACTTGTGTATGTGAATTAAGGACGGAGGTGCAATATGCGAGCTGTTTTAGGAATCGGCAAGGGGCTGATGAAAGCATTGTTCATGGGCATAGTGGTGATTGGAACTTGCATCATGAACTTTATCGGCACGATCATCTGCGCAATCGCTGGGAACTGAGAGGTGGAGCATGGAACGCAAACCGGATACGCCCGTTCGCAAGAGCCGCAGGAAGTACGAGGAGCGGAACAAGGACGAGCGGAAGGAAAAGAACAAGGTGTGGGGGACGAGCATCGACCGCAAATATGCAAACGAGATCGATGCGTTCCTTCTCAGACACAACCTGACAAAGGTGGAACTGATCGTTACAGGGTATCAAGCCCTGCTTGATCACTACGGCCCGCAAGAACTGAATAAAGAATAAAGCGTGAGCGCAAGGACTATGGCCCTTGCGCTCTTCGTTTTAAGAACAACTGAATCATCATGCCGAATGGCATAAGGAAGAAACAAACATCGGGAAGATGTGACGCATCAGACTTATGCCACGCGCCATATCTTTTCCGATTTATCATATAGGAGGAATAATGGCGTGGTAATGGATAAAAATTATGTCGCAATTCTTTTGCTTGAAGCGATATGCAAGGATAACGGTCTCCCTAACTCCGTTCTTGAAAATGTTGTAAAGGCTAAGGAAAAATACATTCGAAAGGGACAATGACTATGGATAAGATAATTGCAAACTCTAATAATAGGGTAGTTGTACCAACAAACATTTCTTCTGAGGACAGAAATCGTTTAAGAAATGTGGCCTACTATGGACGAGCATCTACTGAACATGAGGCACAACTAAGTGCACTTGCCAACCAAATGCAGTGGTACGATGACCAGACAAAGTATCATTCAAATTGGAAAGTAGTTCATAAGTATATTGACGAAGGAATAACTGGAACGCAGGCAAAAAAGCGGCCTGCTTTTATGCAAATGCTGGCTGACGCTCGTGAGCACAAGTTTGACCTTATCGTAACGCGAGAAGTTTGCCGTTTTGCGAGAAATACGGTAGACACGCTTGTTGTGACTCGTGAGCTAAAAAATATAGGCATTGAAGTTTATTTTGTCAACGATAATATTTGGACAATGGACGGCGATGGTGAGTTAAGGCTTTCTCTTATGGCTACATTGGCGCAGGAAGAGAGCAGGAAAACTTCCGAACGTGTAAGAGCCGGACAAAAGATCAGCCGGGATAAAGGTGTTTTATATGGTAATGGAAATATTCTTGGTTATGATCGTGTAGGCGGTACCTATGTTATAAATCCTGATCAGGCGCAAACAGTGCGGTTGATTTATGAACTGTATCTGAAAGGGTATGGGTTTATGAAAATCGTAAATGAACTTACGAGATTGCAGAGAAAAGACTCATATGGGTTGGTGCGCTGGGAGTGCTCTAAAATTTCAAGGATTTTGCATAATGCAACCTATATGGGATATAAGTGTTATTTGAAATCGTATCGCAATAATTATTTAGATATTGTCAGAAAGCATATGGAAATGAATATCGCCCATCCGGTCATGGAGGGCAACGGCAGAGCTATAAGGATTTGGCTCGATCTGATTTTGAAAAAGAATCTGCATACCTGCACCGATTGGAGCAGGATCAACAAGCGCGAATATCTTGGTGCAATGAAAGAGAGTCCCGTCGATTCGACGCATATTTTTGAACTGATCAAAAACGCTCAAACATCGCAAATAGATGACAGGAAGATTTTTATGAAGGGCATTGACTACTCATATTATTATGAACAAATAGATGAGTGATATATCGGCAGAATTAATTCTCAAGAATACTGATTTTGAACTATAGAGGGTTTGAAGGGAAGATATGCTTGAAAGTGAAATGTGTCGTTAAATTAGTTGCCTTGGATTATGAGTAGTAAAGAAAAATAATATTAAAAAATGAACAATTATGAAATTTAACGAAGGAGTTTGGTATGAATAGAATTTATGGCGATAGATTGCATCGCGAAGAATACGTAGAAAAAATAGTAGAACTTATAAAGTTACGATCTGAATCGAAAGTATCAACGTCATTTTCCATTGAGGCTCCGTGGGGGCAAGGCAAGACATGGCTGATTGAAAAGATAGAAGCATCTTTAGAGGGGGTTGATATAACAAAAAAATATGAATCTGAAGAGTGCGATAAGAAAAATGATGAATATTTCATTGTACATTATAATGCTTGGGAACGAGATTATTATGATGAGCCTTTGCTTGCGATAATTTTGGAAATAATTAATGCTATCAACAATAAGTTTGATGCAAAAAATACATTGGATGCAGCAAGAAAAGTATTACTAAGGGAACTAAGGCAGCAAATTTTACCTTCTTTGTTGGCTGTTGCAAGTCATGTTTCTAAGCAATTGTTACATTTTGATATTGTAGAGCTTGGGAAACGTGGTATTGATAAATGTAAAGAAATAAAAAAGTTGCGTAAATTGGAACTCAATACATCAAACCCTTATTCCGATCTTGAAGAGGATATTAAACAAGTTATCAACAATTTAAATAAGATTTCGGAGCAATTTCCTATTATTTTTGTTGTTGACGAATTGGATAGGTGTATTCCAACGTTTGCGATAAAAACTATGGAACGGTTACATCATATATTTGATAATGTAAATAAGAGTATTACTATTTTAGCAATAAATAGGGTTCAGCTTGTTAGAAGTATAAATCATACATACGGCGAGGGAGCAGCAGATCAATACTTGTCAAAATTTATAGATTTCAGAATCGATTTGAACGAGGGGAATTCTGATCAGGATGAGGTCAATAGATTTCTTAAAGAATTTGCATCATTATTTAAAGAGGATTTCCTTAATGATACAAATAGGGATTTAATAAATAAATACAATACTTTTTTGCCGGCAAGAGAATTTGAGCATATTTTAGAACGAGCAATATTGGTTCACAAATTGGTCGGGATAAGTACACGACAATTTCCGGTAGAGTGTATGGTTGCAGAAATATTACTACAAATAAAGCAATATGCCGACGAGCTTGAAGGGAATGAATGTAATACATCTTTAGAAAATGGTAATCCTCCCAAAAGTAAGGTGGGACAGCTATTAAAAAACGATTTGCTTGATTTGAGGCAAACACAGCCTAATATTATTAAAGTTTATAATTGGGTATTAAAAAGCCAAGCTGCTTCAACAGGGAAGACAGGAGTAGAAGATGAATTGGCGCAGAAGGAGCAAGAATTTTATATTAGATATAAGGTATATTATCATTTAGTAAAACATGCTTAAGTTAATAGAGCAAGTATAATATATATTCGACATTCGTTTTTTAAGGAATGATGAGGGGACTTATGGCAAATTCGATAGAAAGAATAGGTGTTAGTCACTGTAATGAAATTGCAGAAAGACATCATTGGATGTTTCGAGAGCAGCCAATAGATGATATTGGTATTGATGCTCATATGGAGTTTGTTGATTCTTCAGGCATGCCGAAACAGCTTCTTGCACTGCAAATTAAATCTGGCGCAAGTTGGTTTAGCGAGAAAAAAGATAACTATATTGTCTTTCGCGATATTAACGAAAGGCAATATAATTATTGGACTATGAACTCCCTACCTTGTATAGTTGTTCTATATAATCCTGATGAAGATTTATGTATTTGGCAAAAATTAACCGATAAAACCATTGAAAGAACTAAAGGGGGAGTAGGGAAAGGCTATTTCGTTAAAGTCCCTTTGAATCAGATTTTTTTAGATGCTGTATCAAATAAAAAACTTTTAGCTTTTACAAATTTACCTGAACATATTGTAAACTATAATTTTTTATTATCTCAGAAAAAATTCATGCAAATCATTCAGAATGGAGGAGTGGTTAAACTACATTCATATGAATGGGTAAATAAGAGTAGTGGAAGAGGAGATACGGAGTTAATAGTGGAGGATGGCAACAGTGTTGAAAAATACTCATATCCATATTGGTTTCCATTCACTCCGTATACAGAGGTTTTTCCGCAGCTTTTTCCATGGGCCGATTTTTCGGCTGATGAGGATTTTTATGAGGAGGATGACATAAATCATTGGCATGACTTACATTGTTTTTATGATAGAGAGGATGATAAATGGATATGTGTTGGAGATACATTTGAAGAATTCCGTAAAAAATTAAATTCAATGCGAAGCATAAACCATTCAGGAGAAGTTGCGGAATATATGATGATACTTAGTTTGAATGATTTGGGGCGTGCTTTTTTGGCTGTTGATGAATTTGTTTCAAAAAGACAACCTTATTCGGGAACGAGACCGGAAGAAGAATAGAACACAGGGGTAATTTATGAAAAAGATAAAATTAAATGAGTGCACCGATAACCAAACTTCAGGCGATGGATATGAACTTGATCCTACTGATAAATATGTAGTTGATATAGAATCGGAAAAGGAATTCCAAGCCGCAATAATGATGTCTTTTCAGGTAATGGGGCCGCCACCCGCGATTAAGAATTATCATGCGTGGTTATTTGAAAATGGCTTTGATATAGAGGTGCCAAATCCAACCAATGAGTTTGTTTCGTCTTTTTACGGAGTGAAGCCACTTTGGAAAACTGCTTATTCGCAAGGCGTTGTTGTAAAGGCTGAGAATAATGATGACTATTTTATTGTTATGGAATGTAGCAATAAAAATAGTGGATACAAGCATATAAAGATTATTTTAACATTGGACGGTTGCATGTAAGTCTATTGTTAGTAAAGAATGTTGTATCGTTAATTAGTAGCATTTGTATATTTTAAAGCGGCACTTATTCTTAAAAGTGATTTTTATCTGGTTTTGCGGTCGCCCCATCAACCAATCAGGGCAGCACAGGCAAATATCAAGAATCCGAGAAAGTAAAGATTTCAAACGAAAAGGAGCGGTTTGCGAAAGCAAACCGCTCCTTTTCGTGGTTTTATAATACGGCACATTGTGCGTCGTGCGAGGACATATAGACGTGCGCATATAAAGTCAATATTATTCGGATGAAACGGTGGATGACAGCGCGATTACTTCATCCGACCATTTGTCAAAAGCAGGGTCGGGAATCTGATATTGTTTGTTATTGAGGACGTGTTCCAGGACGAGTGAGACGGCATTTCGAACAGAGTTCTTGTCAGTTACGATGGCGCGGAATACAACAAAAAGCCCGCTTTGGCGGGCTTTTTTCACGAGAGAAGTTCTGTTCCGACGGACCTACAAGTCGCGCGGGTTTACCGTAAGGTTGGAGACGGGGAACGCCGCCGAGGCGATGGGCGCGCTGCGTTCTATTCCGACGGGTTCATGAGGTCGCACAGTTTTACCAAAAGGTTGGAGACGGGGAACGCCGCCAGAACAATGCAGACGAGGAAGAGGATCTGGGTCAGCGACAGGTGCACCATCGTCCAGCCCGTGTAGACGAGTTCACCCAAGAAGGGCACGGCGAGCACCAGAATGCTCACGCCCACAGACACGGCGTATACCGCTGCGCGCAGCAGGTTGAAGGGCTTGAGTATCCTGGACAGCATGACCAGGCCGCCGAAGGAGACGGCGAGCACGAACAGCGGATTGATATACTGCTGCATTTCGCCCTCGATCTCCATGGCGATCTGCAGCGTACCGAATTCATCTGACGCTACCGCGACGCCCACGTACACCGCCAGCACGCACAGGATGAGGGTGACGGCGCCCGGAATGGATCGTGACAGCACGTATGGGATAAATTTCCCCTTGACGCGTTCGCCGTTGGGCTGCAGCGCAAGAACAACGGAGGGCAGCGCCGTGACGAGCGTTTCAAAGAGCAGCATGTTGTTGGTGGTGAAGAAGTACTGCGAGTGCAGGATAAAGCAGAACGCCGCCAGCAGCACGGTGAAGAGCGTCTTCATGATGTAGAGCGCCGCCGAGGACTTGATGTTGTTGATGACCCGCCGCCCTTCGTACACGACGCTGGGCAGGTTGAGGAAGTTGTTGTCCATCAGAACGAGGTGGGAGACGTTGCGCGCCGCCTCGCTGCCCGACGCCACGGACACGGCGCAGTCCGCCTCCTTCAGGGCGAGGATGTCGTTCACGCCGTCCCCCGTCATGGCAACGGTGTTGCCCTGTTTCTTGATGGTGCGCACCAGAATGGCCTTCTGCTCGGGCGTGACCCGTCCGAACACGGTGTATTGGTTGGCAACGTTTTCCACTTCGAGGTCGGTGAGGCCGTCGAGGGAGATGTACTGCCCCGCGTTCTTCACACCGACGCGGCGCGCCACTTCGGACACGGTGACGGGGTTGTCGCCCGAGATGATCTTGATGTCCACATCGTTCTCGCGGAACCACTTGATGGTGTCGATGGCGTCCGAGCGGATGTTGTCGGCAAGGGTGATGATCGCCGCAGGGCGGAAGAGGGAGGGCAGCCGCCCGCCCGAGATGGGGCTGGGGGAGTAGGCAAGCAGCAGAACGCGCATGCCCGCCGCCGCGTACTGTTTGACGATCTTGTCGATCTTGGGCGGCATGGGGCGCAGCACAAATTCGGGCGCGCCCATTGCAAAGGTGCCCGTCTCGCCGAAGGTGACGGCGGAGAGCTTGCGCTTGCTCGAAAAGGGAATGGTCGCCGTGGCGCGCAGGGCATTGGAGTGCCCGAAGCGGTTGTACAGGGCGATGGAGGTCTGGTTATTGTCGTCCAGGGCGGAGAGCATGCTGCCCATGACCTCTTCGAGGGAGTTCTCCACGAAGTTGTTGAGGATCATCACGTCGCTCACCGTCATGCGCCCGTCCGTGATGGTGCCCGTCTTGTCAAGACACAGCACGTTGACGCGGGCAAGCATCTCCAGCGAATACAGATCCTGCACGAGCGTCTGCTTTTTGGCAAGGCGCATGACGCCGATCGCCATTGCAAACGAGGTGAGCAGCAGCAGGCCGGAGGGGATCATGCCGATGACCACGGCGCCCGTGAGCTGAATGGTCTGGCTCACGTCGCCCGTCACCCGCCAGTTGACGATCGCCATCAGCGCCGCCACAAAGGGAATGAGCACGCCGATGACGCGGATGAACAGGCGGATGGAGTTCATGATCTCCGAGCGCGGTTTCTTGTACTTTTTCGCCTTGGAGGTGAGCGAATTGAGGTAGGTCGCCCTGCCCACCTTGTCGGCGCGCACGCGGCAGGCGCCGCTCGCCACGTAGGAGCCGGCATACAGCGTCTCGCCCGCCGCCTTCTTCACGGGCACGCTCTCGCCCGTCAGAAGCGATTCGTTGATCTCCACGTTGCCGTCCAGCAGAATGCAGTCGGCGGGGATCTGCTGCCCCGTCTCCAGGAGGATGATGTCGTCGAGCACGATGTCCCTGACGCCGATCTCCTGTTTCTTGCCGTCGCGCACCACCTTGGCGGTCGCCGAAATGAGCACGGAGAGCTTGTCGATCTGTTTCTTCGCTAAAATTTCCTGAATGATGCCGATGAGCAGGTTCGCGCCGAAGATGGCGACGAACAGGAACTGCGAGACGGGCGCGCCCGCATAGGCGAGCGCGATCGCCACGATCAGGCAGAGCAGGTTGAAGAACGTGCAAAGGTTTCCTACGAAGATGCTTGCGTAGGATTTGGAGTATTTTTTATTGACGTCGTTGAACAGGAACTGCGAAAAGCGCAGCTGCACCTGTTCGGAGGTCAGCCCCTTGTCGGGCGCGCTCTCAAAGCGCTCCACGTCCTCGGCGGCGGGAATGTGTTTGGCGCGGCGGAACTGTTTCATCAGCTTTTTGCGGGCAAGCTGCTCCGCCGGCTGTGCGCCGCTCTCCATCACGCGCTCGGAAAAGCGCTTTTCCTTGGGCTGCTCCTCGGGCAGGGCGTCGGACTGTTGTTCGGGTTCTTGCTTGTTCAATGCACTCTCCCCCGTGGGTTTGATAGGTCTATTATACACGGTATGCGCGCAAATGTCAAAAATAACGCAAAGACTTTCGCTTTTTTTCGTGCGTGCGCGCGGGGACGGTTGCAATTCGGCAAAAAAGAGTGTATAATTGAAAAAAACGCAAGAGGCAGTTATGATAGACATTGCGATCCTTCGCGCCGATCCCGACCGCGTGCGCGAAAATCTGAAAAAGAAGTTCCAGGAACACAAGCTCCCCCTCGTGGACGAGGCGCTCGCCCTCGACGAGAGGCGGCGCACCCTGCAGACGGAGGGGGATTCCCTGCGCGCCGCAAGGAATGCGCTCTCCAAGCAGATCGGGCAGCTCATGCGCGAGAAAAAGACGCAGGAGGCGGAGGCGGTCAAGGCTCAGGTGAATGCGGACGCCGCCCGCCTTGCCGACATCGAAACGGAGACCGCCGAGGTGAGCGAGCGGCTCAAGGCCGTCATGATGCGCATCCCCAACTTCATTTCCGCGGATACGCCCATCGGCAGGAACGATACGGAAAATGTGGAGCGGCAGCGCTTTCTCGAGCCGAAGGTGCCCGATTTTGAAATTCCCTACCATGTGGATATTCTCGAGCGTCTTGGCGCCATCGATCTGGACAGCGCGCGCCGCACCTCGGGGCAGGGCTTTTACTATCTGATCGGCGACGTCGCCCGCCTGCACTCCGCCGTGCTCGCCTATGCCCGCGACTTCATGATCGGCAAGGGGTTCACCTACGTCATCCCGCCCTTTATGATCCGCTCGGACGTCGTCTCGGGCGTCATGAGCTTTGAGGAGATGGAGGGCATGATGTACAAGATCGAGGGGGAGGACCTCTACCTGATCGGCACGAGCGAGCACTCCATGATCGGCAGGTTCATGAACACCACCCTGCCCGCCGAACAGCTCCCCCTGACGCTCACCAGCTATTCGCCCTGTTTTCGCAAGGAGAAGGGCGCGCACGGTATCGAGGAGCGCGGCATCTACCGCATCCACCAGTTTGAAAAGCAGGAGATGATCGTCGTCTGCAAGCCGGAGGACAGCGAGGCGTGGTACGAAAAGATGTGGAACTACACCGTCGAGCTGTTCGTCTCCATGGGCATCCCCGTGCGCACGCTCGAGTGCTGCTCGGGCGACCTTGCCGACCTCAAATACCGCAGCGTGGACGTGGAGGCGTGGTCTCCCCGCCAGAAGAAGTACTTTGAAGTTGGCTCCTGCTCCAACCTGACGGACGCGCAGGCGCGCAGGCTGGGCATCCGCTACAAGACGGAAAAGGGCTCGGCGTTCGCGCATACCCTCAACAACACCGTGGTGGCGCCCCCCAGAATGCTCATCGCCTTTCTGGAAAATCACCTCAACGCCGACGGCAGCGTGGACATTCCCGAAGTGCTGCGCCCGTACATGGGCGGCACTGAAAAGCTCGTCCCCCGTTCATGAAGTACGTCTTTTTCGACATCGAGTGCGCCTGCGTCTACAAGAGCGTGGCGAAGATCTGTGCGTTCGGGTATGTGCTCACCGATGAACGGTTCAACGTCCTCGAGCGCGAGGACATCCTTCTTAACCCCAAGGGCAAGTTCCACCTGACCGACCGCAAGGGGCGCGAGGGGCTGGTGCTGCCCTATGTGTACGAGGACTTCAAAAAGTATCCGGCCTTCCCGTCGGTGTACGGCCGCATCCGCGCGCTCCTGGAGAACGGGGAGCATATCGTCCTGGGGCACGCAACGCTCAACGACGTCAACTATCTCAATTTAGAGACCCGCCGCTACAAACTTCCCTCGCTGAAGTTCCGCTACTACGACACGCAGTTCTTCTATATGAACGTCAGGAAGGATTTCTCCCGCCAGCTGGGGCTGGGGGCGATGGCGCAGGAACTGGGCGTCGAGTTCACGCCCCACCGCGCCGTGGACGACGCCTACGCCACCATGCGCGTGTGCGAGGCGCTCGTGCGCCGCGACGGCGCGGACACGGTGCCCGCCTTCGTCGAGCGCTACCATATCCGCGCGGGGCAGATCGCGGGCTATAAGATCACGCCGCTCGCCTCGCAGGGGCTGAAGAGCTACCTTGCCGAACGAGACGAGGAACGCGAAAAGCGCGCCAAGGCACACGACGAATTTTACCGCTATGTGAACAAGTACATGCACCGCCGCAGCAAGGGCGGCTCGCTGGCGGGCAAGGTGTTCTGCTTTTCCAAGGAGGTGGAGGAGGAGGTGCCCCTGTCCGTACACCTCGTCGCCGCCATCTTTGCCTCGGGCGGCAAGTATACGTCGCACCCGTCCGAATGCAACGTCTACATTGCGCGCGGACAGGGCGGCGTCCGCTATCAGAATGCGGTGAATGCGGGCGCGGCGTTCGTTCCGCTTGAAAATCTGGAGAGCGCGCTTTTGCAGTCATGAATCTTCCCGAAGAATATCTGAAACGCATGCAAAAAAGGCTGGGTGCGGCATACCCCGCCTTTTTGCGTTGCTATGAAGATGCGCCCGTCAGGGGGGTGCGCGCAAATCTTCTCAAGCTCTCGGCGGCGGAATTTGCCGCGCTCGCGCCCTTTGCGGGGGAGTGCGTTCCGTGGGCGGAGGGCGGCTTTTACACGGACGCGGAAAAATTGGGCCACACGGCGGCGCACCATGCGGGGCTGTTCTATGCGCAGGAACCCTCCGCCATGTGTGCCGCGCCCATGCTCGGCGCGCAGCCCGGGGAGCGCGTGCTCGATCTGTGCGCCGCGCCCGGGGGCAAAACGACCCAGCTCGCCGCCGCCATGCAGGGCAGGGGCGTGCTCATCGCCAACGAATACGTCTATGAGCGCGCCCGCATTCTCTCGCAGAACGTCGAGCGCATGGGTGTGGCAAACTGCGCCGTGGTGAGCGCGGACAGCGCCGTACTCGCACAGCGCTTTCCCGCTTATTTCGACAGGGTGCTCGTCGATGCGCCCTGTTCGGGCGAGGGCATGTTCCGCAAGGATGAGGGCGCCGTCGGGGAGTGGAGCGCGGCGAACGTGGAGCGCTGTATCGTCCGCCAGCGCGCCATTCTCGAGGACGCGGCGCGCATGCTCGCGGGCGGCGGCACGCTCGTGTACTCCACCTGTACCTTTGAATACGGCGAGGACGAGGGGCAGATCGCGGACTTTTTATCCCGCCACCTCGAATTCACCTTGGAGGAGGAGCGGCTCTTGCTGCCGCACGAGGTGCGCGGCGAGGGGCACTATGCGGCGCGGCTCGTCAAGCGGGGTGCGGAGCGCGGCAGCGCGCTCGCCTTTGCGCAGCAGCGCAACGCGGCGGCGGAGCGGGCATGGCGGGACTTTGCCGCAACATTCTTCGTGCGCCCGCCTGCGGGGAACGTCACGGCGCTTGCGGACGGCAGACTGTTCCTCCTGCCAGACGAATTGCCCGCCCTTGCCGGCAGAGTGCTGCGCGCGGGGGTGGAGCTGGGCACGTTCAACAAAGCGCGCTTTACGCCCGCGCACGCCCTTGTCATGAGCGCAAAAAGTGACAACGTGCGCGCAAAATACGACCTCTCCGACGCCGAATGCGCGCGCTGGCTGCGCGGCGAGACGCTTTCAGCGGACATGGCGGACGGCTGGTGCGCGGTCACGTGGAGGGGGTATCCCATTTCCTTGGGCAAGGCGGCGGGCGGCGTGCTCAAAAACCACTATCCCAAGGGCCTGCGGGAACACGGATAAAATACAGACAAAAAATTGCAGCGGCGCGTCCCGTCGGGACGCGCCGCTGCCGATGATAGAGTTCTGTCCGCCCTGTCCGCGGGCGGAGAAAAGTAAACCCCCCGGAACTCGCGTTCCGAGGGGTTTACTATATGATAAGGGGGAAAAATGATGAGCTGTTTCATGCCGTCCGCAAGGAGCTTGCTCACTTGCTTTTGACACCCATATTATAACCGCTCTTTGGCGAAATGTAAAATATTTCGTCGAAATTTTTTAAAAAATTTTTTTCTGTGAATTTGTTGCAAATGAACATAAATATTGACACAGAAGGGGGTTAAAAATTATAAAATTTTTCATTTTGTAATTTTTTCACAGAATACGGCAGAGAGAACAGCCCAAAATCAGGCTGACGAAGTTGGCGGCGAGGGCGATGGCGACGGGCTTGAACAGGCGCTTTTTGCTGCCGGCAAAATAGACGGCGCAGATGTAGAAAACCGTCTCGCTCGAGCCGTATGCCACGCACGCACAGCGCGCAATGTAGCTGTCCGCGCCGTATTCGCTGAGCAGCTCGCTCAGAAGCGCCGTTGCGCCGCTCCCCGAAAAGGGCTTGAGCAGCACGAGCTTTCCGATCTCGGGGGGGATGCCAAGAAAGGAGAACACGGGCGAAAGACCCTGCGTCAGCCGCGCGGAAAGCCCGCTCGCCTCGAACAGTTCGGAGAGGATGAGCACGCAGACCAGGTAGGGGAACAGGGACAGGATGAGCGGAACGGCGCCCTTCACGCCCTCGGTGAAGCAGTCGTAGAGTTTCACGCGGCGCACGAGCGCCCAGATAAAGAGCGCAAGGAAGAGCAGGGGGATGATGAGCGCGGCGTACTTCATGTGCGCCTCCGCGTCAGGAACACGAGCAGCGCGCCCAGCAGGGTAGAGAGCAGGGTGGCAAGCAGGGTGGGCAAAAAGATGTCGGCGGGGGAGGCGCTGCCCGCCGCGGCGCGCAGGGCGATGACGGTGGTGGGCAGCAGCTGCAGGCTCGTGGCGTTGAGCACGAACAGCATATCCGCGGCATAGTCGTTGCGGGCGGCCAGGAATTTTTTGGTTGCGGCAATGCCCGGCGGGGTGGGCGCGCCGGGCAGCCCAAGCATGTTGGCGGCAAGGTTCTGGCAGGCAAGGCTGACGGCCTGTCTGTCGTCAGAGCCAAACAGCCTGCGCGCGGCGGGGTACATCCCCCTTGCCAGCTTTTCCGAAAGCCCGCTTTGCTCCATCACCTTAAAAAAACCCAGCCACACGCAGTAGGAGGCGAGCAGGGCGAGCGAGACGGTCGCCGCCTTTTCGCCGCCGGCGAGCATGGCGGGCAAAAATCCCTCGGGGTCGGTGAACAGAAAGATGACTGCCGCCGCCAGAAACACGGCGGCAAAAATGACGTTCATGAAATATTGTATGAGCAGGGCAAAAAAATTATCAGCAAATACTTGACAAGCTTCGTGCAAAGGGTTACAATAAAGGCATGAAACGCGATTTGTTTGTTCTCAACGCCATGCGCAGCGTATTTGCAATGCAAATACGGTAGTTTGGCGTGTCGCGATCAGAATAGCAAAGAAAGGTCCGCCGAACGGCGGGCTTTTTTTGTTGAAGAAGACAGGGCTGCGCCGCGGCGGGAAAGGAGCAAGTATGAATTACCCGGGCAGCAAAGAACTTCAGACGGCGCGCCTCAGGCTGCGACCCTTTTGCGCAGCCGACGCACAGCAGGCGTTCGACAACTGGATGAGCGATCCCCTCGTCACGCAGTACCTCACGTGGGCGCCGCACGGCGACATTGCCTTCACGCGCCGTCTGCTCGCCGCATGGGAGGAGGAGGCCAAGCTGGACGACGTGTTCCACTGGGCGATCGTCTTGCGCGGCAGCGGCGAGGTCGTGGGAGACATCTCCGTGGTCTCGCTCGACAGGCACGCGGAGAGCGCGCAGGTGGGCTATTGCCTGTGCCGCAGGCTGTGGGGGCGGGGCATCATGACGGAGGCGCTCACCGCCGTCATCGACTATCTCTTCGGCGCCGCCGCGCTCTGGCGCATCGAGGGGACATATGTCGCGGACAACGCCGCCTCGGGCAGAGTGATGGAGAAGTGCGGCATGCGCACGGAGGGCACGGCGCGGCAGGCGTGGGTGCTGCCCTCGGGGGAACGTGCCGATCTCGTGCACCGCGCCGTCCTGCGTTCGGAATGGCAGCGCTGCCGCCGCGGCGCGGCGCGCTGGGTCAATCTCCTGTGGCAGGCAAAATAAGTTTACTTTTTCGCGCGGATACAGTATAATGTACGGGAAAAAGCAATGGGAGTCATCATGAAGAAACCCTATTATGTGACGACGGCGATCGCCTATACCTCGGGCAAGCCGCACATCGGAAACACGTACGAGGCGATCCTCACGGACGCCATCGTGCGCTACAAAAAACTGCAGGGCTACGACGTGCGCTTTCAGACGGGCACGGACGAGCATGGGCAGAAGATCGAGGAAAAGGCGGCGGCGGCGCACGTCACCCCCAAGGCGTATGTGGACAGGGTGGCGAACGTCATCCGCACCGTGTGGGACGGCGTGAACGTCGGCTACGACAAGTTCATCCGCACGACGGACGCCGATCACGTGCGCACCGTGCAGAAGATCTTCCGCAAATTCTATGAACAGGGCGACATCTACAAGGGGGAATACGAGGGCTGGTACTGCACGCCCTGCGAGAGTTTCTGGACGCAGAGCCAGCTCATAGGCGGCAAGTGCCCCGACTGCGGCAGGCCGGTGAAGAAGGCGAAGGAGGAGGCGTATTTCTTCCGCATGGGTAAGTATGCCGACCGCCTCATCGCCCACATCGAGAGCCATCCCGATTTCATCCGCCCCGTCTCCAGAAAGAACGAGATGATGAACAACTTCCTGAAGAAGGGGCTGCAGGACCTGTGCGTCTCGCGCACCTCCTTCACGTGGGGCATTCCCGTGGATTTTGACGAAAAGCACGTCGTCTACGTGTGGCTGGATGCGCTCACCAACTATATCTCGGGGCTGGGCTACGACCCCGACGGGACGAGCGGCGAACTGTATGAAAAGTACTGGAAGAACGCGGAAAAGCTGCACGTCATCGGCAAGGACATCGCGCGCTTCCACACCATCTACTGGCCCATCTTTCTGATGGCGCTCGGCGAGCCGCTGCCCGAGCACGTGTTCGCGCACCCCTGGCTGCTGCAAGGGGGCGAGAAGATGAGCAAATCGCGCGGCAACGTCATCTATGCGGACGACCTCGCCTCCGTGTTCGGCGTGGACGCGGTGCGCTACTTCGTGCTGCATGAAATGCCCTATGAGGGGGACGGCACCATCACGTGGGAGCTGGTGTGCGAGCGTGTCAATTCCGACCTTGCCAACACGCTGGGCAACCTTGTGCGCCGCACGCTCGCCATGTCGCGGAAGTATTTCGGCGGCACGGTCGCGGACATGGGTGCCGCGGACGCGGTGGATGACGACCTGAAAGCCACGGTCACGTCGGCGGCGGAAAAGGTCACGGCGTGCATGGACGAGCTGCGCATTGCGGACGCTTTGAACGAGCTGTTCGTCATCTTCCGCCGCGCCAACAAGTATATCGACGAGACCATGCCCTGGGTGCTGTGCAAGGACGAGGCGAACAGGGCGCGCCTCTCCACTGTTCTGTACAACCTGTGCGAGAGCATTCTGACGGGCGCCAGCCTCTTGGCTCCCTTCCTGCCCGGGACGGTGGACAAAATCGCGCACTATCTGAATGCGCCCCTGAAGTCGCTTGCGGAATGCGCCGTGTTCGGCGTGTACCCGAGCGGCAATGCGATCGCGGAGACGGACGAGGCGCTGTTCACGCGCTTTGACTGGAAGGAGGTCGCCCCCAAGGTGGAGGCGATCCAGGCGGCGCAGCGCGCCGAATATGCGCGCGAGAGCGGCGCGGGGGACGCAAAAGAGGAGAACGTTCCCGCAAAAATACAACCAATCTCTATCGACGACTTTGCAAAAGTGGAGCTGAAAGTGGGCGAGGTCATCGCCTGCGAGCGTGTTCCCAAGTCAAACAAGCTGCTGCACGAGACCATCCGCATCGGCAGCGAAGTGCGCTCCGTCGTGTCCGGCATCGCCAAGTGGTATACGCCCGAGGAGATGGTGGGCAAGAAGGTGGTGCTCGTCACCAACTTAAAGCCCGTGAAATTGTGCGGCGTGCTCTCCGAGGGCATGGTGCTGTGCGCCGAGGACGCGGAGGGGAACCTCTCCCTTCTCTCCCCCGAGCGCGCGGTGGAGAGCGGCGCGTCCGTCCGCTGATATGTATATCGACGTACACGCCCACTTTGCGCAGGAGGGGTACGACCTCCCCGCCGAACGCGAAAAAATACGCGCGGCGGGCGTGGAGCGCGTCATCCTTGCGGGCGATACCCTCGAACACAGCCGCATGCATGCGGACATCGCCGCGCAGAGCGAGGGGTACTTCTTTACGGCGGGCGTGCACCCCTCCGAGGCGGCGGAGTTCTCCGCGCAGACGGAGCAGGGACTGCGTACCCTGTTTGCACAGCGCAAGTGCGTCGCCGTGGGGGAGATCGGGCTGGACTACCACTGGGATACGCCCGCGCGCCATGTGCAGCAGGCGGTCTTTGTCAGGCAGCTCGAACTCGCCCATGAACATGCCCTGCCCGTGCAGATCCACGCGCGGGACTGCTGCGCCGATATGCTCGCCCTGCTGCGCGAGCACAGGGAATTGCTCGCGCACGGCTTTTTGCTGCACTGCTATTCGTTCGGGGCGGCCAATCTGGATAACTTCGCGGCGCTGGGCGCCTACTTCTCCTTCGGGGGCGTCGCCTGTTTCAAAAACGCCAGGAACGTGTGGGAGAGCGTCGCCGCGTGCCCTGCGCAGCGCATTCTCACGGAGACGGACAGCCCCTACCTCTCCCCCTTCCGCGGAGAGAAGAACTCGCCCGCGAACATCCCCGTCATCGCCGCAAGGCTCGCGCAGCTGCGCGGGGAGGACCTTGCGGAATTTGCGGCGCGCGTCGCACAGAACGCGCACGCCCTCTTTCCCAAATTGGAGTGATCATGGATACCTACGTCTATCGCATCGGGAACAATCTCTACGTCAATCTCACCAACCGCTGTTCCAACCGCTGCACCTTCTGCGTGCGCAACGGCAAGGAGACGTTCGAGGGATACGCCCTGTGGCTCAGGGAGGGCGAACCCACGGCGGAGCAGGTGATGGCGGCGCTGGGGGAATGCGACTGCGAAGAGGTCGTGTTCTGCGGGTTCGGCGAACCCACCTATCGATTGGACGCCATGCTCGAGGTGTGCGCCTACGTGCACGCGCACGGCAAAAAGACGCGGCTGAACACCAACGGGCACGGCAGCCTCATCCACGGGCGGGACATTGCCCCCGAACTTGCCGGCAAGCTGGACGGCATCAACATTTCGCTCAACGCCTCCAACGCAAAGCTCTATGGCGAACTCTGCCGCCCGCTCTTTCCCGACACGGCGTTCGGCGGCATGCTCTCGTTTGCGCGTTCCTGCCGCGAACACGGGCTGAACTGCTGGTTTTCGGTGGTGGACTGCATCGGGGAGGCGGAGGTCGCCGCCTGCCGCGCCGTTGCACAGCAGGTCGGCATTCCTCTGCGCGTGAGAGAGATGATCGAATGACGCAAGAGAGCCGCTGCCCGCAGGCAGTGGCTCCCTTTATTCTTTTGTAGGGAGGGGCCGTTCCCCTCTTTTGCAGGATGTGCGCCGCATACGGCGCCTATGTGAGGGAAGATATGGAAGACATCCGCGATGTGCTTGCAAGGCACGGCTTTTTCTTCAAAAAGAAGTACGGGCAGAACTTTCTGACGGACGCCAACCTGCTCGGCGCCATCGTGCGCGATGCGGGCGTGGACGGCGAAACCACCGTTCTGGAGATCGGCGCGGGGGCGGGGGCGCTCACCCGCGCGCTGAGCGCTGCCGCAAAGCGGGTGCTCGCCTACGAGATCGACGCCTCGTTGCAGAGCGTGCTCGCCGAAACGCTTGCGGGCTGCGAGAACGTCGAGGTCGCCTTCGGCGATTTCCTGCGCGCCGACCTGCGCGCGCTGGAGGCGGAACTTGGGAATTACCGCGTCGTCGCCAACCTGCCTTACTATGTCACCACGCCCGTCATGATGCGCTTTCTCGAGGAGGCAACGCGCTGCCTCGGCGTCACCGTCATGGTGCAGGAGGAGGTCGCCGCCCGTTTCACGGCGCAGGCGGGCACGCCCGACTACGGCGCGGTGACGGCCGCCATTGCCCTGAAGGGGGAGGCGCGCATCATGCGCAAGGTGCCGCGCACCATGTTCATGCCCCGCCCGAATGTCGATTCCGCCGTCGTGCGCATCGATTTTCAGGAGGGGCGCATCCCCGTCAAGAGCGTCACCGCCTACCGCGCCGCCGTGCGCTGCGCCTTCATGGGCAGAAGAAAGACGCTGGAAAACAATTTAATGAACGCCTTCCGTCTGACGCGCGAACAGGCGGGGCAGGTGCTTGCCGAGGCGGGCATCGCGGACATGGTGCGGGGGGAAACGCTCCCGCCCGAACAGTTCGCCCGCCTTGCCGACGTGCTATTCCTGCGCGGGATCGTCCGCTGAACGGGCGGGCGACGCGCCGTTTCGTCCCCGCCGTGCAAGCTCGTAAACAATGTCAAAACAATAGACCGATGCTTTCACAATAAAATTTCATAGCTCTCCGTATAATTTATTAGGCATCGCTTAATACTATCGAGGCATGGAAAAGTCTTTAGACGAAATGATTTCGGAAAATTTGCGGCGGGAAATCGAGGAGAGCGGAAAGAAGAAAAATGAAATTGCGCGGGCGATCGGCGTAACACCCGCAACCGTTTCGCAATATTGTTCCGGCAAAGCGCAGCCGACGCTTGCAACGCTGTCGCGGCTGTGCAAATATCTTGACTGCTGCGCCGACGACATTCTCGGAATCAAATGACGGCACCCCGTCATTCCGAGGAGCGCGTAGCGCGACGAAGGAATCCCCTCGCCCCAACGTCATAACTTCGCCTCTTTGAGGCTCGTGTGCCGTCTGCGGCGGCGAGCAGAGCGGAGCGCGCAGCGCGACGAAGGAATCTCCTCGCAAAGGATAGCGAGCGCAAAACCGCGTTCTTATGCCCGTAGGACAACGTATGGGGGGATTCCTCGCTATCG
>CALVLT010000032.1 GCA_944340905.1 uncultured Clostridia bacterium
TCAGTTCGCGCATACGCAGAAGCCCCGCAGGGGCTGTCTGCATAACGTACGCGCTCACCCTTACACAGGGGAGGCTTATTCGCGTTCTTATGCCCCTAAGACAATGTATAAGGGGATTCTTCGTCGCCTACGGCTCCTCTGCTCGCCGCCGCAGGCGGCACACGAGCCTCGAAGAGGCGAAGTTATGACGGTTGGCGAGCAAGTGTCCTTGCTATAATAATGACGCAAGCAGGGGGTGCCCTTGCTATAAAATACTCGCGCAAGGAGGGTTCCCCTCCGCCAGCGCCCCACATTTGCGCATACCTGCGCTTATGGGAAAAGGGAGCCGCCGCGGGTTATGAATGTTGCGAAAACAGCGGCGGCGGGAAAAACCGAATGCAGAGCCGAAGGTGAACATTTGGTTTTTCCGAAGTTCGTGCAATTGTTTTCGTCAGTTCGAAAAGAATTGCACGAGAAGGAATTTTATCATGGAGCATCACGATTTCAAACTGCATGCGCCGTTTGCGCCCACGGGCGATCAGCCGCAGGCCATTCAGAAGCTCACCGAAGGCGTGCTGGACGGCATCCGCACGCAGGTGCTCGTCGGCGTCACCGGCAGCGGCAAGACGTTCACCATGGCGAACGTCATCAAAAACGTGGGGCGGCCCACCCTCGTCATCGCGCACAACAAGACGCTTGCGGCGCAGCTTTGCAACGAATTCCGCGCCTTCTTTCCCGAAAACCGCGTGGAATACTTCGTCTCTTACTACGACTATTATCAGCCCGAGAGCTACATTCCCTCGACGGATACCTATATCGAGAAGGACTCCTCCACCAACGACGAGATCGACAAGCTCCGCAATGCGGCGACCTGTTCGCTGGCGGAGCGCGACGACGTGATCGTCGTGTCCTCGGTATCCTGTATCTACGGCCTCGGCGCGCCCGAGGAATTTTTCCGCCTCGGCATCTCCCTGCGCCCCGGGCAGACGATGACGCGCGACGAACTGCTCACCCGTCTGGTGGGCATTCAGTATTCGCGCAACGACATGGACTTCAAGCGCTCCACCTTCCGCGTGCGCGGCGACGTGGTGGAAATTTTCCCCGCGTCCAATTCGGAAGTGGCGGTGCGCGTGGAATTTTTCGGCGACGAGATCGACAGCCTCGGCGAGGTGGACGTGGTGACAGGCAAGGTCGTCTCCTCCTTAAAGCACGCCGTCATCTATCCCGCCAGTCACTATGCGGTGGGGTCGGAAAAGCTGGCGTGCGCGCTCACCATGATCGAGGAGGATCTGAAAGGGGAGGTGAAGGCGTTCGAGGATGCGGGCAAACTCCTCGAGGCGCAGCGCCTCTCCCAGCGCACCGAACACGATCTGGAGATGTTGCGCGAGATCGGCTACTGTTCGGGCGTGGAAAACTACTCGCGCTATTTTGACGGGCGCAGCCCGGGACAGCCGTCGTTCACGCTGCTCGATTACTTTCCCGACAACTTTCTCGTGTTCATCGACGAGAGCCACATGACCATCCCGCAGATCCGCGCCATGTACAACGGCGACCTTGCCAGAAAGATCAACCTGGTGGAATACGGGTTCCGCATGAAGTCGGCGTTCGACAACCGCCCCCTGACCTTTGAGGAATTCGACGCGCGCGTGCCGCAGCTCATCTGCGTCTCGGCGACGCCCGCGCCCTACGAACTGGAGCAGGCGGGGCAGGTCGTCGAACAGCTCATCCGCCCGACCGGACTTCTGGACCCGCCCGTCACCGTCAAGCCCACCAAGGGGCAGATCGACGATCTGCTCGGCGAAGTGAACAGGGTGGTGCAGGCGGGCGGGCGCGTTCTGGTCACAACTTTGACCAAACGTATGGCAGAAAACCTGACCGATTACTTAAAGGAAAACGGCGTGAAGGTGCGCTACATGCACTCGGATATCGACGCGCTGGAGCGCATCGACATCATTTCGGGCCTGCGTTCGGGCGAATTCGACGTGCTGTGCGGCATCAACCTTTTGCGCGAGGGGCTGGACCTGCCCGAGGTGCAGCTCGTCGCCATTCTCGATGCCGACAAGGAGGGCTTTCTGCGCAGCGAGACCTCCCTCGTGCAGACGATCGGCAGAGCGGCGCGCAATGCGCAGGGGCGGGTCATCATGTATGCGGACGAGATGACGGGCAGCATGCAGCGCGCCATTTCCGAGACCAACCGCCGCCGCGCCGTGCAGCAGGCGTACAACGAAGAACACGGCATCGTGCCCAAGACCATCGTCAAAGAGGTGGTTGACACCATCGGCATCACCTCCAAGGCAAAGTGCGCGGCGGACGTCAAGGCGAAGGACATTCCCGACGAGATCGAAAAGCTGAAGGCGCTCATGAAGGTGGCGTCCGCTCAGCTCGACTTCGAGCGCGCCATCGAGATCCGCGAGACCATCAACGAACTGAGAAAGCGCCTGCGCAAGTGAGGGCGCTTGAAAATTGTTCGGCAGCCTGCGTCGGAAGTGTTTGAAAAATTTCCGCGCGCGTGATATACTATAGACATACAGAGGCAGAAAAGGAGGGGTTATGCACATTGCAGTCGATATCGACGATACGTTGAACGCGGTCGACCGCGTCCGCTATGCGGGGGAGTATATCCGCAGGAACGCCCTTCCGTTCAAATTGGTGGACGAGCACGCGCACGCGCTCACCGAAGTATACGACTGGACGCACGACGACGTGACGCGCTTCATCCGCGAGGGCGGCATCACCGCCTTTACGGACGCGCCCGCACGCAAGGGCGCCAAAGAGGTATTGGAGCGCTGGCGGGCGGCGGGCATCCGCGTCACCGTGCTCACCTCCCGCCCCGCAGAGTGGTTTTCCAATCCCGAAAAGGTCTCCCGCGATTGGCTGGAAAAGCGGCACATTCCCTATGACGACATCGTGGCGGCCATTCCCGACAAGGGGGACTACTGCGCGCGGCACGCCATCGACATTCTGGTGGACGACAGCCTGCAGCAGTGCCTCTCCGCGCAGGAGAAGGGGGTGTACGCGGTGCTTGCCGTGTCCCGCGCCACATTGGAGCGGGCGAACGAAGTCCGCTACGGCGGCGCGAACTGGCGGCAGATCGACGGCGCGGTGGCGCACATCGCGCAGCTCCTGCTGCGGCGGGGGGACAGGCCGTGAGCCGCACCGAGCGCGCCGAACTCACCGTCATGGTGATGGTGACAAAGACCGGTACAGACCTCGTCGCCGTGCAGGAGCGCAAAAAGGGCAGTTGGGACGGGCTGATCTTCCCGGGCGGGCACGTCGAACGGGGCGAGAGCTTTGCCGCTGCCGCCGTGCGCGAGGTGCGGGAGGAGACGGGGCTGACCCTCTGCGGACTGCGCTGCTGCGGCATGGCGCACTGGTCGCACAGAACGCGCGCCGAGCGCTACTTCGCCGTGCTCTACCGTGCGGAGAGCGGGGATGACCTGCTGCCCGAAAGCGGCGAGGGGCGCAATTTCTGGATGCCGCTCGAAGAATATCTGTGTTCGTCCGGCAAGGCGCCCGCGATGGACGAATACATGACCTGTTTCCTCGGGGAGGCGGGCGAATTGTTTGCGGAGTATGACGACGAGGGGATATGTACGCTCGTCAGGCAGTAAGATAAGATGAAAGAAGAAATATTTGTCAAAGGCGCAAAAGAGAACAATCTGAAAAACGTTGACGTACACATTCCGCGGGGGACCCTGACGGTGTTCACGGGACTTTCGGGCAGCGGCAAATCCACCCTCGCGTTCGATACCATCTTTGCCGAGGGGCAGCGGCGGTACATGGAGAGCCTCTCCTCCTATGCCCGCCAGTTTCTGGGCATGATGGAGAAGCCGGACGTGGAGTCCATCGAGGGGCTTTCCCCCGCCATCTCCATCGACCAGAAGACCACCTCGCACAACCCCCGCTCGACGGTGGGCACGGTGACGGAGATCTACGACTATCTCCGTCTTTTGTTCGCGCGCGTGGGCATTCCCCACTGCCCCAAGTGCGGCAGGGAGATCAGGCGGCAGACGGTGGACGAGATCGCCGACAGGGTCATGGAGATGCCCGAGGGCAGCAAGATCATGATCGAGGCGCCCGTCGTGCGCGGCAGGAAGGGCGAGTACGTCAAGGAGCTTGCAGGGTACCGGAAAAGCGGATACGTCCGCGTCAAAATTGACGGCAGCATCTACGATCTGCAGGAAGAGATCAGGCTCGACAAGAACATCAAGCACAACATCGGCGTCGTGGTGGACCGCCTCGTCGTGAAAGAGGGTATCTTAAAGCGGCTGACGGAGAGCCTGGAGGCCGCGCTCTCTCTTGCCGACGGGCTGGTCGTCATCGACTGCGGCGGGGAGGAGACGCTCTATTCCACCCGCTACGCCTGTCCCGACTGCAACATCTCCATCGAGGAGATCGAACCCCGCCTCTTCTCCTTCAACACCCCTTGGGGCGCCTGCCCCGAGTGTTCGGGGCTGGGGTTCCGCCAGCGGGTCGATCCCGACCTCATCTGTCCCGACAAGACCAAGACCATCCGCGAGGGCGCCATTCATGCGGGCGGCTGGATGCTGGACAGCAACGCCACCAACCTCATGTATGTCACCGCCCTCGCCAAACATTACCATTTCTCCATCGACGTGCCCGTCAAAGACCTGCCCAAAGAGGCGTATGACATCATCATGTACGGCTCGGACGAGGAGATCGACCTCGACTACAAGACCCGATCCTTTTCGGGCAGCTACAAGATGAAGTGGGAGGGGTTCGTCAACAACCTCGAGCGGCGCTATCAGCAGACGAGTTCGGTGGGCGTCAAATGGGATATCGAGCGCTATATGCGCATCTCGGACTGCCCCGTCTGCCACGGAAAGCGCCTGAAAAAGGAGGCGCTCGCCGTCACGGTGGGGGGCAAGAACATCGCCGAGGTGTGCGATCTGCCCGTCAGCGCCATCGCGGCGTTTCTGGAGGGCGTGCAGCTCACGCCCACCCAGCACGCCATTGCGGACGTCATCCTGAAGGAGATCAGAAGCCGCCTCAACTTCCTCGCGGGCGTGGGGCTGGACTATCTCACCCTCTCGCGCAATGCGGCAACGCTCTCGGGCGGCGAGAGCCAGCGCATCCGCCTCGCCACGCAGATCGGCAGCGCGCTGACGGGCGTTTTGTACATTCTCGACGAGCCGAGCATCGGCCTGCATCAGCGCGACAACGAAAAGCTGCTCGCCTCCTTAAAGGGGCTGCGCGACCTCGGCAACACCCTCATCGTCGTCGAACACGACGAGGACACCATGCGCGCGGCGGACTATATCGTGGACGTCGGCCCCAAGGCGGGCGTGCACGGCGGCGAGATCGTCGCGTGCGGCAGCGTGCAGGACATCATGAACGAGCCGCGCTCCATCACGGGCGACTACCTCGCGGGGCGCAGGAAGATCGAAGTGCCCGCCGTGAGAAAACAGCCGGACGGGCGGTGGCTGGAGGCGGAGGACTGCCGCCAGAACAACCTGAAGGGCATCGACGTCAAGGTCCCCGCGGGGCTGATGACCGTCGTCACGGGCGTGTCCGGTTCGGGGAAAAGCTCCCTCGTCAACGAGATCATCCTGCCCGTTCTCTCCAACACGCTGAACGGCTCCCGCCTGCCCACGGGCAGGAGCGGGCCGGTGCGCGGGGCGGAGTACTTCGACAAGGTCATCGCCATCGACCAGTCTCCCATCGGCAGAACGCCGCGCTCCAATCCCGCCACCTATACGGGGGTGTTCACCGCCATCCGCGAACTGTTTGCCGCCACGCCGGACGCCAAGGCGATGGGGTTCAAATCGGGCAGGTTCTCCTTCAACGTCGCAGGCGGGCGGTGCGAGAACTGCCAGGGCGACGGCATCATGAAGATCGAGATGCACTTCCTGCCCGACGTGTACGTTCCCTGCGAGGTGTGCGGCGGCAAGCGCTACAACCGCGAGACGCTGGAGGTGCGATACAAGGGCAAGACCATTGCGGACGTGCTCGACATGACGGTGGAGGAGGCGTGCGATTTCTTCAGGAGCCTGCCCTCCATCTACAACAAGCTCTCCACCCTCAACGAGGTGGGGCTGGGCTATATCAAGCTGGGGCAGTCCGCCACCACGCTCTCGGGGGGCGAGGCGCAGCGCGTCAAGCTCGCCACGGAGCTTTCCAAGCGCTCCACGGGGCGCACCTTCTATATCCTCGACGAGCCGACCACCGGCCTGCACAGTTACGACGTGGACAAGCTCATCAAGATCCTTTTGCGCCTGCGCGACAGCGGAAATACCGTGCTCGTCATCGAACACAACCTCGACGTCATCAAAGTGGCGGACTGGATCATCGACCTCGGCCCCGAGGGGGGCGACGGTGGCGGCACGGTCATCTGCACGGGTTCGCCCGAACAGGTTGCCGCGTGCGAACGTTCCTACACGGGTCAGTTCCTGAAAAAGGTGCTCTGAGCGGCAGCTTGCTTTGGAACGGAGTCGCAGCGCAGGCGTTATATTTTCAAAAAACAGGAGGCAGATATGGTCAACGAACGGAGCAAGGCTTTGGGCGAGGCGCGGTCGGTCATCCGCGAGATATTTGAATACGGCAACGCCCGCAAAAAAGAGATCGGCGCGGAGAAGGTGTTCGACTTCTCCCTCGGCAATCCCGGCGTGCCCGCGCCCAAAGAGGTCAACGAGGAGATCGTGCGCCTTGTGGGCAGCATGCCCTCGCTCGCCCTGCACGGCTACACCTCGGCGGCGGGTGCGCCCGAGGTACGCGAGGCGGTCGCCGGATACATTCGCACAGCATTCGGGGTACCCATGTCCGCGGACGGCGTGTATATGACGTGCGGCGCGGCGGCGTCCCTCACCATCACGCTGAACGCGCTCTGCGAGGAGGGGGACGAGTTCGTCGTCGTCACGCCCTGCTTCCCCGAATATACCGTGTTCATTGAGAGCGCGGGCGGGAAGGCGGTGACGGCTGCCGCAGGGGAGGGTTTCCACCTCGACATGGCCGCCCTCGATGCCGCCGTCGGCGTACATACCAAGGGCGTCATCATCAACTCGCCCAACAATCCCACGGGCGCGGTGTATACGAGGCAGGAACTTGCCGCGCTCGCCGCTCTGCTCGAAAAAAAGAGCGCGCAGCGGGGGGCGCCCGTCTTTCTCATTGCCGACGAGCCGTACAGGGAGCTGACTTACGGCGCCGAGGTGCCCTACCCCATGGCGTTCTACCGCAACACGATCGTGTGCTATTCCTTCTCCAAATCGCTCTCGCTGGCGGGCGAGCGCATCGGCTATATCGCAGTCTCGCCTCGGTGCACGGCGGCGGAGCAGGTGTTCGCGGCGGTGTGCGGCGCGGGCAGGGCGCTGGGGTTCGTGTGCGCGCCCGCGCTCTTTCAGCGCGTCGTTGCAAAATGTCTCGGCAAGTCGGGCGATATCGGAGAATACCGCAAAAACCGCGATCTGCTGCTGAATACGCTCACGCGGTGCGGCTTTGCGTGCGTCCCGCCCGAGGGCGCGTTCTATCTCTTTGTAAAGTCCCCCGAGGCGGACGCCGCTGCCTTCTGCGAGCGGGCAAAGGCGCACGAGCTGTTGCTCGTTCCCTCCGACGGGTTCGGAGTAAAGGGCTATGTGCGCATCTCCTACTGCGTGGAACGCGCCGTCATCGAGCGCTCCGTCCCCGCCTTCGAGGCGCTCGCAAAGGAATACGGGCTGATATAAGATATGTGGGTGTGTCTCAATCAGAAAACAAACAGAAAAATCCCGTGATTTGCCAATCACGGGATTTTTGGTGTGTCCGCCGGGGCTCGAACCCGGACCGAAGGCGTCGGAGGCCTTTATGGTATCCAATTCCACCACGGGCACAGAAAAATTGTAAGGTGGGGCGGGTCAGCGTCAACCGACACCCCTGAAGGGGCCCCCTCGGTTGGGCTGCGTCCACTGCCGCAAGCGGCGCGGACTTCGCACGGGTCTGACACGCTATCCAATTGCGCTACGAGTGCATGGGAAATATGTTTGATTTCAAAATGGTTTACAGTTGTTCGTCGTCAACCGACACCCCTGAAGGGGTCCCCTCGGTTGGACTGTAGTGCTATTATAGCACATCTCGGGCGAAAATGCTTTATATTTTTGCGCGGATATGCTATAATTTCAGAAAAAATTTGCGCAAGGAGGCGCGGCATGGAGCAAAAGACGGTCGTCGTCGGTATGAGCGGAGGGGTGGACAGTTCGGTCGCAGCGCTCCTCTTGCAGCGGCAGGGATACCGCGTGATCGGTCTGTTCATGCGCAACTGGGAAGAATCGGACGCAAGCGGCGCGTGTACGGCGGAAGAGGACTTTGCCGACGTCGAGCGCGTGTGCGCGGCGCTGGGCATTCCCTATTATACGGCAGATTTTTCGCGCGAATACATGGAGCGCGTCTTTTCCCATTTTCTGGAGGAATACCGCGCGGGCAGAACGCCCAATCCGGACGTTCTGTGCAACCGCGAGATCAAATTCGGCCCCTTCCGCACCTATGCGAAGGCGCTGGGCGCGGACTATATCGCTACGGGGCACTACTGCGGCGTCTCGCACGAGGGCGGCGTGCACCGTCTGCTCAAGGCGGCGGATCCCGCAAAAGACCAGACGTATTTCTTAAATCAGCTTACGCAGGAGCAACTCTCGGATGTGCTCTTTCCGCTCGCGCGGCTGCAAAAGGCGCAGGTGCGCGCCATTGCCGAGGAGAACGGGCTTGCCACGGCGGACAAAAAGGATTCCACGGGCATCTGCTTTATCGGGGAACGCAACTTCCGCAAATTTCTGCAAAACTACCTGCCCGCGCAGCCGGGCGACATCGAGACGCCCGACGGCGAGCGGGTGGGGCGGCATATCGGGCTGATGTACTACACGCTCGGCCAGCGGCGGGGGCTTGACCTCGGCGGGCGGCGGGGCGAAGAGGGCAGGTGGTTCGTCGTCAGAAAGGACATGGCGCGCAACGTGCTCGTCGTCTCGCACGGGGACGAAAGCCTGCTGTATACGGACGGCTGTTTCGTCACGGGCATGAACTACATTCCCTTTCCGCCCGCTCAGCGCGAGTTTGCCTGCCGTGTGAAATTGCGCTACCGCCAGAGCGAGCAGGGGGCATATGCCGTGCGCACGGGCAAGGATACGCTCACGCTGTACTTCGATGCGCCGCAGCGCGCCGTCACCGATGGGCAGTATGCGGTGCTCTACGACGAGACGCAGTGCCTGGGCGGCGGCGTCATCGCAGGCGCCTTCCGCAAGTGACGGGCACGGGAACCATGCGTTATATGCCTTCCCCCGAGGGGTGAGCCATGCGTCATGTAGCCTTCCCCCTTGGGGGAAGGTGGACGCGCAGCGGACGGATGAGGGGTAGCACGCATGGCGAACTGAGAAATCGCCATCTCAGCGGCGATTTCGTGCCCGCCCGACGCGAAGCGGCGCACGAGCGTAGCCGAAGTAGGCGGCACTTTTCCTTGGTGCCGCCAAGACGGTGTCAGGCGAGCAGGCAGATCAGAAAGTCACTGAGAAGGGCGATGAGCAGCACGGCGTTGACGGCGGGGAGCAGTGCGCCGCGCGTGCGTTCCAGCCTTCCCTCGAGGGGCAGCCACACGCACTGCATCACGACGGGGAGCGCCAGCCCCCACGCAAAGCTCACGGGCAGGCAGACATAGTCGTGAAAGGCATAGGGCGCGCCCGCATACGACCACAGCTTTACGCCCACCACCTGCTCGAAGAACAGTCCCACGGCGAGTTCCGCCGCCGTGCACAGGAGGGCGGCGAACAGGATATAGCCGACGAGCAGCAGCATGTTCCACGGATAGCGCCGCTGCCTGAGCGGTGCGCCCAACAGCACGCGCGCGATGACCAGTCCGAAGCCGTACACCGTGCAGAAGGGCAGGACGAGAAAGCCTCTGTCTGCATTCACGCCCGCAGAGAGATAGACGAACGCCTTTTCCATCGCCCAGCCGAGAAAGGAAAACAGGAAAAACAGGAAGAGATTTGCCGAAAATCTGCGCGGCGCGGCGGGTTTTGTACATTCCATATACGATCAGCATGCCCCGCAATACTTGTTTTTACACGTCCGTGCGGCGCATGCGGAGGGCAAAAGGAAAAAAGCACGGCGGATGCAATTTTGCATCCGCCGCGATCTCATTTGAAACTGTTATGCGGCCTTTCCGTTTCCGGCTGCGGCGCGGCGCAGGCGGAGTCTGTGTTCCGTGTGCGGCTTGCCGAGCCTGCGCATGCAGACATAATAGGTCGTCACAAGAAATACGACGGCCGCCACCCATGCGGCGGGATTGGAGATGCAGATGCCCGTAAAGCCCCATAGCTGTACAAAACAGAGAGAGGCAACGATGCGTCCCGCAAGCTCGGTGACGCCCGCAAATGTCGTGACGAAACTTCTGCCGATGCCCTGCAGCGTGTTGCGGTACACGTGGATCGCCCCGAGGAAGATATAGAAAACGCACTGCCAGAGCAGGTATTGCCTGCCGTAGGCGATCACTTCGTCAAAGTGCGCGGCGACGTTGGAACTTAAATCGGTGTTGAGGAAGAGCCGCATGAGCGGTTCGCACAGGGCGACGTCGAACACAAAGCCCAGCCCCACGCTGACGACGCAGTAGAGCATGCCCACCGTCACGCCCTTTCGGATGCGCCCGTACTCCCCCGCGCCGTAGTTCTGCCCCGCAAATGTTGCGATGGCGGTGCCCAGTGCGACGAAAGTCTGCGTGGCAATGCCGTCGATCTTGGAGGCGGCGGTGTACGCCGTCACCGCGCCGGGCAGCACCGCGTCCAATCCGTTGAGCGCGCTCTGCTGCACCATGCAGCCGATCGCCGTGATGGAGAACTGCAGCGCCATGGGCAGTCCCTGCGCCAGGTGTCCGCCCGCAAGGCGGAAGTCCCACTTAAAATCGGACTTTTTGGGCCGCAGCAGCGGATAGCGGCGCAGCGCCACGATCAGGCAGAGCACGCCGGAAATGAGCTGCGATAAGACGGTGGCTGCCGCCGCGCCCGTATAGTACATTCTGAATGCGAGAACGAACAAGAAGTCCAGCCCGACGTTGAGCAGGGCGGAGAGGATGAGAAAGTATAGGGGCGTGCGCGAATCGCCCACCGCGCGCAGCAAACCTGCCACGATATTGTAAAAGACGGTGGCGGGAATGCCGCAGAAGATGACGAGCAGGTAGTAGTAGGCGTAGTCGTAGTACAGGGCGGGCGTTTGCATGAGGTCGAGCAGAACGCCTGTGAGCGGCACTGCAATGGCCGTGACGAGTACGGCAATGACAATGCTCAGGGTGTAGCTCATGCCCACGGCGCGGCGCACGCGGGCCTCGTCGCCCGAACCGAACGCCTGTGCCACCTTGACGGAAAAGCCGGACGTCAGCCCGTTCATCGAGCCGATGACGAGAAAGGTGATCGACCCCGTCAGCCCCACGCCCGTGAAGGCGTCCGGCCCCACGGTGTTGCCCACGATGATGGTGTCCGCCATATTGTAGAGTTGCTGGAACACACAGCCCAGAAAGACGGGCAGAGCAAAGAAGAGGATGAGTTTGGACGGACTGCCTTGGGTCAGGTCCTTCATTCCTTTGGTGTTTTCCATGAAAAACGCCTTCGGCGCACAGCAGCGCCTTCTGATTTTTCCTGTATTGTTTTTTGCCTGTATTATAAGATATTTCCGAAAAAAAGCAAGCAATTTTCAGGAAAAAATCCGGGAATTTTTCATGGATTTTTCCGCCGTGCAAACAGGTGCGCAAAGGGGGTTGACATTTTGCATGCGGCGTGGTAAAATAAAAGAAATCAACGGCAATCAAAGAGGTGGAAGTCATGATCGAATATTCCCTGAAAGCGCTGACGGCGGAGGAACTCTCCTTCAAAGTCAACCCCATCAAGGCGAGACCGGACACCAAGTTCGAGATCAAGCCCCTGTTCTCGCGGCAGATCCGCCACGCGAACGAAAACCCCAAGATCAACATCGTGATGCTCGAGTGCAAGATTGAGAGCACGGAGGAATCGCCCAAGCCCTTCAACCTGACGGCGCGCTTTGTCGGCGTGTTCGAGGTGCAGAACATGGAGACGGATGAGGACAGGCGCTTTTTCGCGATCAACGCGACGGAGACCATCTTCCCCTATCTCAGGGCGGCGGTCTCCAACCTGACGGCGGATGCGCTCATCAATCCGCTGACGCTGCCCGTCGTGCCCGGCTCGACCATCTTCCCCGACGACCGCGGCGGTTCGCAGTATACGCTCAACCTTGATCCCAAAGTCGTCAACTGAAATATCATAGCGATATGCGCGCCCCGCGGCAGATTGCCGCGGGGCGCGTTTGGTTCAAGTTGTACCTCGCAGCGCACGATCTTGGCCGAGCGCTCCGTATGCCGGCAGTGACGTCGCTGCGGCAAGGTATCTTTTTCCGGCGCTCGGCTGCGCCGGCCGCCGGGAGCGGCCAAATCCATAAAATCCGAACGTTGAACGATTATTCTGTTATCGGCGCAAGTTTGAAGGTATGCGGCTTTGTTTCTTCGCGGCGGACGGCGCTTTGCAGCATTGCGACGGCTTGCTCCGCGACCGTACACAGGGGAAGACATAGATCGCCCCTTTCCTCTGTTTCGGATATGCAGACAGCCCGCCCGGCAGACAGAAGAGGGGCGCACAGTTCGGCAAGCAGCCCGTCGCCGAACACAAAGGCGTCCTGCGGGTGCGATTGTACATACTCGCGCAGGGCAGAGGTATCGTCTGCCGCATACAGCGTGTCCTGCTGCAGGGCCGCCTTCAGGTCGTCCAGATAGAGCGCATTGCGGTAAGGGTGTGCAACGTAGGTGATTTTTTCCCTGTGCAAACGCGCTTTTGCCGCCGCAATGACGGCGGCGTGGTCGGTATAGACCTTGAAGAAGAGGGGGTCGGGCACGATCATGTCTACCGCCACGATGGGCACAAAGCAGCTCTCCTTCAGGGCGAAGAACTCCTCTTCGGTGAGGTCGATGCAGATGATGCCCTCCAGTCCCTCCTGCAGGGGCGCCCCGCGGGAGGGCGCGGGCGCGAGCAGGAGCACGCCGCATCCCTGCGCCTGCAGGCGTTCCTGCAGAGCGTGCACAAGGGCATAGTAGCGCGCGTTCTGCGCGGGATAGCTGCTCTGCGGCGCACAGATGCCGACGAGCGTGTTCTTTTTTCCCGCGAGCTGGCGCGCGATGGGGGAGGGGGTATACTGGCGCAGGTTGCAGATCTGCAGCACCTTTTTGCGCGTCTCCTCGCTGATCTTGACGTCCTTCCTGCCGTTGACGATATAGGAGACCGTCGCGGTGGAGACGCCCGCCTCCCGCGCAATGTCGTCGATCGTGACCTGTTTTTTCGTTCCCTTGCGCCCCGCGCCCTTCCGGTAGTCCAGCTCGCGGCACAGCGCAAGGATGCGCCCGCGCGTTGTTTCGGCGATCTTCACGTCCTGCCGCCCGCTGAGCACATAGGATACGGTGGCGGAGGATACCCCCGCCCGCCGTGCGATCTCGGCGATGGTGACGTTCTTTTTTTCGCTCTCTCTTTCCATACTTCTATCATACTTCAATTTGCCTCAAAAGTCAATCGGCATTGACTGATTGAAGCGCTTCCATATTTTTTTCAGAAATTTTTCCCAAAGGTATTGACAGGACGAAATTTTATGATATAATTTATTTAAGCGATTAAGTAAATCGCAAATCAGTGATAAGGATCAGGAGGGAACGTTATGGCAAAGGCAAGGTGGAAAAGGGCGGCTCTGGTGGCGGCAGCGGCAATGGCGCTCACGCTTTCGCTGGGCATCGCCGCGGCATGCGCGGGCAGTGAGGAGGGCTATACGGTCACGTTCTATGACGGGACGACGGTCATCACGACGAGAGAGGTTGCGCAGGGCGGCACGGTTGCCGAATTCGAGCCGTCCGATGTGGGCTACGAGAAGGAAGGGTTTGCGTTTGACAATTGGTATGCGACGGCTGATTTCACGCATGATTGGAGCTTTGATACGCAGATCACGGCGGATACCAATGTGTATTCTTCTTGGTATTCGACCGAGGCGGACACCCGTCAGTGGACGATCGCGGGAGAATCTTCGATGGGCGGACCGCTGCGCGAGATCGGCTGGAACGGCGGTATCAGCGAGGATAACCTTCTGACGAAGGCGGCGGACAGAAACGAATTTACCATCACGATCGATCTGTATGCGGGCGATCGGTTCCAGATCTGCGTACAGGATGAGAACGGTGTATGGCAGTCGGATGAAGACGGAACCATTCTCAGCCGTGGCGGGCAGTACTTGGTTGAAAACGAGTACATGAGCGCGCCCGGCACGGGGCTTGGCGACGGGCAGGTGAATATTACCGTCTCCGTGAGCGGCAACTATACGCTCACGCTCACCACGGACGTATACAATAACGATTACGGCGCGCTGACCGTCGTGCGCAACGGCGACGCTCCGGAGATCACCATCGACCGCTCGTCCTATTCCTGGTATATCTACGGGACGTCTGCGGAGCAGAATGATACTTCCATTCTCGGCAACATGAACTGGGGCGGCGGATATGGCGAGGACGGGCTGACAAGCGCATCGCCCTACGCCATGAAAAAGACGAGCAACAACGATCCCGACGGCACGGGAACGTTTGTTCTGACGGGGAGATTCAATGCAGGCGATGAATTCCTCTTCGCCGTCCTGACGGTGGGTGAAAATCGTCTGAATGCCGAAAGCGGCACCATGTTCTATTATCAGGATATCGACGAGTTCAGCGAACTTGACGAGAATTTTACAGGCTCGGGCACGGACGGTACCAGCGGGAATATCAAGGTGGAGACCGCAGGATTCTATACGTTTACCCTTACGGTCACTCTGAACGAGCAGACCAATTTGCTGGAGGGGGCGATCGAGGTGGAGGACAATGTTGCCCTTCTGCAGAACGGCAACTGGATCGTCATGGGCAACAGGCTCTCCTACGCACAGGTCACGGGTACGGACGCCGAGGGAAACGCGAATGTTGCCAACGGGCAGCTCGGGCTGACCATGACGGAGGAAGAGTACAATGACTATACGTCGGATGTCAACGGTGCGGAAAATAACTTCGGCAAGGGCGACGAGGAAGATATCGCAAAGCTGACGAAAGACACTGCCGCGTCCGTGGGCGGAATCGCCGTATACACCATCACAATGACGCTGGATGTCGGAGATTATTTCTACTTCGCGATTCCGAGCTGGGTGTACAACGTGGCGGATTTCGGGCAGTCTTACTACGGAACGGTGAATGCGGTGTATGCATCGCAGGTCACGCCCGTGCATGTAACGGGGACGCTTCCCGCAGGGCTTACGGCAGTCTGGACGAACAATTTTGTCTGCATGGAGGCGGGTGATTATACCTTTACGATCACGATCGCCGCAGACGGCGCGCTGTCCGTTGCGGTGACGCAGGCATCATAACCAAAGCGGTATCGGGGCGGGGCATACCGCCCCGATCTTCTATCGGAAGGGAGGAAGGCTCATGAATAAAACTGCTATTTTGCACATTCCCGAATCCCAGTATTCGTTCGCATACGGCGAACACGAACTGCGCATCCGCCTGCGCGCGGCGAAGGACGATCTGGACGAAGTGACGCTCATCTATGCGGTCAAGTACGACTGGCTGACGCACAGAAAGACGCTCACGATGCAAAAGTCCTGTTCGGACGGTCTGTATGATTATTTTACGGCGGCGCTGCCCGTGCCCGATTCCCGCATCGGCTATATCTTCTATCTGACAAGCGGGGAGGAGGCATACTACTACTCTGAAGAGGGGCTTACCGTCTCATACGACCACACCAGGAGTTATTACAACTTCTTTCAGTACCCCTACATCAATGCGGCGGACGTGCACCGCAAGGTGGACTGGTGCGACAATGCGGTGTTCTATCAGATCTTCATCGACCGGTTCTGCCGCGGGAGAGCGGAAAAGGACGCGGCGTACATCAACAGGGCGTGGGGGGAGCTGCCCGATGCCAAGAGCTTTTACGGCGGCGACCTGCGCGGCATCATCGGAAAGCTCGACTATCTCAGCGCGCTCGGGGTGACGGGCATCTATCTGACGCCCGTGTTTGCCTCGCCGAGCAACCACAAGTACGACACCGTTGACTATTACCGCGTGGATGAGATGTTCGGCTCTGCCGCCGATTTGAAGGAGCTGGTGCAGGCGGCGCACGAGCGCGGCATGAAGGTGCTGCTGGACGCTGTGTTCAACCACTGCAGCATGCTGTGCGCGCAGTTTCAGGACGTATTGCAAAAGGGAAGGGCGTCCCGCTATTTCGACTGGTTCATCATCCGCGGCGACAGGGCGGACACGCAGAAGTGCAACTACGAATGTTTTGCCGCGTGCAGCTACATGCCCAAGTGGAACACGAGCAACGGGGCGGTGCAGGAATTTCTGATCGGTGTTGCGCTGCACTGGATGCGCGAATGCGGCATCGACGGCTGGCGGCTGGACGTGGCGGACGAGGTCTCGCACGACTTCTGGCGGCGCTTCCGCAAGGAGGTCAAGCGGCAGAACGCGCAGGCAATTCTCATCGGGGAGAGCTGGCACGACGCGGGCCCGTGGCTGCGCGGGGATCAATTCGACGGCATCATGAACTACTCGTTCACCAAGGCGTGCATTGATTTTTTTGCCGCAAAAACGCGGGACGTGGATAGTTTTTGCGGACGTCTCAACGAAATACTCATGCGCAATACCGATCAGGTCAACGAGATGATGCTCAATCTTCTCGACAGCCACGACACCGAGCGCTTTCTCACGCTCGCGGGCGGGGATAAGCGTGCGCTGCAGTGCGCGCTCGCGGTCATGTTCTTCTTTCCGGGCATGCCCTGCGTCTGTTACGGCACTGAGATCGGCATGCTCGGGGAATACGAACCCGATTCCCGCCGCACCATGGACTGGGAGGCGGCGCGCCGCGGCGGGGAACTGTGTGAGACCGTCCGCACGCTCGCGCAGCTCAGACGGGAAAAGATCGGGGGGCGCGCCCGTCTGTATACGCAGGGGGAATTGCTGGTCATAGAGCGCGAAACGTGCACGCTGGTCGTCAATTTTACGGACGACGTATTGACATATGCCGCCCCCGCCTGCTATCATGTGATCGGGGCGCGCTCCTACATTGTGATCGATAAGGAGGAATAAATGAAACAGGGAAAAATGTTGTGTATCGGGCTTGCGCTGGCGCTAAGTGTGAGCGCGCTCGCCGCCTGTGCGGAGCGCACGGGGGGGGGTACGTTTACCTATGAGGAACTCATGGCGAAGTTCGACGGCGAGATCGAACAGAACGCCACCATCCGCGTGCTCGACAATCAGATGGCAATCGAGACGGGACATCTGCAGGAGGTGCTCGACGCCTTCAACGAATGGTATGCGCAGTACAACGTCAACGCGGTGGACGCCAACATGGATCAGTATGTGGACCTCGAACAGAATGGTCCCGACGGGTACGGCCCCGACGTGCTGTACCAGGCGAACGACATGCTCATGCGCTATGCCGAGGGCGGGCACGTGCTGCCGCTGCCCACGGAGGAGCTGGAGATCGCTGAGATCCCGCAGACCGTTATGGACGTATACAAATTGGAGACGTACGGGCTGGATCTGTATTACGGCATGCCCGTCGCACAGCAGTCCACCGTGCTCACCTACCGCAAGGATTTGCTGCCCATGAACTGGGAGAGCGAATGGGACGACAATCAAAACGGCGTGCCCGACATGGTGGAGACCATGAACGGTCTGTACGCCTACAGCGCGCAGGTGCGCGAGCAGTCGGGCGGCAGTCAGTACGGGCTGTACATGTCGCTCGTCGATCAGTACTTCAACTCGGGGTATCTCTTGTCCTTCGGCGCCTACGTGTTCGGGGAGACGCATGACGACATCGGGCTGAATGCCGACGGCGCCGAGGTGGGGCTGAACCTGTTCCGCGATCTTGCGGGCGTGCTCGGTTCGGCGTGCATCTCGCAGAATGCCACCACGCAGGTGGCGACCTACCTCACCAATTCGGCGGGAACGGCGTTCTGCACCATCGGCACGCCCGACTGGCTGACCACCTTCCGGGAAAATCTGACGGCGACCTATGTGCGCGGCGGCATGACGCAGGCGGAGGCAGAGGCGGCGGCAGCGGAAAACCTCGTCGTTGTGGCGCCGCCCCGCCTTCCCAAGGACGGGGACATCACCAAAGAACTGACCGATATCGAGGAGGAGACCTTCGCGCCCACGACGATGGGCGGCGTCAACGCCTTTGCGATCAGCTCCTATACGCGCTACCCCAAGGCGAGCCTCGCGTTTGTGAAGTTTGTCTCCGAATATGAAAACCTGAAGTGGCGCAGCGAGGCGCTCGGGGCGGTCCCCGCGCGCACCGACCTCGCCGAAGAGCTGGGCGGCGTCTCCGAAATCCTGAGCGAGCGCGTCTCGGCAGGACTTGTCTACATGATGCCCTCCACGCGCGATACGCAGTATATCTGGGACCCGCTGTCCTCCTTATTCAACGACGTGGCGACGGATAACACGACGCGCGCCGTGCCCGTCTATACGACGGCACAATCGCTGAAGGGGGCGCTCGACAAACTGGTGAGCGACATCAGGTCGGCAATGGCGGTCGGCGACATCTCGTAGAGGAGGGTCTCGATGGAAGCGGTCAAAAAGGCGAAAGGGGAGAGCGCGTTCTCCTTCTGTCAGGTAAAACTGAGCTGTGCGTTCATGGGGCTGGGGCAGCTCTTTTGCCGTCAGTTCACGAAGGGCGCGCTGCTCATGCTTTTGGAGATCGGGTTTATTCT
>CALVLT010000033.1 GCA_944340905.1 uncultured Clostridia bacterium
GTTTTCGAGAACGTCCGTGACTTTTTTGGTCACGCCGAACTTGAGAAGGTCGGGGTCGGAGCAGACGAACGCCTTTTGGAAGCCCCTGCCCTTGACTTCGGTCGCAATTTCCTGAATTGCGCCCTTGCCGTGATAGCTCGTCTCATTGAGCACAAAACGATTTGCCATAAAATTCCATCTCCTTATCTTTTTTTATTTGAATATTATTTTATCATATCCGGAAAACAGATGCAAGCAATGCGGGAGCATGCGCAAACGCGGAAATGCCCTGCGCCGCAGATGTTTTTCAAAGATCGAGAAAGTCCTTTCTGTAATCGATCCCGAACAGCTCCGCGAGTTTGACCATGTCCTCGTCTTTGATGGTATTCCTGCGCGGCAGGTGCGCGGTGAGCATGTAGATCTGCGCGGCCTTTTCCACCGTCTCGATGAGCCCGAACGTCTCGTCCATCGTCTTGCCCGCGCCGTAGATGCCGTGCATCGCCCAGATGACGAGGCGGAACTCCTTCATCTTCTTTGCGGTTGCCCTGCCGATCTCGGAAGTGCCGCACAGCATCCACGGGAGCACGCCGACGCCGTCGGGGAACACCACGATGCACTCCGTGCACATCTCCCAAAGGGTGTGCGTGAACTTCTTTTCGTCCAGCTCGTGCACGTAGTTCATCGCGAGCGTATTGGTGGGGTGCGAATGCATGACGACGCGGTTCTGAGGATCGACTTTGAGCCGCGCCATGTGGCTCATCATGTGCGCGGGGAACTCGGAGGTGGGTCTGCCGCCGTCCTCATAGCCCCACAGAAGTTCGATGTTCTTGCCGCCCCTGCCGATACGCACGATGCCCAGGTTGTTCGCGGGGTCCTTCTCCACGTTCTTGAAGTACTTGCCCGTGCCCGTGACGATGAAGATCTTCCCTTCCAGCGGGCTTGCGTCGAAGTCCTCTTCGTTCACGCCCATGAACGGGATGGTGCGCACGACTTTGTTGAGATCGAGATACTCTCCCACTTCCTTTTCATCGAGCAGGTAGCTGATGTTGCCGCCGTTTCTTTCGTCCCAGCCGAGGCGGTACATGTTCGCCGTCGTTTCACACATTTCGCGCACGAAGGGCGCCGTCAGAATATCTTTCATTTTCTCTCCTTTAAAATCTTCTTTTCGTATGCCATAATGGGCTCGTAATAGCTTTCGCTGAGGTTCTGCTGCGCGAGGTATTCCTCCCACACCTCGCCGAAGGGCAGCATCTTGACGCGTTCCTGCAAATACATGAGTCGCGTGAAATCCCCCTTCTCCTGCGCCGATTTCATCTCCGCGTCGGGCAGGAGCATGGCGTACAGCAGCGCCTTTTGCACCGAGCGCTGCCCCGTCACCCAGGCGAACACGCGGTTGATGGAGGCGTCGAAATAATCGAGCGCGATCTTCACCCTGCCGAGCGCATTGTTCCGCACGACTTCCTTCATGATCTCCTTGAGCTCGTCCTCGAAGATGACGACGTGATCGGAATCCCAGCGCACGGGGCGGGAGACGTGCAGCGCGACCTTATTATAGAAGGCGAGCATGGCGGGAATTTTATCGGAGACGACCTCCGTCGGGTGGTAGTGCCCGTTATCGAGCAGAGAACAGATGCCGCGCGTCGCCGCATAGTTCTGGCAGAACTCATTGGAGCCCACCGTATAGCTCTCCACGCCGATGCCGAACACCTTGCTCTCGACGGCGGGGATCACCCACTCCTTGTCATAACCCGCAAGAATTTCATCGAGCGACTGCGCGTATCTCAGACGGGGCGAGAGGCGGTCGGCGGGGATATCCTTGTAGCCGTCGGGGATCCAGATATTCACGAGGCAGGGGCTGTTCATCTCCTTGCCGAGATACGCCGCGATCTCCATGCAGCGTCTGCCGTGCTCCACCCAGAACTTGCGCGTTGCCTCGTCGGGCGAGGAGAGCGTCAGCCCGTCCTTCATCTTGGGGTGCGCGAAGAAGGTCGGGTTAAAGTCGATGCCCTCGATCCCGTGCTCCTTTGCAAACCTCACCCACGGCGCGAAGTGTTCGGGGCGGTACCCGTCGCGGTCGATCTTCCCCTTGTCTTTGCCGAGGAAGGCGTAACTCGCGTGAATGTTGATGCGCCTGGTGCCGGGCATCAGGGAGAGCGCAAAGGCGTAGTCCGCCATGAGTTCCTCGGGCGTGCGCGCACGGCCGGGATAGTTGCCCGTCGTCTGAATGCCGCCCGAAAGGCTCTCGGCGCCCTCGAAACCCAAAACGTCGTCCCCCTGCCAGCAGTGCACGGAGACGGGCACGTTTCTGAGCGCCGCGATCGCCGCGTCCGTATCCACGCCAATTGCGGCATACGTCTGTTTTGCTTCCTGATAACTCATTGATTCCACCTCTTACATTTTTTTGTTAAAATCACTCGCGCAAGCAAAATCGCATTTTGTTTGTGCATACTCAAGGGAATTCTTCGTCGCGGCTTGCGCCACTCCTCAGAATGACGATTTGCGAGCATGTGTCATTGCTCGGTACTGCGTCATTCAGAGGAGCCGAAGGCGACGCCCGATGCGAGGAGAAATACCCGCTTGCGGGAGTATTTTGACGATGCAGCGCACAAGGCGCAGCCGCAGTAAGAATCCCCTCATAGAACGACACCGAGCACAATTCCCCCCGTCCTTGAGGGCTTCCCCCCTTAAAACGCTATCGCGTGTTAAAGGGGGCGGAACAGGCTCCCTCTCCGAGGGAGACTTTCCGTGTTTTCACGCCCGTAAGACAACGTAAGGGGGATTCTTCGCTCCGTTTCACTCCGCTCTGAATGACAGAAACAGGCTACTGTCCTTGCTAAAATGATGTGGCAAAAGGCGTCACTGCGTTATGCCTTTTGCGCCCCTGTTTGCTGCTCACGCAGCTTTCGCGGAAAGGTGAATGCGCGGGCGCTATAATTGTTGCCATTGCCCGCGCAGAGGGTGAGGGTGTGCGTCATGCCGACAGCCACGGTGTGGCTTCGGCGCACGCCCGAACTGAGGTTTTTGCCATCGGTAGGGCAAAAACCGCGACCGAATTCCGGTCTACCCGTGTGAGACAAACCGAACGCAGAGCGCAGCGAACGTTGGGTTTTCCTAAAAATCACGAGATATATCAAATTCCGCAGCGGATCGCAAAAAATATTTGCTTTGTAAAGATTTTTTGCGAAGAGGAGGAACGAGCGTTTTCAGCGTGCTGTTTGGCGAAGCCAAACAGCACGCGCATTGCGCTCCGTTCCGACGATGTCGGTTCAAAAAGAATTGTGTGAACTCTGCACGGATAAATTTCCGAGTGCCGTTGCCTCGATGGGCAGCGCCACCACGCGCACGCCGCAGAACTCGTGGGTCAGTTCATTGAGCCACTTGTTTCTCGCGCCGCCGCCCACGATGTAGAGCGTCTCGTAGGGTTTGCCCGTGCAGTCAGACAGCTCCCTGAGCGCCGTGCGGTAGCTCATGGCAAGGCTGCGGTGGGCGCAGCGGAAATAATCGCCCGCCGTACGCGGCATTTTTGCAAGTTTTGCATCGAACGCCGCCTTCATGGAGACGGGCGCAAGAAAGGCTGCGTCGGTCACATCGACCAGCTCGTCAAACGCGCTCTCCTTGCCCATCTCCATCACGCCGTCGAAGGACTCCTCGGGCGCAAGCTCCGCCCTCAGGCGGTTGATGACCCACATGCCCATGATGTTTTTGAGAAAGCGGATATACCCCACGCCGCCCTCGTTGGTGAAGTTGTACGTGCGCGCCATGTCCGAGCAGATGGGCTGCAGCACTTTGGCGCCCAAAAGCGACCATGTCCCGCTCGAGAGATATGCTCCCTCGGACATGGGTATCCCCTCCACCGCCGAAGCAGTATCGTGCGAGGCGCAAAAACACACCTGCGTATTTCCGCCCACCTCTGCCGCGATCTCGGGCAGAAGCGCGCCCGCTTTGCTCCCCGGGGCGCTGAGCGGGCCGAATAGATGCGCGGGCAGACCCAGCGCCGCGATCAGCTCCCTGTCATAGGCGCGCGTATGCGCATTCACAAGTCCTGTGGTGGTGGCGTTGGTATATTCATGCGCCTTGACGCCCGTGAGCCTATAGGTGAGATATTCGGGGAGCATCAAAAAATCGGTCACGCCGTTCAGACGCCCCCGCGCCAGATCGTCATATAGCTGATAGAGCGTGTTGAAGGGCTGGAACTGGATGCCCGTGTGCGCATAGAGCGCCGCAAAAGGAACCTTTTCGTGCACCGCCCGCACCGCCTCGCGCGTACGGTCGTCGCGGTAGGCGTAGCAGGGAAGGATCTCCTCCCCTCCCCGCATAAGCACATAGTCCACCCCCCATGTGTCGATGGCAAGGCTTTCGATACGCGGATATTTTTCAAACGCCGCCCGAATGCCCGCCTTCACGTGGGATAAGAGCGCAGCGATGTCCCACGTCAGGTGCCCCGCCTGCTCCTTGACCCCGTTTGGGAAACGGTATATTTCCTCGGTGCGCAGCGCACCGTTTTCGCTCCAGCCGACAATATGCCGTCCGCTCGATGCTCCAATATCGATGGCAAGATAGTATTTCATGATCTCCCCCTTTGCCCGTTCTATCATATTATAGCATAGAAAAAAAATAAAACAAGGACGTTATTTTCCATGATTCCTGTCTTTATTTGACATTTTTTAAGATGTATGCTACAATCTACGCATGGACGCCGCCATCATTCAGAGCCTGACACGGCTCACCGAAGAAGAGCAGGCCGTACTGCGCGGACAGCGCGTGCGGCAGGACGATTACTCCGTATCCGATGCCTTCATCGTCAACAGCGCAAAACTTCTGGACGGGCAGACGCTCGCCCTCAGGCCGCACACCCGCTTTGTGGACTTCCCCGAACACGGGCACGACTACATGGAGTTCATGTACGTGTACGCGGGGCGCATTTCCCATGTCGTCGGAAAGGAGACGCTCACGCTGGAACAGGGGGACATTCTCTTTCTCAACCGCCATGCGCGGCACTCCATCCGGCGGGCGGGACAGGAGGATATCGGCATCAATTTTATTCTCTCCAATCCCTTCCTGCAGACCATCTTCCCGCAGGTGGAGAACAATCCCGTCATGAGCGATTTTCTCTCCAACAACTTTGACGACGGCGGCGAGGCGGAATATCTGTTCTTTCACACGCGCGACCACTTCCCCATCCGCAACCTGATGGACAACCTGATCTACGCCATCGTCAACCGCGAACAGGGCGTGTATACGGGGCTGGTCTCGCTGCTGTTCACCTACCTTGCCTACTACCGCGATACGCTTGCCAACGCCCTGCGCGTGGCCTCGCCCGACGCAAAGCTGCGGCGCGCCGTCTTCGATTATCTGGAACGATGCTACCCCACGGCGACGCTTGCGCAGCTTGCAACGACGCTCGGCTATGCGCCCGCCTATCTCTCGCGGTGCATTAAAGCGGTGACGGGCGCGACCTTTCAGCAGCTCCTGCAACAGACACGCATGCGGACGGCGGAAAAGCTGCTTGCCACAACAAGGCTGGGCGTGGAGGAGATCGCGCGCGCAGTCGGCTATGAAAATCAGAGCCACTTCTACCGCCTGTTCCGCCGGACGCACGGCATCACCCCGCACAAGTACAGAAAAAACGCCGACTGAACGCCGGCGTTTTTTGCTTCTTCTTTATTTATCAAGATCGAGAAGGAACTGTTTGACCTTATCCATCAGATAATCCGAAGGCGATGGGCCGCTCCCATCTTTGATGTATGCCTCATAAACGCGCTCCAGACAACCGACATCCCGATCGTCAAAAATCAACATGAGCTTTCCGTGCTCCTTCAGAATATCCTTTGTCGCCTCGTAGGCACTCTTATCTGCGCCCTCTCTCGTAAAAATCAACGCAACGTTTCTCAGAGCATTTTGATAAAGATATCTCTCCGTAAGATAAATCTGCTCCTGCCCGATCGCTTCTTTATAATTTTTACATTCGATCAGAATAAAGCAGGAATCAAATTTATCATAAATGAACCGCCAAAAGCTCTTCGGATCGTTTTTCAGTGCAGCCACAAGGTCGAACCGAAATCTGTCGCGGTTGTTCTTTTGCTGTGCAACAGGCGGATCGAGGCTATCACAAAATATCGTCTCAATCAATTTTCCGCAAAATTCCTCATACCGTTTGGCATCCTGCCCCCCGGGAGCAATTTCCGCAAGCTCCTTCCGAAAGCTTTTGCGGATCTTTCCTACGGCAGGGACCCCTGCCTTCGTCGCCCCCTTCAGCATATATGCAACCTTTTCATCCGGAGGAAGGGGTGTCACGGTTTCCGTCGAAAAAGAAATACAGGACAACAGCTCAGATTTCAGTCCTTCGTCGCCACCGCACAGATAGAGCAAATTGTCCAACGTCAGGATAGGAATACCCGACTCCTTTTTGTACCCATCGGCAAGCCGCCCGTAAGCCTCACCGGGCAAGTTGATCACAAAGATCACCCTGTCTGCTCTTCCCGCAGCAAAATAGTTTTCTATCATGGCCAGGATGCGGCTGAAATCATTCCGAAACGAATACTTTACTTCAAAAATCACTTCGTTGGAAGCAATAAAATCGTAATGTACAAGGAAAGAATCATTCCAGATTGTATCCAACAGAATATAATTCCGGGCAAGAATTTTGCCGACGGCCTTCTCAAACCGCTGTTCCGTAAAAGAATTTTTCATCTTACGCAATCCCTTTTCTTGAATAAAAACATTATATCACAATATTCATCCAAATGAAATAGTCTCAACAAAATTTTATTAAACATGGGCGTCTTTTTAAAAAAAGACGTCCATGACCGAAAATACTTCTTGCTTTTTCAGAGCAGCCTCAGCGGGATACCCTGCCGTCCGTCATGCCGTTGGCGACGGCGCGCACTTCCTGCTCGCTCGCAAGGCACACGTCGCCCTCCACGCTGTGTTTGAAACACCCCGCGGCTGCCGCAAATTCCACGGCGGCCTGCGGCGCCTCTTGGTTGCCGAGCGCCCAGATCAGCCCGCCCGCGAACGCATCGCCGCCGCCTACGCGGTCGACGATGAGCATGTCGTACTCCCGCGAAAAATACGCCTTCCCGTCGTAATACATGCCGGAAAAGAAGTTCTCGCTCGCCGTGACCGACCTGCGGCGCGTGAGCGCCACGCCGCGCAGGCCGAAGCGCTCCGCGAGCATGCCCGCCAGCACCGCATCGTGCGCATTGCCCTCGCCCTGCGCCCGCAAGCCAAACACCTGCGTCACCTGGTCGGCATTGGAGATGCACACGTCCACGTCCGCCATGAGCGCCGTCAGCGCCTCGCGCGCCGCCTCGCACGTCCACAGCGACGCGCGGTAATTGATATCGCACGAGACGGTTGCCCCATAGGACTTTGCCTCGCGGCACGCCCGCTGCACGATGTGCAGGCAGTTGCCGCCCAGCGCGGGCGTGATGCCCGTGAAGTGGAACCAGTCCGCGCCGCCGAAGATGCCGTCCCAGTCGTATTCGTCGGGAAGGGAGCGGGCGAATGCCGAACCTTCCCTGTCGTAAATAACTTTTCCGCCCCGCTGCGACGCGCCCTTTTCCAGATAGTACACGCCCAGCCGCCCGCTCCCATAGAGAACGTAGGAAAGGTCGGTGCCATAGCGGCGCAGCGCACCCGCCGCAGCAAGACCCAGCTCATGTGCGGGGAGTTTGGTGACGAACACCGCATGGGCGCCGAACTGCGCCAGCAGCGCGGCGACGTTTGCCTCCGCACCGCCGTATGCCGTGAGCAGCCTGTCCGCCTGCACGAATCTGCCGTACCCTTCGGGCGTGAGCCGCAGCATGACCTCGCCCAGCGTGACAACTTTCATCCGCGCACCTCATGCACGATGCGCACCGCGCGGCGCGCCGCCTCCTCCGCATCGGCGGGCGTGCCCTTGACAAGCCAGCTCCCGCCCACGGCGGCGATCTTGTCGAAGGCGAGGTACTGCGCAAGCGTCTCCTCGCTCACGCCGCCCGTCGGCACAAAGCGCATCTGCGGGAATGCCGCCGCGAGCGCACGGATGGCAGACAAGCCCCCGTAGACGTTCGCGGGGAAAAACTTGAGCGTGGTTAGCCCCGCCGCGAGCGCGCGCATGATCTCCGTCGGCGTGGCGCAGCCGGGCAGATAGAACACCTTGCGCTCCTCACAAAGAAGGGCGACCTCCTCGGAATAGCCCGGGGAGACGATGAACTGTGCGCCCGCCGCGAGCGCATCAGCACACTGCGCGCCGCTCAGAACGGTGCCCGCGCCGATGCACATATCGGGGAACGCCTTCCTGCCCGCCTCGATGCACTCCTTTGCGCAATCGGTGCGGAAACAGATCTCCGCCACGGGCAGCCCGCCCGCGCACAGCGCCCCGAGCATGGGGAGCGCATCCTCCTCCCGCCGGAAGGTGACGACGGGAATGACGCCGTATTGTTCCAACATATCAAACCTCACGATCGTAAAAATTTTTGCAAGCGCGATGCATGCGAACTCAAACGCCTGAATATGCACTGAACCCGCCGTCCACGGGAATCACGGTGCCTGTGACAAATCCGCTGGCACCATCGTCCGCGAGCCACAGGAGAGCGCCCAACAGATCGTCCACTTCGCCGAACTTCTTCATGGGCGTTGCAGCAAGAATTTTACCCGTGCGCGCCGTGGGAGAGCCATCCTTGTTGAACAAAAGGTCGCGGTTCTGGTTGGTCACGAAGAACCCGGGCGCGATCGCGTTGCAGCGGATGCCCTTGGATGCAAAGTGCACCGCAAGCCACTGCGTGAAATTACTGATGCCCGCCTTCGCCGCGGAGTATGCGGGAATTTTGGTGAGCGGGCGATAGGCGTTCATCGAGGAGATATTGATGATGTTCCCGCCCGTCTCCAACATGTCCTCGGCGAACACCTGCGTGACGAGGAACGCCGTGGTGATGTTGAGATCGAATACGAACTTGATGCCGCTCTCCTCGAGAGCGAAGAAGTCCTTGCCCCCACCCATGTCCGCGGTCTCGTTGTCCGTCGTCGCCCGCGGGTTGTTGCCGCCCGCGCCGTTGATGAGGAAGTTGACCTTGCCGAACGCCGCGTTCACTTCCTCCTTCGCCGCCTGAATGCTCGCCTTGTCCAGACAATTGCAGCGGATGGCGATGGCGTTTTCGCCGATGTCGTCGGCGACCGCCTTCGCTGCGTCGTAATTGATGTCCAGCAGTGCGACCTTCGCGCCGCAAGCGGCAAGCGCCCGCGCGAATTCGCTGCAGATGACGCCGCCCGCACCCGTGATCGCCGCCGCCTTATTGCTTAAATCCACCTGAAAGGGAATGTTCATATGATTACCTCCTGTCCTTTTCTACCGCTTCAAATAAACCATTCAGGTACGCTGCACCGAGCGCGCGATCATATAAACCATATCCGGGCTTGCCGTCCTCGCCCCAGATATTTCTGCCGTGGTCGGGACGCACGTACCCCTCAAACCCGTTCTCGACGAGCGCTCTGACGATGGCGTAGATATTCACATTTCCGTCCGACGTCTGATGCCCGTTTTCGTAAAAATCTGTCTCGTTGACAAACTTCAGCTGCCTGAGATGTGCAAAGTAGATGCGCTTTGCGTACTTCGCAGCCATCTTGGGAAGATCGTTGAACCGCCCTGCGCCCAGGCTCCCCGTGCAGAAGGTGATGCCGTTGTGCACGTCTGACACGGCGGCAAACAGCCTGTCGTAGTCCGCCTCCCGTCCCACGATGCGCGGCAGGCCGAAGATGTCCCACGGCGGGTCGTCGGGATGGATCGCCATGTTGATTCCCGTCTCGTCACAAGCAGGCATGATGCCATTCAGGAAATATACAAGGTTTTCAAACAGCTGTTCGTGCGTCATGCCCTCGTATTCTTTCAAAAGTCCGTTGAGTTCCTCGGGCGTATAGCTCTCGTCCCAGCCGGGCAGGCGCAGGTTGTGCTTATCGAGTTTTTTGAAGTCCTCCTCCTTGTACGCAAGGCAGGTGCTGCCGTTCTCCTGGCAATAGCACAGATCGGTGCGGAACCAGTCGAACACGGGCATGAAGTTGTAGCAGATGCACTTCACCCCCGCCTTGCCCAAATTGCGGATGGTCTGCGCGTAGTTTGCGATCAGGCGATCGCGCGAGGGCTTGCCCAGCTTGATGTCCTCGTGCACGGGCACGGACTCGATGACTTCCATCTCCAGCCCCGCTCTGTCGCACAGGTATTTGAGGCGGGAGATTTTTTCAGGCTCCCACACCTCGCCCACGGGCGTATCGTACACCGCCGTCACCACGCCCGACATGTTCGGAATTTGCCTGATATATTGCAGGGGAATGCTGTCCGTCTCCCCATACCAGCGAAAGGTCATTTTCATAGCCCCAAAGCCTCCTTGATATTGTAGTAGCTCACGCGCTGCGCGAGCGAGATTGCCGTGCTCAGATCGCAGCGGCCCTCCCCGACGAGCGCGCCCAACTCGTCTGCAAGGATGCGGCGGAAGAATTCAAAGCGCACATAGCTGGAAAAACTTCTGCTGTCCGTGAGCATGCCGAAATGGGTGCCGAGCGCGGCATACTCCATGATGGTGCGCAGGTTTTTGCGGATGCCCTGCACCGTGTCGTTGAACCACCACGCCGCGCCCATTCTGACGCGGCGGAAGGCGCCCGTTGCCGCCGCAAGGGCGGGGAGATTGCCGTCACTCAGGGTATAGAGCACGGTCTCGGGGCGCTCCTCGTCGGCAATGCGGTCGAGAAAGCGCACCAGCCCTTCGACGCTCTGCTCCGAGGCGGGAAGGTCGAACCCCGCGTCCGCCCCGCAGCGCGCATACATGCGCGTGTTGCAGTTGCGCATGACGGAAAAATGCAGCTGCATGAGCATGCCCCGCTTGGCGTATTCGCGCGCCAGCCACTCGAGCAAAAAGCCGAAGAAGGCGTCCTGCTCCTGTGCGGAGAGCGCGCCTCTTTTCGCAAAGAGGGCCTTTGCCTCCCGCGCGTCGGCATAGCGCGCGGGGAAGCGCAAAAAGCTGTGGTCGGAGACGCGGCAGCCCTTGGTAAGGAAGAAGTCGAGACGGTGCGTGAGCGCCTCCAAAAGGTCGTCGAGCGTCTGAATGCGCACCCCCGCCGCCGCGCCCAGCTTGGCAAGGTACGCCTCGTCGGGAACGTAGAGCTTATCGGGGCGGAAGGTGGGCGCCACAACGGTGTCCCCATACCTTCCGTGGGCGGCAAGATCGTCCGCTGGGTCGTCCGTCGTCGCCACGAACTGTACGCGGAACTGTTTCAAAAGAGAGGCAACGTCCACGCTTTTTTGGTTCGCGCGCTCATAGATGTCCTGCGCCGTCTTGGCGCTCAGCGGCTCCCCGATGCCGTACACGCGCGCAAGCTCGAGGTGCGTCCAGTCGTAGACGGGGTTGCCGGCGAGGCGGGGCATCACGGCGGCATACGCCATGAATTTTTCCCGCCACGGGGCGTCGCCCGTGATCAGCCTCTCCTCCACCCCGCACATGCGCATGGCGCGCCACTTGTAGTGATCGCCCGCCAGCCACAGCTCGCCGATGTCGGAAAATTGCGCATTGGACGCGATCTTGTTCTGGTCGAGATGGCAGTGGTAGTCGATAACGGGTAACCCTTCGATGCCCTCATAGATGCGCCTTGCGCTGTCCGAATGCAGCAGATACTGCGTTCCGAACGTCATGGCAAAACCTCCTTTCCGCGGCTCTCATATGCCGCAAGCACGATGCGCACGCTCTTTGCGCCCTCCTCGCCGCCGATGGGAAAGCGCTCCCCTGCGGCGATGCAGCGGTAAAATTCCTCGATGAGCAGGCGGTGGCTGCCGCCGTAGCACGGCTTTGCGCGCGCCGCGGGCGCCGCCGCAAGCGGAACCTGTTCCCCGTTCACATGCAACGCGTCGGGCAGGAGTTCCACCCTGTCACCCTCCTTGGTCCTGAAGAGCAGCACGGGGGGAAAGTCATCCCCGCCGCCCGTCGTGGCATACAGCGTGCACAGGGCGTCCCCGCACATGCGCAGCGCCGCGGTGTCCTCCGTTTCGATCGCACCGCCGAGGGCGAGCTGCCCCACCTGCGCGCTGACCGTGTGCGGCATGCCCGCCAGCCACTGCATGAGGTCGACGGTGTGCAGCGCCTGGTTGATGAGCACGCCGCCCCCCTCCGTCTCCCACTTGCCGCGCCAGCCGGCGGTGGCATAGTACGCCGCGTCCCTGTGCCAGGAATGCATGGCTGCCGCGCTCACGACATGCCTGCCCCGAAGATACGCATGCGCCGCCTGCGACGAGGGGTTGAACCTGTTCTGCAGGCACACGCCCAGCATGCCCGCGGCATGCCTTTCCGCTTCGAGAATGCGCGCAATGTCCGCGCGGCAAATGCACAGCGGCTTTTCGCACAGCACGTGCACGCCCGCCGCAAGACAGCCCGCCACCATGTCCGCGTGCAGATAGTGCGGCGTGCAGACATGTACAACGTCGGGGCCCTCGGCGGCGAGCATCTCGCGCCAGTCGGCATAGCCGCCCTGCCTGCGCCCTTGGTCGGTATCGCATACGACGACGGTGTGTCCCAGCTCCTGTAAAACGGCACGATGCACGCGGCCGATATTGCCGTTGCCGATGACGGTGGCTTTCATCTGACTTCGCTCCCGTAGGTGCCCGCCGTGTCCGCCGTGTCCGCCACCACGCCGCTGCCCGTCTTGCGGCGGGAGTGCGCGCGGTGCATGTTCAGCTCTTTGAGATACTCCCCGGCGTCGACGGGAAGGGGCACTTCCTCGCCGCCCCGCCAGCCAGAAAGTTCGATGGCGTTCATGAGTTCCACGCCGCGGATGCCCTCGCGCCCGTCCACAAAGAAGGGTTCCTTCCCCAGCAGGGCGTTGGCAAAATTGTTGATGATACCCGCGTGCTGCGCGTTGCTGCCGTCCGTCTCCGGTTCCTCGCACACCACTTCGGGGCGGGCGAACGCCGCCTGCGCGGTGCGGGAAAATTCGCCCGCGTCCGACGCATTTTTATAGTAGAGCAGCTTGCCGCCCTCGCACACGAGCCTGCCGCCCGTGCCCGAAATTTCCAGACGGTTGACGCCGGGCGTCTCGCCCGTCGTCGTCACGAACACGCCCGTCGCGCCGCTTTTGTAGGTGAAGTACGCCGTGACTTCGTCCTCCACCTCGATATCGTGCCACCTGCCGTAGGAGCAGAACCCGCGCACGCGCACGGGCTGTTCGCCCACCACCCAGGAGATAAGGTCGAGCTGGTGCGGGCACTGGTTGATGAGCACGCCGCCGCCCTCGCCGTCCCACGTGGCGCGCCAGCTGCCCGTATCGTAGTAATACTGTGTGCGGTACCAGTCGGTGATGACCCACACGACGCGCTGCAGCTGTCCCACCGCGCCCGCCGCCATCATCTCGCGCATCTTGCGGTACAGGCAGTTGGTGCGCTGGTTGAACATGACGGCAAACTTTGCATGGTACTTGTCCGCCGCCGCGTTCATCTCGCGCACCTGCAGGGCGTACACGCCCGCGGGCTTTTCCACGATGACGGGAATGCCCCGCTCAAAGCACGCGATCGCCATCTCGGGGTGCAGGTAGTGGGGCGTCTCCACGAGCACCGCGTCGCACAGCCCGCTGTCGAGCATGGCAATGTAGTCGGTGAAGTACGCCGCCTCCCCCGTATATTTCTTGCGCATGAGTTCGATCTTTGCGGGGTCGATGTCGCACATACAGGACACGACGCCGTTTTCGATCTTGCCCGCGGCGAACAGTCCCACCGCGTAAGTCGTACCCTGGTTGCCCAGCCCGATGATCCCGAACCTTACCTTATCCATCGTTGTTCTCCTTCTATTATAGTGCGGCGAGGTAGCGGACGCTGCGCCCCACCTGTTCAAAGGGGTCGGGGTAGTCGCAGGCGTCGTCCTGCTCCACGTAAAATTCCTGCGTTCCCGCCGAACGCGCCGCCGCGATGATAGCGGGCATGTCGAGGGAGCCATCCCCCACGGGCGCAAACGCGGGCGCGAAGGGCTGCCCTTCGCCCTGCTTGCGCACGATGCGGTAGTCCTTCAGATGCACGCACTCCACGCGCCCCGCAAGCTTTTTCAGGTATGCCGTCACGTCCGCGCCGCCGTACTGCAGCCAGTAGACGTCCGCCGTGAAGTGCAGATCGGGCGCATTCCCGAGGAGCAGCTCGAACACCGTCTGCCGCCCGAAACGGTAAAATTCCATGTGATGGTTGTGATAGAAGAGGGTCAGCCCCAGCCCCTTCAGCGTGTGCGCCGCCTGCTGCAACTTTTGGATAAAGTCAAGGCAGCGCGTCTCGTCCGAGAGCGCGTCGAGCGGCATCATGCCCAGCCCCACCCGCCTGCAGCCGAATGAGAGGTGCTCTTCGGCGAGCCGTTTCGTATCGTTTAGAATGCGCTCGCACGGCACGTGCGTGAGCGTGACGGGCAGGCCGCTCGCCCTGCTCACCCGCCCGATCATCTGCGCATCGAAGGGCGCGCCCGAGAACTGCAGGGACGCATACCCCATCTCTTTCAGGCGCAGCGCCGTTGCAAGGAAGTCCTGCTCCGTTGCGATCTGCTTGCGCAGGGAGTACAGATTGATGCCGACGTTCATCTGACATATCCCTCCCCGCAGACGCGATAGCCGCACTGTTCCAGCACGCCCTTTATGGCGCCGACCGCCGCGTCAAACGCCTCGCCGCGGCTGTGATAGACGAATTTATGTTTCATTTCGCTGTGATCGATGCCCGCATACCCCTCGAACAGCGCAAGGTGCGGCTCGACGGTGAGCACCGTGTCCGCCTTCGCATAGCCGATCAGTCCCGCGATGTCGCCGTCCCCATAGCCTGCGGGGACCAGCTCGCCCGTCGCGGCGACGACGTCCTTGATGTGGAAGTAGTCGCACTTCGCCGCAAGGGGCAGCGTGTCCTCGGCGCGCTCGCCCACCTGAATGAAGTTGGCGGGGTCGTAGACGAATTTCCAGCCGGAAAGCCCCGCCATCAGCTCCCTGACGCGCGCCGCCGTGTCGCCGTAAATTTCCTTTTCGTTCTCGTGATAGAGCGTCACGCCGAGCGCGGCCGCCCGCTCCGCCATGGCGTTGCACACGTCGAGCACCCTGTTTCTTTCGCCGTATGCGTGGAAGAAACTGAACGCGCGCACCTTGTCCGTGCCCAGTTCGCGCGCAAGCTCGCAGACGTGGCTCACCACGTCCAGATATTTCTCATCCGCCGCCGCAAGATCTACTTTGCCGAGCGGCGAGCCCACCGACCAGACGGCGATCCCCCGTCCGCTCAGATACTCTCCGATCTGCCTGCCCTCGCGCAGCGTCAGATCGCGCACGTTCTTCCCGTCCACGCTGCGCAGCTCCGTGAGCGAAATCGCGTGTCTTTGCAGCGCATCCGCCTGCCCCGCAAGGTCCTTTGCCGCCTCGTCGGAAAAAGCGCATAACCTGATCATATCTGCCTCCCTCTCGCATGTGCCCCTATTGTAGCCGCAATAAAATGAAAAGTCAATACTGAATTTTGCAGAAAACATTGCGTTTTGAGCAGAAGTATGCTATACTGTCCGCATGAACGGCATCCAACACGGCGGACTGAGCTTTGAAAGCAAATGTTCGGGCAGCGCGCAGGACGGAGGATTCCCCCGCCACATGCATGAAGCGTATGAATTGTATTACTTCCTCGAAGGGGACGCGGACTACGTGGTAGGCGACAAGCTCTATCCGCTCGCGCCGCACACCCTGCTGCTCATCCGCCCCGCCGTGTACCACTTCCCCGTTCTGCACGCCGAGGCGCCATACCGGCGCATGGTGCTCAATTTTACGGAAGAACTCGTGCCCGCCCCCCTCGTGCCCGTGCTGCGCGCGGCGGATGTCTCCCGCCGCGCCCCGCCCGCCGGAAGGCTCGGACAGTTGTTCGCGGGTGCGGAGCGGGCGGCGCAGCACTATGCGGAGGCGGACGCCCTTCTCGCCCTGCGCGAGAGCCTGACGCTCATCCTGCTGGAGCTGAAATACGAAACGCCCGCCCGCGAGGATGGGGCGGATGTTCTGCACCCGCGGCTGGGGGAGGTGCTGCGCCACATCGACGCGCACCTTGCCGAGCCGATGAGCGTGACGGAGCTTGCCGCCGCCTTCTTCGTCAGCCCTTCGTGGCTGACGCATACCTTTGCGCAGTATCTGCACATCGGCGTAATGCAGTATGTCAATTCCAAAAAAATCCTGCGCGCGCAGCGGCTCATCCGCGCGGGCATGGCGCCCACGCAGGCGGCGCAGGAGTGCGGCTTTTCGGGCTATTCCACCTTCTTCCGCCTCTACCGCAGCATCCTCGGCACCTCCCCCGCGCAGGACAAGCGCCCGCCGGATGCGCCGTCCTTCGGCGGCGAAAGGCACGGCGGAGCCGACTTTTTGACAAAAACCGATTGACACCTACCCCCCCCCGTGTGGTACAATACAGGTGATACAGTCCATGTTATCAGGGAGGAAAATATGAACAGACGAGCAAGGTTTATATGGGCGGCGATCGCCGCAAGCCTCTGCCTGTGCCTGAGCATAGGCATCGTTACCGCCTGCACGGACGGCGGCGAGGGCGGGGAGAGCAAGGGAACGCGCTATTCCATTCAGGCGCCCGACGCATCCGAAGTTTTTACCGTGAGCGATCTGCCCGACGGCGCCTATGAGGGGGACACCGTGACCTTCGGCATCACCCTGACGCACCCCGACGAGAGCACTCTGGAAGGGGTGGAACTCTACGGCTCGCAGACGGGCTATGAGCGGCTGACGGCGGGAACGGACGGAAAATATTCCTTTACCATGCCCGCGGAACCCGTGCGGCTCACCGTAGACGCCGCCTACTATCCCGACATCGAGACGGACAATTTCCTCTCCTGGGATGAAGAGAACCCGGCCTCGGCCGAAAAATGGCAGGCGGCATTCGAGGGCGATGCGTATTATGCCTCTTCCGACGACGTGCTGCTGACCGCCAACGTGACAGACGATCCGGACAATACCGGCGGGTGGTTCAACAATCACGATGAACGGGCATTTTCTCTCAACGAAGACGTGATCCCGAACGACGCCCTGCAAGTAACCTATGACGAGCAAGGCGATCGCAACGACGCATACAGATTCATCGTCCATATCGACCGCTCCAAGATCAGCGCAGGAACGGCGAAGATCGTGCTGATCGTGGAAAACGAATCCTCATTCGACGACGAATCGATTCTCGCCTGCACCATGACGGTCACGGAGCCGGAGCCGCTGAAGCAGGTGGAAATCTGGACGACAACGATAGTGTTCGATCTCACCAACATCATAAACGACGAGAATACCGAAAACCTCTATTTTGCATTTACAGACCTTGACTGGGACGAAACCATGTATGCCCAGCAATACCAGACCATTCTTGACGGCGACTACGAGATCGCATCGGACAACACGGTCACGATCACTTTGAACTATGCCGTCGGGCACAGTTACAGCGTCGAACTTGCCTACAGAATGTCTGACCCGCCTTCAGCGCCTTCGATCGCCGTCGGCGAAACCGAAAACGCCCAATACAGCAACGGCGAACTCACGTTTACGGCAAACGGCGGCAGCATTGAATTTATCGTAGGCTGAACCGTGTTATGATCTGCAACAACCCAATGCGCGCCCTGCGGCCGAAAGCCGCAGGGCGCGCATTATTTTTCGGAACAGGCGTCCGATCAGAATACCTTGTTCAAAAATTCCAGTACCGTCCCCCATTTTTCGGGACGATCCTCCCGCTCGTTGAGAAATTCATGGCGGGAGTTTTCAAACAATTTCAGCGTCACGCAGCGCATGCCCGCCCGCTGCGTGTAAAAGTCGCAGAGTTTTTTCACGCCCCTGCCCATGTTCCCCACGGGGTCCTGCGCCCCCGAGACGAGCAGCACGGGCAGATCCTTTTTCAGCCCTGCGATATAGCGCTTTGTGTACAGCCTGCGCAGTCCGCGGAAAAAGTCGGCATAAAACTCAAAGGAACATGTAAATCCGCACAGCGGATCGCCGTGGTAGGCGGCGTTGTTTTCCGCATCCGTTGACAGCCACTCGCCGTCCGCAAACTTCTTGGCATACGCGCCGAAGGAGAGTTTTTCGATGAACTTTGCAGGCTTTTTTCCGCCGCAGAACACCCGCCCGAGCCATGCGACTACGGAACCTGCGTACACCTCGAGGTCCTTTTTATAGCTGCTGCCCGCGATGACCGCGCCCGCGAGCTTGTCCGCATATTTCGCAAGATAGCTCTGCGTGAGAAAGGAACCGTAGGAAAAGCCGAACAGCACGACGGGCAGCTTGTACTTCTCCTTCAGATGATCGGTGATCGCCCCTTCGTCGCGCACGGTGTCCGCAAACATATCGCCCGCGCACCAGCCAAGCGTGCGCGCGTCCGTTGCGCCGTGTCCGCGGTGGTCGTCCGCAGCCACGGTAAAACCGTGTTCGTTGAGAAAGCGGGCGAACTGCTCGTATCTTGCGGCGTGCTCCGCCATGCCGTGCACGATCTGCACCACGCCCCGCGCCTGCGGCGCCTCCCACACATACACATGCAGCTGTTTTTTGTCGAAACTTTCAAACGTCATATCCATGGTAACACCTCCCGCCTATTGTACCACGCCGCACCGCCGCCGTCAAGGGTTTTCCTTTCTCTTCCTCTCCTTCCAGTGTATGGTTACAATAGAAGTGAGACAGAGAACATAAAAAAAGAGTAACAAGTTCTGATTTTGTGATATAGTTTAAT
>CALVLT010000034.1 GCA_944340905.1 uncultured Clostridia bacterium
AGGAGATGCTCTCCGAGGCGCGTGCTCAAAGCAAGCAGCTCAAGAAGGAAGCCATTTTAGAAGCCAAGGAACAGGAGCTTAAACGCAGGAACGAATTTGAGCAGGAGATGAAGGAAAAGCGCGCGGAACTCCAGCGCACCGAATCCAAACTCTCCAAACTGGAGGACCAGTTAGAGCGCAGAGAGGCCGAGCTAAACAAGAAGAACGAGGCGCTCGAGGCGCAGAAAGAGGCCCTTGCCAAGCGGCTGGAGGAGGTCGCAAAGAAACAGGAAGTGCTCTCCCATCAGCATGAACTGATGGTGCAGGAGCTGGAGCGCGTGGCGCAGCTCACCAAGGACGAGGCGAAAAAACTCCTCACCGAAGAAATTCTCGAAGAGACCCGCCGCGACGTCGCCGTTCAGGTCAGAACGCTCGAACAGCAGGCGAAGGACGAGGCGGAACTCAACGCCAAGAACATCATCACCCTTGCCATTCAGCGCTGTGCGGCCGATCATGCGTCCGAGGTAACGGTGTCCGTGGTGCCGCTGCCCAACGACGACATGAAGGCGCGCATCATCGGCAGGGAGGGGCGCAACATCCGTGCGCTCGAGAACGCGACGGGCATCGAACTGATCATCGACGATACGCCCGAGGTGGTCATTCTCTCGGGATTTGACCCCGTCCGGCGTGAGATCGCGCGTCAGACGCTCGAGCGCCTGATCGCCGACGGCCGCATCCACCCCGCCCGCATCGAGGAGACGGTGGAAAAAGTCACCAAGGAACTCGACCAGCAGATCAAGGCGGCGGGCGAGAATGCCATGTTCGAGGTGGGCATCTTCGGGCTGCATCCCGAACTTATCAAGCTCATCGGCAGGTTGAAATTCCGCACCAGCTACGGGCAGAACGTGTACAAGCACTCCATCGAGGTCGCGCAGCTCGCGGGGCTGATGGCGCAGGAATTGGGGCTGGACGTCAACTTTGCCAAGCGTGCGGGCCTTCTGCACGATATCGGCAAGGCGGTCGACCACGAGCAGGAGGGCACGCACATCCAGATCGGCGCCGACCTCGCCAAGAAGTACAAGGAAAATGCGATGATCGTCAACGCGATCATGGCGCACCACGGCGACGTGGAACCCAAGACCATCGAGGCGGTGCTCGTGCAGGCGGCGGATGCCATTTCAGGCGCCCGTCCCGGGGCGAGACGGGAGACGAGTTCCAACTATGTCAAGCGGCTCGAGCGTCTGGAAGAGCTTGCGGCAAGTTTCCCCGGCGTGGAAAAGAGCTATGCCATTCAGGCGGGCAGAGAGGTGCGCGTCATTGTTAAGCCCGAGCAGATCGACGACGCCAAGGCGATGTTCCTTGCCAAGGACATTGCAAAGAAGATCGAGGCGGAACTGGAGTATCCCGGACAGATCAAGGTCAACGTGATCCGCGAATTCCGCAGTGTGGAATACGCGAAGTAACGCTTTTCAGACAGAAAAAGCTGCGCCCCGTGCGCAGCTTTTTTTTGGAGACGGGCGGCGGCCCATCCGGATAAAACGTCAGGCAGCCCGTGCGGGCTGCCTGTTTTCAGTCGTTGATGCCTTTTTGCTTTTCGTTTTCGTAGGGCGTGTTGTAGAGCGCCTTTGCGTCCAGGGGGAAGAGGGGGCGGCCGTCTGCGGCAAACGCGACCTTCAAAACGTGCGCGTGGCGGTTGTGGTCGTCCAGCGGGTCGCCCACGATCTTTTCATAGTCGCGGAAGTGCAGCAGGGTGAGCACCTCGTCCTCGTCGCCGCGCACAAAGCAGTTGTGCCCGGGACCGTACACGCGCAGGCTCTCGTCCGTCTTCAGAACGGGCCAACGCTCCTTGCGCCAGCTGCGCGGGTCGAGCAGATCGGCATTTTCGTCGGCGTGCAGCATGCCCATGCAATAGCACGCGCCCGTGGCGGAGGCGGAATAGGTCAGGTAGATGTTCCCCTTCGTCTCGGCGCAATGCAATACGGCGGGGCCTTCGTTGACCCAGAATCCGCCCTCGCGCTCCCAGTCATAGTCGGGAGAGGTCAGGCGCACGAACACCGTCTTGAGCTGCGTGGGGGTTGCAAGTTCCGCGATGAGCAGGTCGGAAATGGGCGTGGGCGCGCGCGAACAGCCGAACTTCTGCGCCCAGACCGCGTACCATCTGCCCTTGTTCTCGAACACCGTCATGTCGAGCGAGAAATCGGTGAAGGGGTAGGGGTCGTCCGGCGCCGCCTCCATCGGAACGGCGTCCTCCCAGTCGTCCGTCATGGGGTCGTCGCCCTTGCAGATGAGGGCATAGGGGCGGATATCCCATACGTCGGGCAGGTGCCCTGCGGCAAAGTAAATGACCCATTTTCCCATCACGTAGTGCAATTCCGGGGCCCATATGTGCGACGCCAGTGCGCCCGTCTCATGTTTTTTCCACACGACGCGCGCGGGAGCGGCGGCGATGCCGTTCACCGTGTCCGCACAGGACAGCTCGATGCGGTCGTACAGGGGGCAGGTCGCCGTAAAATAGTACTTGCCGTCATGCTTGTACAGGTAGGGGTCGGCGCGCTGGGGCGCAAGGGGAGAGAGATAGGTTGCCATAGTCAGTTCCTCGTCAATATAGTTTTGCGGCGCATCGGCCGTTTTGATATTCTTACAATACTACAATTTTGCGCGGTTGTCAATGGGGAATGCATGAATTACCGACGGTTTTTTCGGTATTTTTCCCACGGGAGCAGGAAGATGTATACGCCCACGATGACCAGCGCCAGCACGCTCAGAATGACGATGAGTGCAATGCGCAGCGCCTCGGCGTTGTCCCTGTCGATCATGTCGTCGGTGACGGTCGCACTGTAGGCCATGTCGTCCGCAAGGCGGGCGGTATACGTGCCGTCGCCGTTATCGTAGAGCCGCACCTGTACGCGCTCCGTGACCGTGCGCTGCGAGCCGTCCTCACCGGTGAACACGGTGCCGTCCTCGCTTGCCTTCAGGTAGGCGAGCGTGTAATCCTCGCCCGAGGCAGGAACGGTGGATACAGAGGAGAGATAGGATGCCGGCACCCAGCCGCGCACGCGCTCACGCGCCGTGCTCTCGTACTCGATCAGGGCATACTCCCTGTCAGGCGCGGTAAAGTAGCCGAGCACTTCCGCCTGTGTGCCGCGCGGGAGCGTCTCGTCCGAGAGCGCGCTCTCCAGACAGGGGGCATAGTATGCGCCGACGCTGTTGGTGAGCCAGCGCGTCCCGCTCTCCTCCTGCCATATATCGGATGCGGCGGTGAGTACCTCGGAGCGGTACAGGCGAGCCGTATAGCTGCCGTCCTCCTCGGCGAACAGCACCAGGGAGTAGCCGCCCGCCTCGTCGGGCGTGGCGGCGAGCAGCAGCCCCTGCCGTTCTTGCGTCGCACGCGAGTAGCCGCTGTAGGGGAAGAAAGCGCTGTCCGAATCTCTGAATGCCGTCAGGTCGGTGTCGATGCCCACGGCGTGTGCGGCAACCGTCACGGTCAGTCCCGTTCCCTCGTGCAGGGAGAAAGTCGTCTCCCGTGCGCCGCTCTCGGCGATCTCGCCGAGCGTCGGAATGCCCGCCAGCGGCCCCGTATCTTCTTCCGTGCTCGCATGGCTTGCGATGAGATAGTTCCCGAAGTTGAAGTATACGGCGTCGTCCTCAAAACCGAGGGCGAAGGAGAGGGGCGCCGTCGCGGCAGAGGTGTATACGAAATCGCTGCCGTCGATCTGCGCGAACAGAGTGTCGTTCTTGTACAGGCTGCCTCCCGAGAGGTAGTACAGGTTCCCCTCGAAGTCGGCGCGCATCGAGGTCGCGCCGCTGAGCGTGCCGGCGGGAAACGCTTCCTCTCCCGTATGATCGGCGGTCATGAACGTCTCTTCCGTGAATTTGGCGGCGCTGCCGTCCGAGAAGGAGACAAACAGGTTTCCGTACAGGTCGGCGGTCAGCCCCGTGGGCGTGCCGCTGTGATATACCGATGCCTCCCCGTTCCCGTACATGCCGTTTTCCGTCACGTAATAAATTTGACCGTATACGACGCTCAGCCCGCGGACGGTGGTCTGAGCCGTGCAGAAGAACTCAAAGGAGGTGTCGCCGTAGCTACAGGTATAGATGCTTGCGCCCGAAGCCACGGCAATGGTCGTTCCGTCGGTGGCAACGAGCGACGGGGTGAAGGAAGCCTCGTTGTTGGTACAGGGAAGCACCGTGTGGGTCGCCTCCGCAAAGTCGTAAACGCTCACACGTTGGTTTCCCGCATCCGCCGTTACCAGCAAATCCCCCGCGCGTACCGTGTCCGCAGCGCCTGACAGGCGGTTGGAGGAATCGGACGAAGAGGCGATCTCATAGTCGGTAAAGGCGGCGCTGTCCTGTGTGACGTTCAGAGCACAGACCGCATTGCCGCTGATCGCATACAGAACATCGGCATAGGCAGTGAGCGCTGTAAACGACGTGCCGGAAAGCAGAGCCGTCGCGCCGGCCTGCAGATCGGTGCGGAACAATCCGCCCGATGCTCCGCCCACCGTGTAGTAGAACTGCCCGCGGAAGGAGCACAAGGAGGTCAGCCCGGAAACGGAAGTGTCGTCCAGAAGATGGACCTCGGGTGAATGGCTGCCGTCAAAGGAGTTGTAGGCATACACGGTGACATCGACGGCGCAGTACAGCGTGCCGTCTGCGTAGGTCATGCGCGGCGTGTTGGCTGTCGGAAGGCTGCCGAAGGGCGTTTTTCCGTCGAGAGAAAGTTCGTCCTCCAGGGCAAGCGCATAGAGAGAGGTCGTCTGGTTGGAGACGCTCGCCACAAACACCGTATTGTCGGCGATGTAGAAGGTGGAGAGCGAGATGCCCATCGGGCGACGTTCATATGTCGTCAGATCAAGCTCGTAAAAACCGAGCGCGGTATCCGAAAAATACAGCCTGCCCGCATCGGAAAATTGCAGCTTGGATACGCGCACCTGCGCGGTGTGTTCGTAAAGGCGGTAAGTATTTTCCGCGCGGTCATATACGTAGATGAACGAGCCGTCCGCAATGGCGATATACCCCTGCGAAAACGCCACGTCGGTGGGGGAATCCAGCTCAAGGTACTGCTCGTAGCTCTCGGGCAGAAAGAGCGAGGCATTGTCCGTTGTGAGAAGGGCGGTCTGCGCCGCATCTTCTGCGGAGGAAGAAATGGTTGTCTGCGGCAGCGCGGCGCCCGCCGTTCCCGACAAAAACAGCGCGGCAAGCGCACAGCCCGCGATCTTTCGTATCGTCATGCACACATTATAGCACGCGCGCGCAAAAAATACAATTCTTTCGGCGGAAAAATTTCAACGGCGTGCAGTGCTATACGATCTGCGGCTGAAAATGTCCCGGTTTGTTGTAATTGTGGCGGCTCGCGATGCGACGCAAACAGGTTTCCTGAAGCTGCCTGTTTGCGCGGCAGCATGATTCCTCACTTGTTAGTGAAGGGATTTTGTTTGTTCATGGATGATCAGCGAGTAGGGATTGACGGCGGCCTGAATTTGTGCTACAATCAGTGTGTTCAACGCGAAGTACAAGATTTGGATGGGCGGAAAATACAAAAGGTGAGAGCATGTTCTATTTTGTCGAAGAGATCGTCAGATATACCCACAGGGCGGGGGACAACGTGCTCCCGCACAGGCATGGCGGGTACGAGGTGATCGTTTACCGCAACGGTGCGGGGGCGGCGACGGTGGAGCGCGAGGAGTTCAGTTACACCGGAACTTCCCTTTTGGTGGTTCCGGAGCAGCGCGAACACTTTGAACGCACGCTCACGGAGACGAGCGTCAGGAGCTGTATTTTCAGAACGGACTATATGAAGGTCACGGAGCCAATTCTGATCACCGCATCGAAGTACTCCGTACTGGTGGAAAAAATATACGATGCACTTGGCAGGATGGCGGAGCTGTATTTCGCGGAGGAACGTGATGTCGCCGCACTGGAAAACAGTCTCGCGCAGATGCTGTATACCCTGCGTTATCTGATCGAAGTGTACGAAAGCAAATTCGATACACAGATCATCTCGCTGTGCAACAATGCAAAGAGGTACATCCTTGCCAACTTCAACAAGGAGATCCACTTTGAAATTCTGGCAAATAACATCGGATATTCGTACGACCGGTTCCGCCATATCTTTGTAGAGGTGGTCGGCATGGGGCTGAAGGCATACCAGCAGGGTATCCGCATGAACAATGCCAAGAAGATGCTCATCGAGACCTCCCGTACGGTGCAGGAGATCGCCAAAAGGTGTGGCTACGACAATCCGATCTGTTTCATGAACTATTTCAAACGGACCATGGGCATGACGCCAAAACAGTACCGCCGCCTGAGCCGCGGGGAGGTACAGAACATGACGTTCAATTTTTCGGACACGGAAAATTCCACAGCCAGGTAAAGACGGTTCATCCGTTGCCTGGCTGTATTTTTCCTCTTCTTTCAGCCAAAATAGTGAGTTATATCAATTATTTTAGCCACATTAGTGAATAATTGTGTTGTATGATGGAGTTGCAAAAAACAGATAAGGAGCGGATGGTTATGAAAAAGGGTTTGGCAGTGGTTCTGAGCGGACTGATGGCATGCAGCTGTCTGTTGGCGGCGGGGTGCACCGGCAGAACGGGCGGTGACAACACCATCGTCTATTACATGTGGGGCAGCACGCAGGAGGTGGAGACGGCGCGGCGGCTCGCTGCCGACTTCGAGGTCATGTACCCCGACTGGCACGTGGAAGTGCAGCAGAGCAGCGGCAATTATTACGATAACCTCAAGACGTACTTCGGCGGCGGCAACGCGCCCGACCTCTTCTTTATGGAGGGCGGTATGATCGAAAGCTTCATTCAGGACGGGCTTTTGCTCAATCTGCAGCCCTATATCGAGGCGAGCGAGGTGTTCACGGAAGACGATCTGTGGGACGCGAACGATTACTACCGCTACAATGCGCAGACCAACCGCATGGGCAGCGGCGATCTGTACGCCGTCGTCAAAGACCTTACGCCCGACTTCATGATGATCTACAATAAAGATCACATCGACGCCTACAACGAGGAAAACGACGTATCTTTGGCAGAGACGGTGGGGTATCCGACGGACGAGAGCGGCGTATATCCCTCCGACAGCGTTGCAATGACCTGGGAGCAGTGTACGCAGATGTGCCACCTGCTTACCAAGTTCGACGGCAGCGGCCGCATCACGCGCTACGGTACGACGCTCGACCAGGTTCCCTGGAAACACGTGATGGAGTGGATCCAGATGGGCGGTGACACGCTGTTCACCGAGGACATGCGTCAGCTGAACACATCGTCGCAGGCGGTCATCGATGCGTTTGAATACTTCGTCGCATTCCAGAGCGGCGATACGCAGTCGGCGGCGCCCGTTGCCTCGGGCAGCATCGGCGGCGGCGAAGGGTTCAAGAACGGCGATATCAGCGTGGTCTGGAACGGCCGCTGGGCTTGGCAGTCCTACGGGTGGTACGACGTGAACTTCGAGATCGGCGTGGCGCCCCCTCCCGCCCCCGACGGCGGCGACGATATCTATTGCGCAACGACGATGATCTCTCACGCCATTTCCGCGACCTCCGAACATCCCGAGATCGCATGGGCATTCCTGGAATACTACATGACGGCGGGCATGCGCGAATATGTGCAGACGGGTTTCAACATTCCCGGAAACAAGACCATCGCCTACAACGATTTCCTCAACGTTTCGGACCCCTATCAGAAGGAGCTCAATGAGTACTTTATCAAGTACCTTGAGATCGCGTCGCCTCTGACGTTCAGTTTCTACATCGATCAGAGCCGCGTTGAGACAATTCTCGGCGATTATATCCCGCGCGTGTGGGCAAGCAGTGCGAACGACCGCCTGCCGCTGGCCGATGCACTTGCGGAGGCGGCGAGGGAGATCAATGCCGTGATCAGTGCCGGATAAGGAGGTACGTATGGTAAAAAAGAGGAGGACGGGACAGGCTATCCGCTCGGCAAGAAAATTTTATCTGTTCATCTCCCCGTGGCTGGTCGTCTTTTTGCTGTTCACCATTATTCCGATGGTATTCAGCCTGGTGATGAGTTTCACTTCGGCAAAGGTCACAACCCTCACCACAAGACCGCTTGAATTTCTGGGTATCGATAACTATGTACGGATGTTCACGGTGGATACCCGCTTTCTCAGAGCCATATGTAATACGCTTATTTACTCCTTGGCGCGCGTGTTCTTCGGGGTGCTGCTGGCGCTGTTGTTTGCCCTTCTTCTGAACACGAAGATATTTGGCAGAAAGGTATTCCGTACGATGATCTATCTGCCTGCCGTCATCCCCATTGTGGGATCGACTCTCCTGTGGAAACTGATGATTTTTCAGGACAGGAACATCGTCAGTTATATTCTTAGTCTGCTCGGATTGGGTAACATTGATTTCCTGTCTCCGAGCATGGCGTTGGGTACCGTCGTGGCGATCAATATCTGGAGCGGCGTCGGGCCGTCCATGCTCATCATCCTTGCGGGGCTGCAGAACGTGCCGCAGGATCTGATCGAGGCGGCTACGCTGGATGGCGCCGGTCCCTTTACAAGGTTCCGCAAGATCGTACTGCCCATGCTCAGTTCCACGCTGTTCTTCGTGCTCATAACGGGCATGATCAGCGCATTTCAGGCGTATGCAGAGGTCGAACTGCTGACCGGAGGCATGTCGGAAACCGTAACGATGGCGATGCTCGTTGTGGACAACGCATTTGCGCTCGACGCCTATGGCATCGGATATGCCTCTGCGCAGGGTTGGTTTATCTATATGCTGACGCTTGTCTTTACGGCAATCTTCTTTGCGGTCAGCAGAAGAAAGGTGTACTATGCGGGGCAATAACATGGTTTTGGAAAGACTGCGCGGAAAGCATGTGCGTGAGCAGGCGGGCAGGGTGGTATGTTTTGTCATCGCGCTTGTCATTGCCGTGGTGTTCTGCCTGCCCTTCGTGTATATGGTACTGTGCTCCTTTCAGCCCACGTCGGCGGATATCTTCCAATGGCCGCCTAGTCTGATCCCTGAGCATTTCCGCTTTGAAAACTATGCGGAAGCATTTGAAACAATGCACTTCCTGCGCGCGTTTGGCAACACGGTGCTGATGGTCGTGTCCGTCATGACGCTCAACATCGTCGGCTCCGTTCTGGTGGCTTACGGGTTCGCGCGGTTCGAGGCGCGCCTGAAGAGCAAGTTGTTCGGTCTGCTGCTCTCCACCATGATGCTGCCCTGGGTCGTCACAATGATCCCGAGTTTTGCGATTTACCGCTATATCGGTTGGATCGGTACCCGTCTGCCGCTTATCGTTCCCGCCATCGGGGGGAGCGCGTTCAATATCTTTATGCTGCGCCAGTTCATGCTCGGTATTCCAAAGGATCTTGACGAGGCGGCGATCATTGACGGATGTTCCTCGTTCGGCGTGCTGTGGCGCATCCTTCTGCCCAACATGACGCCCGTGCTTGCAACGCTGGCAGTATTCCAGTTCACGGGTGTATGGAGCGACTATGTGGGACCGAGTATTTATCTGCTTGATTCCGATCTGCACACGCTCTCCCTCAGCCTGTATAATTTCCAGGATTCGAGCGGGGTCATGGACTGGAACCTGGTCATGGCGGGCTGCGTCATGTTCTCACTGCCTATGGTGCTTGTTCTCTTCCTGGCACAGAACGCATTTGTCCGCGGGATCGTATCCTCCGGAATCAAAGAATAAACAAAAATCAAAAAATAAGGAGTAACACCATGAAAAAGCCAATCGCATTGATGCTGTCAGCGCTGGTCGGCATATCCTGCGCCGCGTGTACGCCCGAGACGGGAGGGGACGGCGGCTACACGGAGGAAGAAAAAGTTATCGTCTCCGCCATCCGCACGGCAGAAAACGGCAATACCTATCTGGAAGTGGACGGTCAGCCCTTTGCCTACTACGGGGTGCAATCCCGTCTGGACGCCTACATGAACTGCGAAAAGCGGCCCGTCGAGGATTACGAGCAGTATGTGCGGGCTGCGGCAGAGTTGGGAGCGTCGGTCCTCACCGTGCCCATCGACTGGAACGATCTGGAACCTGCGCAGGATGACTACGATTTCCGCATGGTGGCTGCCGTGCTGGGCTATGCCAACAAGTACGATATCAAGGTGGAGTTCTGCTGGTACTCCGTCAACATGTGCGGCGACAGCAACAGCTATCAGGTACCCGCCTATATCTGGGAGGATGAGGAGACCTATCCGAAGTACGATTCCTCCAACAAAAACAGTTTTTGGGGCTATTACGGTTACCAAGGCTATCTGCAGCCCTCGCAGGCGCTGATGGAGCGGGAGACCAAGATGATCAACGCCCTGATGGACTATGTGTACAATTACGACCAGGTCAACGGACAGAAGCACCCGCTCATCGGGATACAGGTATACAACGAACCGGACGGCTTCCCGCGCTGGAGACTCTCGCAGTACAGCGTGTCGCTGGACGGGCAGCGCATTACCGAGGAGCAGGCGTGGGACGCCGTGTGTACGCTTTTGGACAATGCCGGCAAGGCGTTCAAGAACTCCCGTTACAGCGTCTATACGCGCGTCAACCTGACCACGCTTACGGAAGTCACCGAATTTGCGCAGAGAATCTATAACTTGGAAGGCATCGATGCGGTCGGCAACGATCCGTATGTGTCGAGCATCGGCTCGCTGCGCAGCATGCTTGAAAACTTCAACGAGAATCTGCCCGGAAATTTCACCCATATTGCGGAAAACAAGGGCATCTACTCCAATACGCCCGGGCTGATCCTGACGGCGGCGCAGTGCGGGGCGGGCTATATGATCTACGATCTGTGCACGCCCGAATACTTCATCAACAACACCAACGATCCCGCAAATATCGACCACGGTATTCTGAATGCCGATCTGACGGACAGAGAGCATACCGAGGCGTCGCGCAGGATGCTCAATGCACTTTCTGCAGCCAGCGAAGCAGTCGTGCTCGCCGACAGGGAAAATTTCATGGTGTTCAACACGGAAAGCTCCTATCCCGAGACGGCGTATGAGGATACGGCTCAGGCGGGCAGTGTCAGCGTCACTTTCTCTACCTCTGTCGGCGCTGTGGGCTTTGCCATCGTCTATGAAGGCTATGTCTATCTGTTCGCGACCGACGCGGCGGACGTCACGCTCAGCGGCGGCTCCTTCTCGGCGGCGGAATACGGCGCTTTCGAGGGCGGAGAGTGGGTCCCTGCCGGAACGGCGGGCGGCGAAAACGGCAGTTATTCGCTGGAAAACGGTATCGTGTGCCGTGTGCAGTTGGTCTGATCGGGCATTCAGCCCGTCTGATAAAAATATTTCAGGAGGAGAAATGGTATGAAAGTCAGGCGCAAATGGACAGTCGCGGTGCTTACGGCGCTGCTGTCCCTGCTCCTCGTGTTCGGCGGCACGCTCGGCGTGAGCGCGCGGGCAGAGGGCAAAACGGTGGAGGGCGATTCTTCCCGCATCATCCAGTGGGCACAGTCCTGTGAGTGGGAGGAAGACGGGCTTGCCGTCTATGCCGGCCAGTGGGCAGGCGGCGGACTGAGAATGTTCTTCGACGTGTCCGACGGAAAGGAGTTCAACATCAAGTTCAAGGTGCCCGTCTATGAAGAAGACAGTTCGGATTATATCACGGACGGCGATAATTTTTACAGCAAATACATTGTAGACGTGATCGTGGAAAGTTTCACGAACTCCGGAAAGGCGGTGCTCCGTCTGTGGGGCGATTCGGGCAGTGCGGTCGGTGCGACCAATGTTTCCGCCCGCATTACCTCGGGCGATCTGCACGATCAGACTGCGGCAAGCAGACCGGACGAGGTTGCGGAAGATATATGGGTGAAGGGCGTCATGCGCGAGAGCAGCGAATTTGACATCTCCTTCAACACTACGGATTTCTTCAAGAGCTATTGGGGAGATTGGGATACGACCGGTTCGCTGCTGACCATGAGCGGTTCCGTGTCCAATGGTGAAGCGGTCAAAAATACGCTGGATGCCACGTTCAACCCCGAAGGGAACGAGTGCGAGGCGGTGCAGGTGTACTTCCGTCTCTCCGCGCAGCACTCCTCAGCATATGACGATGACGAAACAAATTGCCCTGAGCATGCTACCAATGCGCTGAGCAAGGTCATCATCACGGAAATCAACGGGCAGTCGCTCGCAAGCGCGGGGGGGGACGGTGTCATAGAAGATACTGTTGCGCCCTACATCGCGCCCGTCAAGGTGCGTTCGGGTGCGGAAATTTACAGGGACAGGAGCTACACGCTCGAGGTCAAGACAAGCCCCCGCGAGAGCGCAACGCAGCCGCTCTACTGCGACTACGACAGCGACGTGCTCTGCTATGAGCGCCTGAGCTATCAGGTCAACGTCACGGCGCCCTCCGGTGCAAAACAGACCTTCGACGGCCTTAGCAACATCGTGTTTACCGAGACGGGCACCAACAAAATTTCCGTCACGGCGACCGACCTTGCGGGCAACACCTACACCACGCCCGAGTCCGAGGTCGAGGTCGTGCGCGGGTTCGTGCTCTCCGTCACGGGCGTGCCGACCACGGGCACGGTGGGACAGACCATTCAGCTGCCCGCAGGCTCGGCAACCGATTCGCAGGACAACAGCTGCCCCGTCACCATCAGCGTTCAGGACCCCTACACACAGGACGTGACGGTCACGGACAACGCCTTTACCCCCGAACGCACGGGCGTGTACATTGTTACCTACTCTTCGCAGAATGAGGACGGAACGCAGTCGGATACGCAGACTTTCCGCATCACGGTGACGGCGGCGTCCACTTCCGGCGGCGATGGCGGCGATTCGGACGGCGGTGGCTGCGGCTCGGTCATCGGCGGCAGCGGCGGCATGTTCGCGCTGTGTGCAGCCGTTCTGGTGGGCGGCACGGCGGCGGCAGTCCTGTTCGTGCGCAGCAGGAAAAAACGCTGATATTTGGTTTTGTCATAAGGAATGGTTATGTTAAATCTGATGGTCGATACAGACATCGGCAACGACTGCGACGATGCTGCCGCGGCGGCGCTTGCATATATGTACGAAGGGGCGGGACTGTGTAAATTGCTCTGCTTTACCGTCAATACTTCCGATCGGTACGCCCCCGGGTGTCTGGATGCGATCGCGGATAAATACGGTTCCCGCACGCAGATCGGTGTGTACAAGGGGGAGGGGTTCCCTGAGAAGCCCTCTTCCTATTGCCGTAAAGTGGCAGAACGGTTCGGCACGGCAGTGCTGCACGAGCGCCCCGAGGCGGTCGCGTTGATGCGCCGCAGTCTGAGCGGCTGCGCGGACGGCAGCGTGAAGATCGTATGCATCGGGCAGCTCAATAATCTGCGCGCGCTGTTGCAGTCCGAGGCGGATGAATACGGTGCGCAGGGCGTCGTGCTGGTGCGCGAAAAGGTGTGTGAAGTCGTTATTATGGGCGGCATGTTCGGCGCCGAATGCGTGGATTTCGACGGAAAGGCTTATGTTGCGGAATACAACATTGCAACTTCCGTGCAAGACAGTATCCTGGCGCTGCAGCTGTGTCCCGTTCCTGTCACCTTTTCCGATTTTTTACTCGGTAAGGACGTCCTCACGCTCGGTTCCCTCGTGTGCAGGGCGCAGCAGGATCCCGTGGGCTATGCGTACCAACTGTTCTGCGGGGGCGACCGTCCCAGCTGGGATGTGCTGACCGTCATGTATGCGGTGCTGGGTGAAGGGCGGCTTTTCCGCAAGTCGGCGCGCGGCACCGTCACCGTTTCTTCGGACGGCCGTACGCGCTTTACACCGTCGCCGCAGGGAACGCATTGCTACCTTTACCCTTCCGCGGGAGGAAACCTTGCTCTGCGCACAGCAGTGGAATGGGAATTTGAAAAATATCATTTGAAGAAGAAATATATGCATTAAGTCTAACAGAACAACCAAATAAGGTTCTCCGTCAGGGGAAACAGTGTTAAGAATGAGTCATGTTTTCCCTTTATTGGTTTTTGCCGTTGATTTTTTCTCATAAAATTAGCTTTTTCGATTGATTATGGTAGCATCAAGGTTCCTTGCGGATGTCAACTGCCGCAAAATTGTCGCTGAAAGTACCTATCAAATGGCTTTGAGAGCCGAGTAAGATTTTTCTTGCCCGGCTCCTTTGCTGCTTGTAGTGTTTTTGCGGCTCTATATGGAAGATACCTTTGAAGTGTCCGAAGAACCTTATTTCGGCTATCGGCGGGGTACCCTGTTTTCTTATGACGCTGCGGGGGATGATGGGGCCGGAGCTGAACGTGTTGGGATCGGTAATGCCGATATTTTTCCGGCATTTACGCCATGGCGGTGTAGCGGGCGGCGATTTTTTCTGCCTCCTGCCTGACGCGCTCCGCAAGGGACGCGGGGGCGAGCACGATAAATCCCGCGCCCGCTGAGAGGATCTTTGCCACCAGCGAACCGTCGTCGGGCAGGGTGGCCTCGGCGTATTTTTTGCCGTCCTGTTCATAGACCGCCTCCACGCCCAGCCATTCCTCGGCAAAGGGCAGCGCCTCCTTCGTGAGCGCAAAGCGTGCATCCACGCACTTTTCGGAGTCCGTCCAGAAGGAGAGCGGAATATCCTTGCGGGAGAAGGGCAGGCGCTCAAACTTTTCGCCCGTTGCAATGATGGTGCGCATGCGCCCGATCTTGAACAGGCGGAAGGCACTGCGCGTGCGGCAGAAGGCGTACACGTACCAGATATTCTGTTTGTAGACGAGCAGGTGGGGGAGAATGACGCGGTGGGTGCGCTCGCCCCCGCGGTCCACATAGTCGATCTCCAGCGCCTCCCGTTCGTCCGTCGCGCGTTCGATGAGCGCCAGCTTTTCGGAAAAGCGCCGCTCGCTGCCCCATGCGCCGCTGTCCACCAGGATGTTGCCCGAGATCGCCTCGTCCAGCCGCTCCGACTTCATCTGCGCCGTCAGCTTTCCGATCGCCGCGCGCAGAACGGGGTCGTCCATCTCGCTCTCCATCGCCTGCATCGCCTGCAGTGTGCGGGCGTACTCCTCCCGCGTGAAAAAGCCGCGGGGCAGTTTGTAGGCGTCCGAAATGCAGATGCCGCCGCCTGCGCCGCGCGCCACGTCGATGGGGATGCCCGCAACGATCATCTCCTCGATATAGCGGTACACGGAGCGCGGCGAGATGTCAAAGTGCGCCGCAAGCTCGTTCGCCGTCATCTTGCGTTTGGCAAGCAGCGCAAAGAGCATACCGATCATGATCTGGTACTTCATCCGACAAAAAACTCCCGAAAAAATCCTGAAATTATTTTAGCATATATGACAATATCTGTCAAGTATGATGCGTACAATAGGGAGTATGGATAAGCTCTCTATGGATGAAGTTCTCGAAACCCTGCGCAAGCGCGAACGCGCCGTGCGCAACCTTGCCCTTCGCGCCCGCCTTGCCGAACTGCGCACGCCCGAGCGCGCCCTTCAGCTGCTGCATTCTCAGGAGGGGCTGAACGTGGAAGAGCGTGCTTTTGCGTCCGATTTTGCATAAAGTGCGCGCAAGCGTTTGACATTCCCGCGCGGGCGTCGTATAATAACGGTATGAAAACATCGCTCGCACTTGCAATTTACGGTTACGCGTATTACGTTCAGGCGTAATATTTTTTCGCGCGTGGATCGGATTTCGGCATACAGACGGTTTGCGCGCAGGCGCGGACCGTTTTTTTGTGCGGGCAAAAAGGAGAACGAATGGCAAACGTGATGGACACCCTGCGCGCGCGGGGATTTATCAAGCAGACGGTTTATGAGGAAGAGCTGTACGAAAAGCTGGGCAGCGAGAGCGTGCCCTTCTATATCGGTTTTGACCCGACGGCGGACAGCCTGCACGTGGGGCACTTCATGCAGCTCGTCGCCATGAAGCACATGCAGGATGCGGGGCATCGGCCCATCATCCTCATCGGCGGCGGAACGGGCATGATCGGCGACCCCTCGGGCAGGACGGACATGCGCTCGATGATGACGCGCGAGACGGTGCAGCACCACGTCGAATGTTTCAAAAAGCAAATGGCGCGCTTTATCCGCTTTGACGGCGAGAACGGCGCGATCGTCGTGGACAACGCCGACTGGCTGCTCAGTCTCAACTATGTGGACTTTCTGCGCGACGTCGGCGTGTACTTTTCCGTCAACAAGATGCTCACGGCGGAGTGTTACCGTTCGCGCATGGAGAAGGGGCTGACCTTCCTCGAATTCAACTATATGCTCATGCAGGCGTATGACTTCCTGGTGCTCAACCGCAAGTTCGGCTGCCTTCTGCAGCTGGGCGGGGACGACCAGTGGAGCAACATCCTTGCGGGCGCCGATCTCATCCGCAGAAAGGAGCACAAGGCGGCGTTCGCCATGACCTTCACCCTGCTCACCACCAGCGAGGGCAAGAAGATGGGCAAGACGCAGAAGGGCGCGGTGTGGCTGGACGAGAACAAGACCTCGCCCTACGAATTTTACCAGTATTGGCGCAACACGGCGGACGCCGATGTGGAGAAGTGCCTGAAGCTCCTCACCTTCCTTCCGCTCGAGCAGATCGAGGAGCTGACCCGCTGGCAGGACGAGCGCATGAACGCCGCCAAGGAGGTGCTCGCCTACGAGCTGACTAAGATGGTGCACGGGCAGGAGAAGGCGGATGCGGCGCGCGCGGAGGCGCATGCCGCGTTCGGCGGAGAGGGGGAGATGCCCGAACGCAGGGTGCCCGCCGATACGCATACTCTGCTGCAGGCGCTCATCGCCACGGGGCTTTGCAAGTCTAACGGCGAGGCGCGCCGCCTCGTCGAACAGGGCGGGGTGAGCGTCAACGGCGAGAGGGCGGAGGACGTCAACGCCCAACTTCCCGCGTCGCCCTTCACCCTGTTCAAGGGCAAGAAGGTGCGGCTGAAAGTGATCGTGGAATGAGCTTTCTGAGCATTGCCGCGCCGCACGCGGCGGAAAAGACGATCGAAAAGTCCCGCTTTCTCACCTATGCCGAACACACGGCGGGGGAAGAGGAGGCGCGCGCCTTTCTCGCGCGGGTGCGGCAGGAGCACCCGCAGGCAACGCACGTCTGCCACGCCTTCGTCGCCGACCGCATCGGCAACCTTATGCGCTTTTCGGACGACGGCGAGCCGCAGGGCACGGCGGGCATGCCCATCTTGGGCGTTTTGCGCGCGCGCAGGCTGTTCGAGTGCGCCGTTGCCGTCGTGCGCTATTTCGGCGGCATCAAGCTGGGCGCGGGCGGGCTGACGCGCGCATACTCGGGCTGTGCGGCGGAGTGTCTGGACGAGGCGCCGCTCGCCCTCTGGGACGAATGCGCCGAACTGTGCGTGCAGGCGGACTATTCCTGCGTCAGCGCACTCACCCGCTTTCTGGAGGGAAAGTGCCGCGTGCTCTCCCGCGATTTTGCGCAGCGGGCGCAGTTCGTGGTGGCGGTGCGCGCACAGGAGAGCGCGGCATTCTGCGCGGCGCTTGCCGACCGACTCAACGGCAGGGCGGAAATTTGCGAACAGCGGCGGTATTTTGCGCCCTTTCCGCTCGACAAATGAGCAAAAGGGGAGTATAATAGAACGCAACAACAGGACGGAGGCGTCTTTATGGAGATCATCAGAAGAAAACAGCTCAAGGAAAAACCCGCAGCGGGTACGCCGCTCGGGTTCGGGCACTACTTCACCGACTATATGTTCACGATGAAGTACACGGCGGAAGAGGGCTGGCACGATGCCAAGATCGAGCCGAACGAGCCAAAGCCCTTTGACCTTGCCACGAGCATCTTCCACTATGCACAGGGCATTTTCGAGGGGATGAAGGCATTCCGCCAGCCGGACGGCTCCATTGCGGTGTTCCGCCCCGATGAAAACTGGGCGCGCATGAACCGCTCGGCAACCAGAATGTGCATCCCCAATTTCCCTGAGGACGTTGCGGAAGAGGGGTTGGAGGAGCTTTTGAAACTGGACGGCGGCTGGATCCCCACGCAGCCGGGCACGGCGCTCTATATCCGCCCGACCATCGTCGCCACGCGCGTGATGCTCGGGGTGCATGCCTCCACGGAGTATCTGTTCTTTATCATCCTGTCGCCCGTGGGCAGCTACTATGCGCACGGGCTGGAGCCGACCAAGCTCATCGTGGAAGATCACTATACCCGTGCGACCATCGGCGGCACGGGTGAGGCGAAGTGCCTTGGCAACTACGCCGCCTCCATGAAAGCGGGCGAGGAGGCGGAGGAAAAGGGGTTCGACCAGGTGCTCTGGCTGGACGCCAACGAAAAGAAGTATGTCGAGGAAGTGGGCAGCATGAACATGTTCTTCGTCATCGGGGGCGAGGTCGTCACGCCCGCGCTCGTCGGTTCCATTCTGCCCGGCATCACCCGCAAGAGCTGCATTCAGGTCCTGAAGGACAAAAATATCCCCGTCTGCGAACGGCGCATCTCCATCGATGAAGTCATCGCCGCACAGAAGAACGGCACGCTGGACGAGGCGTTCGGCACGGGCACGGCGGCGGTCATCTCCCCCGTCGGGCTGATCCGCTATCAGGGCGTCGATTACGCCATCAACGGCGGGAAGATGGGGCCGATCACCAAAATGCTCTACGATACCATCACGGGCATTCAGTACGGCACGGCGCCCGATCCCTACGGCTGGAGAAAGATCGTAAAATAATGCTGCGCCGCTCCCTGCGGAATGAAGTGACCCCCAAAGTTTGGACAAAAAATATTAGATTGTATGGGAATGAGTACGGTACCCAACCGGGCTCATT
>CALVLT010000035.1 GCA_944340905.1 uncultured Clostridia bacterium
TTTGTTTGAAATCTTTTTCCTTTTGACATAAAAATATGCACCCCCTAATGTCTGTCCAACTTTTGGGGTGCATATCACAGATCCGTTAGGCGTTTTTATGCATATTTTTAGAAAAATTGAACAGCATGGTGTCAAGGCAAAGAGGAGACAGCTATTTCAGCGACATGACGATCGCCTGCGGATAATCGCCGAATCCTTTGCCGAACAAGTTGATGCCGCCGTGGTAACGCGCGTCCTCCTTGATGAGAAAGGTGAGACGGATGCAGGCATCCGCGCCGATCTTCAGGTCGTCAAAGCTGAGCTGCGCGTGCTGCAGCACGCCGTCCAGATAGACGCCGCGGCGGTTGACCGTGACGGTCTTGAGCAGCCCGAACTGGGTGCTGTTGATGTTCCAGTAGGCGGGGGAGTACTTGCCGCGCCGCCCGCCGAAGTCTCCGGGGGAGGTATAGGTGAGCACTTCCTTTGCGTTGATGAGAATGGTGATGTCGGAGGGCCATTTTTCGCGATAGTAGACTGTTTCGGAACAGATTTCAAAGGAAAATTCCACCTCGGAAAAGTCGCGTTCGGGGTAGAGGTTGGGAAAGTTGTAACTGACGTAGCCTGTAGAAAACCACAGCAGTTCTGCCTTCGTTCTTGAGGCGGAGAAGAAGATGCGTGGGTCGTCCACATGCTCAATGATCGCCTCGCTGCTTGCCATGCCGCAGGGAGCGCTCACGCTGCACTCCGAAAACAGGCCGATCGGCAGTTCGTGCTGCACCGTTTTTTGCGTCTCCTCCAGCACCCAGTCGGGGGTGAACATGTCGATCTTCAGGCTGGAGAACATTTTCGAGCACATCTTGGTATGACCCTTCGGCCCCGGTTGGTAGTTCACAAAGATGAGCTGCGCTTCCTCGAGCGCCTTGGTGTGGTTGTACACGGAGGAGACGGGAAGGTCCAGCTCGCGTGAAATTTCCAAAAGGTTCATCGCGCGCCGGTTGAGCAGCAGCAGGATCTTCAGACGGTCGGGAACGGCGAGCGCCCGTCCGATCTTGCAGATGAGATCGTGGTCGCTGAGCTTGGTGATATCCAGTGCTATGTTCTTGTTGGAGTTGATAATATCGCTCATGGAACACCTCCTGTCACCATTATAACAGATACTGAGCCAAATGCAAGTGAAATTCTTTCGGGAAGAGAAATTTTCTTCAAATATTCAACTCTTTACTAACATTTTCATATTTTATGAAAATATACTCCCCGAAAAACAAAAATATTTGAAAGGTCGGAAATATTGACAGGGGGGGGTCGCGTGTTACTATGAATGCGGAGAGGTACTTATGAGAAAAAGCATGCCGATTTATCCGTTGTTTGTCAAAGATCCGTTCTTTTCCGTCTGGATGCCGCGCGGCGTCAACGACGAAGACACCGAGACCTGGTTCGGCAGAAAGATCCCTGTCTATGGGGTCGTCCTTGCCGGCGGAAAAACATATTCCTTTCTCGGAAAGGTGCCGTGCGCGCAGCCGCTGAAGGTGGACGACGTGGAGACGACGGCGTTTTCCACCATAGTACACCTTTCCTGCGACTTATTTTCAATGCGGACGGAGTACATTTCCCCGCTCGATCCCACCGATGCTGAGCTGACCGCCTGTCCCGTGTGCATTTTTCGCTATACGCTTACGCCCCGCCGTTTCCTTGCACAGATGCAGGTGGCACTTGCGGTGTCGGAAGAGATCTGCTATAACACGCGCAAAGCGATCCTCGGCGACGTGATCGGCGGTGTGCGGCAGACGGCGTACTTTGGCAGGTGCGAACAGGCGGTGCTCTCCCATGCGGCAGATGTCTGTTCCGCCGACTGGGGATATTATTTTCTGCGCGCACAGGACGCATACTACCTTGGGGAAGAGGCATTTCTGACCTATCTGAAGACAGGCGAGGCAGATGGTGGTCTGAACAAAGAAAAGCGCTATCTGCTTGCCATTGACCGCCATTCGGGCAAGGACGCGGTGAGCGCGGCAATGTATTTTGCCTTCGATGATGTCTGTTCGGTCAATTACTACGGCGAGCTGCTCAGGGGCTATTACTTTCGTGGCGGCAAGACTGTTCTCGATGCACTCGATGAAACCGAGCGGGATACGGAGCGCATCCTCGCGCAGCTTACGGCATTCGATTCCAATCTGCGGGAACGGACAAAGCCCTTCGGAGAGGAATATCTGCATATCCTGTATGCCTCGCTGCGGCAGGCGATGGCGGCGCACAAACTTGTTGCGGACGGCAGGGGACGGCTGCTCTTTTTGTCCAAAGAGTGTGGGTCGGACGGATGCATCGCGACGGCGGATATATCCTACCCGTCCATGCCGTTGTTCCTGCTGTATGCGCCGCAGCTGCTCAAAGGGATGCTCTATCCCATATTTGATTTTGCGCAGTGCAGAGCATGGCGGTATGATTTTGCCCCGCACGACGCAGGCATCTATCCCTATTGCGTCGGGCAGTTCTACGCCACTGCCCCCATGCGGGAGGGGAAGTTCGGGCGGGAGGACTGTCACTTCGGCAAAACAGACGTCACGCTGCCCCCGTATTATCTGTATCCTGCCGACAATGTTCTCTACGATATGAAAAAACAGATGCCCGTGGAGGAAAGCTCGAATATGCTCATTCTTACAGCGCTCTTACTGCAGCGCGGGGACGGGGAGCTTGCCGGACACTATGCGTCCTTGCTGAGGACGTGGGCGGACTACCTGTACCGCTGCCCGACGTTTCCCAATTCCCAACTGTGTACCGATGACTTTGCGGGACATCTGGATAAGAACGTCAACCTTGCCGTCAAGGCGGCCGTCGGGCTGTATGCCTACAGCCTGATTGCCGCATATAACGGGGACAATGTTGCGCAGCGGTATGGAGAGGAGGCGCGCGCCCGTGCACGGGAGATCGCCGCGCTGCGTCCGGAGGGAGGTATGCTGCCGTTGGCGGCGCATGGCGGACAGGATACGTTCAGCATCAAATACAACCTGCTTGCGGACAGACTGCTGGGCGGCGGGCTGTTTGAGGAACGGCTCATGGAGGAGGAGGTGGACGGCTATCTGGAACGGATGCTGCCATACGGCACGCCGCTCGATACGCGTGCGGAGTACACCAAGTCTGACTGGATCATGTGGGCGGCGGCGCTCACGCGCAGCCCCGCAAAGCAGAAAAAGTTTTTCGGCGCAGTCAGTGCCTATCTGAGCGATTCAAGGGAGAATGTGCCCTTTTCCGATTGGTATGACGGCCGCACCGGCAAGGTGTGGCACTACGGCGAGGGACGTTCCTTCCGCAACAGAACGGTGCAGGCAGGATGTTTTGCGCCGCTCCTGCTCAATGAGATGGGGCTGGGCGCGCATCCGGAAATATACAAGGAGGAGACAAAATGAAACGCATCATGAGAATTGCCGCATTGGTATTGGTCGCAAGTTGTCTGCTGCCCGCGGCGGCGTGCGCGCGGGATACGGGCGGCGAAGCGATCGATGAGCATCGTACACAGCTGTATGTTTCCAATTTTAACGGCGGCGTCGGCACAGAGTGGCTGTATGGCGTCAAGGAACGCTTTGAGGCAGCCTACCGCAACGAGGTGTTTGAGCCTGGTACGGACAAGGTGGGTGTGCAGGTCATCATTGAAAAGACAAAGGACCGTGGCGGCACACTCACGGGTACCATTTCCAGTTCACCCTATGCCGTGTTCTTTTCGGAGAGCGTGCCCTATTATGAGTGGGTCAGAAACGGTCTGGTATTGGAGATCACCGATTTGGTGAGGCAGACGCCTGAGGGCGGCGCATCCATCGAATCGCGCCTGAGCGACGAGACGAAGAAGCTGCTCACCTTCATCGACGGCAACTACTATGCGATTCCGCACTACGAAGGGTTCAATGGCGTGCAGTACGACATTGATCTGTTCGAACAATACGGTTTCTATTTTGCAAGAAGCGGGAATCCCGATAATTTCGGCTTTGTCTCGGCGGACGATCCCGAGCGCTCGTGCGGACCGGACGGCAAATACCGCACGTCTGATGACGGGTTGCCCGCAACCTATGACGAATTTTTCACTCTATGCAGCTATATGCTGACCAAGAACGTGACGCCCTTTGTCTGGACGGGGGAATTCACCGAATATACCAACTATCTTCTGGAGGCGCTTTGCGCGCGCTACGGCGAAGCATACGAGACGGCGCTGCGCTATACCTTCGACAGCAACGGACAGGAGGTGGAGGTCATTACAGACTTTAACGGCGATACGCCGGTCATCGACCATGTGGAGGTGACGGAGCAGAGCGGATATTATATCTATCAGCAATCCTCCCGTTACTATGCGCTGCAATTTTTCCAGCGCCTGATGAGCAACTCCCGCTACTATTCCGATCTGAGCACCAGCCCCACGTTCTCTCATCTGGACGCGCAGGAGGAATTCTTCATGAGCAAGCTGGAAAATCGGCCCATTGCCATGCTCATTGACGGCAACTACTGGTGGAACGAGGCGCAAGAGAACGGGGTGTTCACGCGCGCAGCCTCCTATGGCTCTGCGGCGGAAAACCGGAACTTCGGCTGGATGCCTCTTCCCGGCGTTGTATCGGGAACGTTTGAGGACGTCAATGAAGAAAACGGTGCAAAGGCAACGCTGGTCGAATCGTTGCGTTCGTATGCCGCCATCAACGCAAATATTGCGGACGATCCTGACATGGTGCGCCTTGCAAAACTCTTTTTGCAGTTTGTCTATTCCGATGAAGAGTTGCGCACCTTCACTGCCACAACGGGTGTTACGAGGAACATTGCGTATCAGTTGAACAGCACGGAGTTTGCGCAGATGCCGTCCTACGCCCGCAATTTCTGGCAGTACCGTGAACAGGCAGACATCGTGCGCTCCTCCTCGACGAGCCTGTTGTTCATGGCAAACGAAAATGATTTTACCACCGTGAGCGGCGTTTGGGGTTCGACGATCGACAGCACTCCGTACAGATTCCCGTATACCGCCTTCCGCGAGAGCAGGAGCGCGAAGGACTATTTCACGGGGATGTGGGTCTCGCAGTCCGATTGGGACGCCATGTACCGCCAGTACTATACCGTTTCCGACTGATGAAGGCGATGTGTAATGTGCGCAGGCGGGGAGGAGTGATGAAACGTAAGACAAAGCGGGCGATCTTTTACTGGCTCATCCTTGCGCTGCCGCTCTTGCAATTTGCTATCTTTTATATCGGCGTCAATTTCAATTCCCTGCTCCTTGCGTTCCGTCAATACGATGTGCTGTCAAATGCGAGTTCTTTTGTGGGACTGGATAATTTTGCCCAGGTGCTGCGCGACATCCGGCAGATGGAATATCTGCATATCGCGTTCCGCAATTCCCTGTTGCTGTGCGTCGTCAATCTCCTGTTCGGAACGGGGCTTGCGTTGCTCTTTTCCTTTTATATTTACAAAAAACGGCTGTTTGCAGGCGCGTTCAAGATATTTTTGTTCATGCCGCACATCATCTCGGCGGTCATCATGGTCACAATCTATAAGTTCTTTGTTGACCGCGCCATTCCCTATTTTGTGGAGCAGCTCTTTTCCGTGGAGATGAGCGGCCTGCTTGCAAACCCCGATACGGTGTTCGGTACAGTGCTCTTCTTCGCCGTATGGGTGAGCTTTGGCACGCAGACCATCATGTATACGGGCGCGATGAGCGGCATTTCCGACTCGGTCGTGGAGGCGGCGCGCATGGACGGTATCACGCCGCTCAGGGAGTTCTGGTATATCACGCTGCCGAGCATTTACCCGACCATCGTGACGTTTGTTATCGTCTGCGTAGCGGGGATTTTCACCAACCAGATGCAGCTGTACAGTTTCTACGGGCAGAATGCGGAATACAAGCTGTATAATATCGGGTATTTCCTGTACAGCGAAACGCAGAGCGCGTCGGGGTCCGGCTCCTATATGCGTTATCCCTATCTCTCTGCGTTCGGACTGGTACTCACCTGCATTGCCGTGCCGCTTACGCTCATCGTGCGTTGGGCAATGAACAAATTCGGACCGAAGGCGGACTGAACGATGAAAAGCAATGTCATGAAACACAGGCGGCCCTCGCCGCTGACGGTGACGCTGGGCATTCTGCTTGCGCTGTATGCGCTGTCAATGACCGTTCTTCTGCTGTGGGGCGTGTTTACGGCGCTCAAGACGCAGGAGGAATTCCGTCAGAACGTGGCTCTTCCGCCGGGCGGTGCGCCGTGGGATTGGGCGTGGGGCAATTTTGTCAGGGTATTTGAGAACTTTTACGTTCCCGTCACAAAAATTGTAAACGGAACTGCAGTGCAGCAGAACATCTGGGTGGAGGAGATGCTGCTGAACACGCTGCTGTATACGGTGGGCGGCGCATTCATCCAGACGGCCGTCCCCTGCGCTGTAGCATACGTTACAAGCAAGTTCCGTTTCCGCTTCAGTGCCGTCGTGCAGGGCATCGTCATCGTCACGATGATCATTCCCATCGTCGGTTCTCAGGCGTCAGAACTGGAACTGCTCATGCGTATCGGAATTTACGATACGATATGGGGAAACTGGATCCAAAAGTTCAATTTCCTTGGCATGTACTATCTCGTATTTTTTGCGGCATTCAAGCTCATTCCGGATGACTATGCGGAGGCGGCGTATATCGACGGCGCATCGGAGTGGCGCGTCATGATCAGCATCATGCTGCCGCTCGTGGCAACGACGTTCTTCACGGTCATGCTGCTCAAGTTCATCGACTTCTGGAACGACTACCAGACGCCGCTTCTGTATCTGCCCACCCATCCGACGCTGGCCTACGGTGTGTTCCGGCTGAGCACGGAACCCATTCAGGAGATGAGTACTGTTCCCATGCGTATGGCGGCGTGTATCATCATGGCGGTGCCCGTGCTCGCAGTGTTTATCGTGTTCCGTAACAAGCTCATGGGCAATCTGTCCATGGGCGGCATCAAAGAATAAGGAGGAAAGTATGGGGGCAAAGGCAACAAGATTGACCGCTGCGCTCTTTGCGGCGGCACTTGCAGCAACGCTGGCGGGCTGTGCCGGCACCGTGCAGCAGTCCTGCGCGCCGCATTCCGTGCAGCAACTTTCTGTCACAAGCGGACTGCAGCTTCAGGAATATTATCTCGTCGGGGATATTTTCTCCGTTCCGGAACAGGCAACGATTTCCGACGGCAGCGGCGAGTATCCCGCAGACGTCGTGTTGCGCGATCCTTCCGGACGCGGGTACACGGGGGATGTTGTGCTCTCGGAGGCGGGACAATATGTTTTGGAATACAAGGCGTTCAACGCCGATGGGGAACTGCTCTTTCAGAGCACGCCCTTTTCCTGCTATCGGCAGCTCTATGAGACGGGGTCGCGTTCGTCGGCAACGTATGGCATAAACACGCAGTATCCCGATGCGCCCGCGGGCATCCAGCTCTCGCTTGCGGCGGGAGATACGTTTACGTTCAACAAGGTCATCGACCTGTCGGACAATGTCAAAGGGGAAAGCGTCCTGAAGTTCTTCACGGCGCCTGAGACGCCCTTTACTGCCGATGCGCGGAATATTATCATCACTTTTACCGATAAGTACGATCCTGACAACAAGGTGACTGTACGGGTAAAGAAGGTGACGGCGGTCGATGAAGGCGCCCGCTGGGCGGAGGTATACTCCTATGTGACGGCGAACGCGCAGGGACAGGCGGCGGTCGGGCTGGAGGTGAATGCCAACGGCGATACGCTGTGGAACGGCACGCGCTATATCCTGCACAAAAACGATGCTTACGGCGCATCGATTCCCTTCTCCATGCCGGGCGGATATGTCGGCGACGGCGTCAGCGTCGGAGAGGAGGTCTTTGAACTGAGCTGGGAGTATGCCGAGCGGCAGCTCTATTCCAACGGCGGCAGGATCATCACCGACCTCGATGAAACGGCCTTCGTGACCAACCCGTGGGAAGGATTCACGACAGGGGAGGTGTACCTCTCCATTTCAGCAAACAACTATCTGGCAGGGCATTGCAATCTGGTCATCACCGAAATTGACGGGAACGATCTCACGCAAAACGTGTTTTTTGAGGACGAGGCGCCCGTCATCACGCTCGATCTGGCGGGCTATGAGGAGCAGTCGCTCCCGCAGGCCATCACGGGGCAGCCTTATCCGGTCTTCGGTGCGTCCGCATACGATACGTATGACGGCGAAACGCAGGTAGACGTGAGCGTCTGGCGCCGCTACGGCTCTTCTGCCGCCTATGTACTGCCCGTGACGGACGGGGCATTTGTCCCCATGGCCGACGGAGAATATACCATCGTCTATACGTCCTCCGACAGGGCGGGCAACCGCGCGCAGGAGACGCTTTGCATTACGAGCGTCTCCGACAGAGACCCCGTTTCCGCCGAACTCGTCGGCGGCGATGCGGACGGCGTTGTGGGCGAGCGCGTATGCGTGCCCGAAGCGGTGCTCTCGGGCGGGAGCGGCAATTATTCGGTGGCGGTGCAGGCAGTTCTGGAGAGCGATCCCGCAATCGTATACGACGTGGGGGAGGACGGCACTTTTGTCCCCCTCTATGCGGGGACATACAACGTGATCTATACTTACCGCGACTATATCGGCGGCGGAACAGAGCAGATTTCCTTGGATATCGGGGCGGCGCAGCGGCCCTATCTTGCGCAGGATGCCTCACTTCCGCGTTGGTTCATCCGCGGAGCGTCCTACACGCTCCCGCAGCTCACAGGCTGGATATTCCCGGACGGCATTCCGGCACAGACGGCATGCGACGTGCTCGTCAAACAGGACGACGGGGCAGCGTCTTTCGTGCGGGGGACGCTGACCGTCACGGCGAACGAGCGCGTCAGCGTCATCTATCGCCTTTCGGAAAACGGCAGAACGGCGACCAGGACCTATACGGTACCCGTCGTCGACGTCGGCTATGGCGGGAGCGAACTGGATATGCGCAAATATTTTATCGGCGACTTTACCGGTGAGGGTGCGCTCGATTATCTGCTGTTCTATACGCAGGCGGGCAGCGGCGGTGCACAGACGGCGCAGCTCTCCTTCATCGGCCGCCTGCTCGCGGCGCAGTTTTCGCTCAGCCTGCTCCCCGACAGCGATCGTTGCGGCTACGACTATCTCGACATTTGTCTGACCGATTCCGAAAACGCTTCCGAGAGCATTTTCCTGCGTTATTTGTGCAATGCGGACGGCAGCGCGGGACTGCAGATCAACGGGCGCGGGGAAATTTATGAGATCGGGAAACGGTTCACGCAGAATACGGGGGACACGTTCAATGTCTCTTACCGGCAGTCCGACTTGAGCATAGGCGTCACTTTCGACCGCCGCGCCACCGTGACGGAACGGGCGGACGGCGCTGCATTCCTTGGTTTTTCCAGCGGGTATGTCTATCTGGATATCGTGCTCGGCGGATTGGAGCAGGGCAGGGGTGCGAGCGCGGGCGTGCGCGTCATGAGCATCAACAATCAGACGATGTCCCTTGTGCACGGCGACTATATCGCCCCGCAGATTACGGCGAACACCGTGCGCGGCAACTATGGGGCGGGGGAAAGTGCTGTGCTGCCCGCCACCTACATTGCAGACGTACTTTCGCCGTCCTGCACGGCGGTGATGCGTGTCACGGCGCCCGATGGCAGCATCGTGACGGCAACGGACGGCACGGTGCTCGACGGCTGCGCGCATGACAGGGAGTACGAGATTGTGCTTGCGCAGCAGGGCAGCTACACCGTCTCGTATGAGGCAAGCGACGGCAGCAATCGGGCAACGTACACCTATGTGATCACGGTAACGGACCGCACGCCGCCCGTCATCGAACAGAGCGACGGAGTGCGCACGGCGGCGCTCGGAGACACGGTGCGCATTGCCGATGTCATCGTGAGCGACGACAGCGGGGACGTCACGGTGCTGCGTTTCCTCAACACGCCGGGCGGCAAGATGATCCTCATGGACGGAGCAAATGCCTTCGTTGCACAGGAGCGCGGAACATACACGGTGTACTGCTATGCGCAGGATGCCTCCGGCAATGTGAGCAGCACGCAGTACGAGATCGTCGTATCATAAGGAGGGAAAAGGATGAGAGCCAAACAAGCATTGTCGGTCATGCTGGCGCTTGCGTTGCCTCTTTGTTCGGCGGCATGCAGCGACCCCGCAACACAGGGCGGGGAAACGAGCGTGCTTGGCTCCTGGCAGCAGAGCGAGGCGTACAACGGCATGCATATCTACAACATGACGCAGACAGACGAATATTTGGTGCGAGACGGCACCTGTGCATATACGATCGTCATTCCCGACGATGCGCAGGAGGACGAGATGACCGCCGCGCTCGAGTTGGAGCAGCTCTTTTCGCAGGCGACGGGCTGTTCGCTCTCCATTGTTGAGGACGCATCGTTTGTGTACGGCGCCGATGCAAAAGCGCTCGCGGTAGGGCAGGTGTCCTTTTTGGAGAAGGCGGGTGTGACGCTCGACGCGCAGCAGCTCGGGCATTCCGGATTCCGCATCGTGACGAGGGGCAGTTCGGTGTTCATGGCGGGTGCAACCGCCTACGGAACGCTGTGTGCGGTCTATGAATTCTTGCACCAGACGCTCGGATTTGAGGCGTACTCTGCCTCTGTCACGCAGCTTTCGCAGGATGTGCGCGAGGTCCGGCTGTGGAATTATGACATCACCGATGTCCCCGATTTTCAGTACCGTATCCGCGGTTACGGGTTCATGGACGGCGATTCGACGCTGCGCAACCGCTTCCGCATGCAGACGATCAACGAGATCGCCATTCCTGTGGATGGCAGTATTCATCACAACTCCTTCAAGTGGCTGCCCAAGGAGACGTGGCAGAGCACGCATTCCGAATGGTATTCGGAGGACGGAAGGCAGCTTTGTTACACGGCGCACGGGGACAGCGACAGCCTTGACGACATGATAGACGCCGTTGTGGAGAAGATGAAGGGGATCCTGATGGAGGATCGGGACAAGCTGTACATCACCATCACGCACGAGGACACGCAGACATGGTGTACCTGTCAGACGTGTACGGCGGAGCGGGAAAAATACGGGGGCGCGAATTCCGCCGTCGTCATCAAGTTTCTCAACCGTGTCAGCCGCGCCGTGCGAAGCTGGTTTGAGGGGGACGGCGCCGAATATGCACGCGATCTGAAGATCCTGTTCTTTGCCTACCATCAGACCAACAAGCCGCCCACAGTCTATGATGCCGCAACCGATACCTATTCAGCGATCGACGATTCCGTGATCTGCGACGAGGGCGTTGCCGTCTACTTTGCGGAGACGAACGGCGACTATACGCAGAGTTTTTATGAACGCAACAATTCCGAGATCGCAAACAACATGCGCGGCTGGGGTGCGCTGTGCGATACGATGTTTTTCTGGACCTACGGCGTCAACTTTTCCTACTATCTGACGCCTTACAACAGTTTCAATTCCATGCAGGATACCTACCGTTTTGCGGTGCGCTGCAACCCTGTGCTCATCTTTGATCAGGGCATGCACAACGAGACGGCGCAGCCCACAGCGTGGGGCGCGCTCGGCGCCTATCTCGGTGCAAAGCTCGCGTGGAACGTGGATGCCGACGTCGGAGCGCTGACGGACGCATTCTTTGCAGCGCAGTTCGGCAACGGGGCGCAGGCGATGCGTGCCATGTATGACAGTTTCCGCATGCGCGCGGAATATAACGAGGCGTATAACGGCTACAGCGGTTCGCGCTCCATCTTTATTGACGCGCTGCAGGAACAGTTCTGGCCGAGGGGACTTCTGGAAAACTGGATCGCCCTTACGCAGCAGGCTCTCGGTGCCGTCGGGGCGCTGCAGGAAACGGATCCTGAGCAATATACGATCTATTCCCGCAATATTATTGCGGAGCGCATATCGCCGGTCTATATGCTGACGGAAATCTATGCGAATGAGCTTAAACCGGCGGAGCTGGAGGCATACCGGCAGATGCTGCGCGAGGACCTGGAACTGATCGGGACGACGCAGCTCAACGAACAGACACAGATCAGCGATCTGCTGAATCGGTTGTAAATCAACAAAGGGAGGAAAGAGATGAAAAGATCAGCATTGTATCTGCTTTTGGCGCTGTGTATCGGAACCACGGTGCTCGGCTTTGCCGCCTGCGCAGAACAGGAAGAGCAACCGGAAGAGGGCGTGACAGTTTCCGTTCAGCCACAGAACTGGACGATGAAACAGTACGAGGACGTGCTGCTCGAGGCGTCCGTCACGAATGCGGACGGAACGCCCGCGCAGGCACAGGTCACGTGGTCGTCGTCGGATGCGTCCGTTGCCGCGGTTGCGGCGGACGGCAGCGTCATTGCCTATCGGGCGGGTGAGGCTGTCATCACAGCCTCTGCCGGAGATGCGTCGGACAGCTGCAGCGTGACGGTGGAGGAGGCAACCTCTCTTCCCGCGCTCGTCGTTTATGCGCAGGAATCGCTGCCGCTCACCGTGAACGAAACGTTCCCGCTCGAACCATATGTCATGTATGAAGAGGTCATCTACCGCGATGCGGAATTTACCTATTCGAGCGGCGACGAGGCGGTGTTCACCGTCTCAGAGGAGGGGGAGATCCGTGCGGTCGGCGCCGGCACGGCAAATCTGACGGTGCAGGCGTCCTGGCGCGGACTGGAGGGCACGGCGCTTGCGGCAAGCCTTCCTGTCACCGTCAATGAGGACGTGCAGGTCTTTGTCAACGGCGAGGACGCACAGATTTACTCTGCCGCGGTGCAGATCGCGGGGCAGCAGTTTGTCAACACGGTGCAGTATTTCGCAACGGTCATGGAGAACGGTGTCGAGGTCTCCTCACCCGAATTGGAGTGGAAATCTTCGGATACGGACGTGGCAACGGTGGCGGACGGCCTTGTGACGGGTATTTCGGAAGGGACGGCAACCATTACGGCAAGTTATACTTCCGCGATCGGCAGGGAATACACTTCTCAGGCGGTGCAGGTGAGCGTCATCTTCCCCGTTGCCGATCTGCAGACCTATCACACCGACCTCGATCTGTCGGGCGAGACGGTTTCGCTGGATGCGCAGGCGATCCTCGGCAGCGGGCAGAGCATTGCCGCCGTGTATGATGTAACAAATACGCGCACGCAGGTCGCAAATACAGGGAACGTTCTCGAAAAGGATGACCTCGTTACAGGGGACAGGACGCTGGAAGTGCGCGGCGGAACGTATGGGTGCCTGATTTCCGCATCCGTTGTGACGAAGATCATCACGACCGCGCAGGAGCTTTCCATGTTCCGTTTTACGGGGAGTGAACAATTTGACGGTTATTATATCCTCGGCAGCAACATTGATGCGACGGAGTATTCACATTCAACGCAAAGCTGGGGTGGCGGCAGTTACCCTTATGGCGGTTATGGTCTTACTGGCATTTTCGACGGAAGGGGCTATATCATCGACGGCATCACGCTCTCCAACGGCGGACTGTTCGGCGCGATCGGCACGGGCGGCATCGTGCGCAATGTTGCCTTTACCAATGCGGTGCTGTTCGGCACCGGCAACGTGACGCTGCTCGCGCACTATGCCTGCGCGGGTTCCGTGGTTGACAATGTGTTTGTGCAGGTCGCATCGTGGAATTCTGCGGGAACGATCTCCGCACTCCTTGTGCAGTTCAAGAACAACACCACCACTCCGGCAGCGCCCATTACATTGAGCAACATCTTTGTCATTACACCGGCGGCGGGTGCGGGCGGCACATACTCCGCTCTGTTCGCAAGCGCCAGCGACGTGGGGGCGCATCTGACGGAGCGCTCCAATATCTATGTCATCTCGCCGGCGCAGCTCTCTTCAACGGATGCCGTTTACTCGGGCGTGACGCAGTATGCAACGGTGGACGAATACGCTGCCGCAGGGGAAAGCCACGAGGACAGCGGATTCAATTCTTACTGGACGTTTGATGAGGAGTATCCCATGTTTGCGAACGCGCCCGCCTATGTGCAGACATATTTTGAGTACATTGGAAATACGCTTTCGTTGGACGCGGGTGAAACATATACACTGCATCCGAGCTTTGCGGCCTCGCTCTCAGGCGTGGGGGATGCGTTCGCATCCTACGTGACGCTCTCCGGCAACGATCTGAGCATTGCATTGGCGCTGCCCGAAGATACGACGTTCCAAGTTGTGCTCTCGTTTGCGGGTGTGGAAGATACGCATACGATCTCGGTAACGGTCACTGCGATCGATAAGACTCTGACAAGTGTAGAGACATCTTATGATCATCTGCTCGAAAGCGAAGCGCCGCTGACGGTGCAGATCGCGCCGGAATACCTGACGGGCGCGCAGAACGTCACCGTCACCGCAGGGGAAACAACGCAACAGCTGGCACTCTCGGAAGGCGCTGTCGCTATTTCATCTGCCATGCTCGATGCACTGCCTGCGGGGTGCAACACCGTGACCGTGGAGACATTGACACATATCCTGAATTACGTCAACATTTACAACGTGACGGCGATCATTACAGACGCGCAGGATCTGCAAATTTTTAACTATAGGACGGTCAATACATTTAACGGCTATTATATCCTCGGCAACAATATCGATGCCACAGAATATACTCATTTCACACAGGGCTGGGGCAGCAGCTATGGTACCAACGGCCTCATCGGCGAGTTTGACGGAAGGGGATATACGATCAAGGGAATATCCTTCGGACCTGGCGGATTGTTCGGCGCGATCGGTTATGGCGGCATTGTTCGCAACGTTGCATTTCAGGACGTTGTTATAGATGGGGCAAACAGCACGCTGCTTGCAAATTATGCCTGCGCGAATGCTGTGATCGACAATGTTTCCGTCTCAGTGGCAAATTGGGGTGCAGGCGGCAATACAAATATGTCCTGCCTGATCCTTCAGCTGAAAGCAGATCAGCCCGCTTCGGCAGAAGTCAAAAACCCTGTTTCTATCAGCAATGTATTTATTGTTGCACCCGAGTCCTCGGCGGTTACTTCTTATTCCCGCCACGGCGTATTGTTCTCTCCGTCTCAGTCAGCTTCATGGGTCATGTTTGACAATGTTATTATTGTATCATCCTATGCGCAGGCGAAGGACGCAAGCGACGGGGCGGAAGTGACCTATACGGGTGTGACGCAGTACGAGAGTGAGACGGCACATCGGGAGGCGAATGTGGATTATTCCCAGAGCGGGTTCAATTCCTATTGGACGCTTGAACAGGGAGAGATCCCCGTATTCACTTCGTCGATCGAAGAACAGGGACAGGAGAGCGCGTGAGCGATGAAGTACGACATCTGCGCCCTTCCCGAATCGCTGCAAACCGCATTTCGGGAGGTCGGATATTTCCGTGAAGGAAAGGAAATCGCGCTGTGCGCCGTCCGCGGCGCGGACGGCGCATGGCAGGAAGGAGACCGTTTAACGGTCTCCTTCTCTTCCCGTGCGGCATTCTTGCATACGCTGTTTGCCTTTGACAGCGGCATGGACGTCTCCCGCATGTACAAAAAATTTGACAGTCTCGGCGTATTGCTCGATCTCTCACGCAATGCCGTGCGCACCCTGCCGACGCTCAAAAAATTTATGAGCATGCTGGTGTTGCTCGGCTATGATGCCGTGCAGCTCTATATGGAGGATACCTTTGAAGTGCCCGAAGAGCCCTATTTCGGCTATCGGCGGGGCAGGTATTCGCAGGCAGAATTGCGCGAACTTGTCTCCTTCGGCAGGTCGATCGGCATGGAGTGCATCCCTGCGATTCAGACGCTTGCACATCTGGAAGGCATCGGACGGTGGGAGTGTTACCGCCCTTTTATGGATACGCCCGACATTCTTCTTGTGGATGATGAGCGGACTTACTGTCTCATCGGGCGAATGCTCTCTTCCCTGCGCGGGTGTGGTTTTTCGGATAAGATCAATCTCGGCATGGACGAGGCGCACTTGATCGGGCTGGGGAAGTATCTTCAGCAGAACGGCTATCGGGACCGTATTTCGCTCATGGTGCGGCATCTGCAGCGTGTGTGCGAAATAGCGGCCTCGAACGGGTTTGCTTCCCCGCTGATCTGGAACGATATGCTGCTGCGTCTTGCATGCGGGGAATATGAACAGGCAAAGCGTGCGCCCGAAGTCTGTGAAAGGCTTCCTGAACAGCTCACGCTCATCGGCTGGAACTATTACAGTACGGACAGGGCGTTTCATGAAAACATGTTGCGGGTGCAGCACTCCTTCGGACGGGAGGTGTGCTATGCGGGAGGAGCAAACTGCTGGCACGGCGTCACGCCGCAGAATGCGTTCGCATACGAGCAGACGCAGGCCGCGATGGAGGCATGCTTTGCAACCAACACCCGCCGTTTTCTCATGACGCTGTGGGGGGATGACGGGGCGGAGTGTTCGCCCTTTGCCTCGCTGCCCGCGCTCTCTCATGCGGCAGGGCTTGCGTATGGCGCGGACGATGCTTACAAGGGCTTTTTTGCGCTCACCGGTATACGGCAGGAGGATTTTTGCGCTCTCGGCCTTGCAAATGAGGCATGTGCGCGCGGCGAGGCGATCGTCAATCCCTCGCGCTATATGCTCTACAATGACGTGCTCTGCGGACTGATGGACTGCACAGTTTCAGAGTGGGATGCGTCGAAATACCGCGGGTATGCCGCGCAGCTCCGAAAACATGAGAGAAATCCTGCATGGGGGTATCTGTTTGCAACGCAGCGGCGGCTGTGCGAATTGCTAGCACTCAAATATGACTTCGGTGTGCGGCTGCGCCGCGCCTACCATGCAGGCGAGCGAGCGTTGCTACGGATGTATGCGGATGAGCTGATTGTGCTGAAACGTAAGGTCGGTGCTTTTTACGAGGCACTGCGGCGGCAGTGGTATGCAGAGAACAAGGGGTATGGGTTTGAAATTCAGGATTACCGCCTCGGCGGGCTGCTTATGCGGATCGAAGATGTCCGTCGGCGCATTCTCGAGTATTGCAGCGGCGGGGCGGAACGCATCGAAGAGGCGGAAGAGCCAGTCCTGAACGTGTTCTGCGATGCCTCGCTCGACGGCAAGGGCCTGGGCATTCATGACTTCCACAAGGTCGCCTCTGCCAACAAGTTCTAAATTCTTTTCCTGTTTTGACGCCGAAATCTGCCGTTTCGGTGTCTGTTCGACCTTGCAGTAGTTATTGCATTAGAATATCAAACCTTAAAGTATCTTTGATTGCGGTTTGTCGGGGTATCGGGATCGGTCATTGCGACAAGCCCTGCTTCCAATGCCGGTTGTATATAATTTTTGCGGAACGTTACGCGTGATTTCAAACCGAGCTTTTCCATCAACTCCACCGCAGACATGGGGTAAGTTTCAATGACGGACATCAACGCCCTGATTTGATTGCTGATATGGCTCTGATGGTTGTGCGTATCCCTTGCAAGCTCGGAAACCGCCTTTTTAATAACTCCTAGCATGAACAGGATAAAGCGATTTGATTTGCCTTCCGCCGTTGAAAGTCCGATCGCACGGTAATATTCTTCCTGATTATCTTTGATGATACTCTCAATAGGAATCCATTCAAATATCGGTTTCCAGCTTGCAAGCAATGCCGTTTGCCAAAGTCTACCCATTCTGCCGTTTCCGTCCATAAACGGATGAATGAACTCAAATTCATAGTGGAATATGCTCGAACGAATGAGCATCTGCGTCTTACTTGTTTTCAGCCAATCGAAAAGCTGCTCCATCAAACCTTTTACCATGCCGTGCGGCGGGGCAACATGGATAACTTTTCCCTGTTCGTTGATAACCCCGACAGAGCTTGTACGCAGTTCACCTGCTCCCTCAACAAGTCCGTTCATCATCAACCCGTGCGCTTTCTTCAAATCGATCAAAGAAAACGGATCGAGTTCCGGCAGCATTTTATAGACAGCGAAAGCATTTTTTACGGCAAGGATATCGTCCTGCGGCCCTAAAACGCGCTTTCCGTTAATAACATCCGTCACCTGCTCCAAAGAAAGGGTATTGTTTTCAATGGCAAGCGACGATTGAATGGACTTGATACGGTTTACCCTGCGCAGACGAGGCAATCTTTCCAAATCGTTTACGTTGCTGAGTTTTCCCAGATCTTCCGTGATTTCTGATGTCAATTCCAGCATTTCTTCGGTAATGTCATATGGCGGAACATATTTATCCATAAGTGACCTCAAAATCTTACTTATATCTATTATAGCACAGTTTTTAGTGTCGTCAATACTTATACGTTTTCTTGATTGTTTTGATGAGCAAAAAATTTATCTGGCACCGTGGCGTGTGCTTGGCATAGACGAGTGCGGCGGCGCGAAGCGCCGCCGCAGCCAAGCACACGCCACGCAAAGGACAACCAGAACAACACGGGAAAACTAAATCAACAGGGTTCCCGAAAAAGATTTGCGACGCAAAGATTTTTGG
>CALVLT010000036.1 GCA_944340905.1 uncultured Clostridia bacterium
CCCCCTTCCCGTGGGAAGGGGGGACAAAGATTTTTCGCAAGGGAATATTTAACCGCAGCCGCGGCGGCGTTTTCCTTCAAATCGCGGAATTTATCCGAGCCTTTGCTCGGAGAAATTCGTGAACGTGTTATAAATTTCTGCGCAAGGAAGGTTGCCTTCCGCAGCGCGCCTCAATTTGCCGCTCACGCGGCTTACGCGGAAAGGTGTAGCGGCGCGCGTTATAATTGTTGCCATTGCGCGCCGCAGGAAAACCGAACGCAGAGCCGCAGGCGAACGTTGGGTTTTCCTTTCCCTCACGACTTTTATCAGCTTCCGCAGCCACTCGCAAAAAAGATTTGCTTTGCAAAGATTTTTTGCGAAGAGGAGGAACGAGCGTTTTCAGCGTACTGTCCGGCTTTGCCGAACAGCCGCGTGATCCGCTCCGTTCCGACGACGTCAGTTCGAAAAGAAACGTGTGAACAATTTATGCCCCTTTCACCCTGCCCACATCGATATTGTCGCGTGTTCTGTCCGAAAGGGCGCGGATGGGATGGTCCTTGTCCTGAATGCGGTAATCCTGCCCGAGGTGCGCGATCGCCTTCTCGATGACGGTATGCGTGCCCGCCGCCGAAGGCTTGCCGTGAATGCGCGCATTGTAGGAAAAATACCGGAAGGAATCGGGGAGCTTGTCCACCTCTTCAAACCCTTCCTCCACGCCCGTGAGCCGCACGGACTTGAGAACGCCGCGCACATATTCCTTCTGCGAACGGAACTTGAGAAGTTCGGGGAAGGCGCCCCCTTCGGGCAGCACCTGCTGCCATTCCTTTCCGCCGTAGATGCGCAAAAGCTCCGCCGCCTCGTGCAGGTGGGCGACTTCCTCTTCAAAGTGCATCTCCCAGATCTTTTTGATGCGGGCGTCCGTCTCGTCCTCGTAGCACGAATAATAGAGATAGCACTCGGTATATTCGTTCATCAGAAGGCGCTCCCAGTCCGTCATGCAGGGGTCTTTCAGACAGCCGTACCCCGTGACATGCTGTTCCTCGATCATGGCGATCTCGTTATAAAGCTGCCGCCCGAGCGGGGAGGCATACAGATTTCCGACGTTCATATAAAAGTTCATCGTCTGCTGTTCCGCCGCGGTGATGATATTGATGTTGAGCTTGGTCCTGAGGTCGTTCAGATACCCGTTGATATAGAAGTTGACGTCGTCATGCGGATGACGGTACTCCGCGACGGTGGGTCTGCCGGGCATGATCTCGGTGTAGTCGCCCACGAGCTGCGCGGGATCGCCCCCCTTTTCCAGTTCCATCAGGTCGGCATAGCGGTACAGGTGGTCGAAGTCCTCCAGCAGGGCGAAATCGAGCTGTTTTTTGACATAGCCGTTCTTTTCGCTGAGCGCAAGGTTTGCCGTGAGATCGACGGCGAGCTGTTCGTAGCCGATGGTGTGCTCCAGAATGCTCTCGTCGGAGGGCTTGAGCGCCGCCACGCGCTTTTGCTGCAGCTGTTCGCCGCGGCGCATATAGGCAAGGCGGCGCCTGACGTCATTGTTCGGGCACTGCCGCGTGACGGCGTGCGAGCAGCGCACCGATTCAAACTCGGTGCCCGACATGAGAATGACGCGCAGGCGCGTATAGGGGTCCACTGTGCGCTTGTCGTAGGGCTTGACGAGCACCCTCTTCCACTCGGTAAAAATCTTGTCCGCCTTTTGCGGCTTGAGTTCAAACGGGTTCATTTCCGCCTCCTTTGGCATGATTTATGCCCTTTCGGGGAAAAATTCATACAATGCATTGCCAAACGGTAAAAAAATTGTTATAATACCGAAAAAAGGAGAAACAGATATGATCGGTGCAGTCATCGCGATGGATTCGGAGGCGGAGGCGCTGCTTTCGCAGATGGAGATCGAAAACCTTATGACGGTGCACGGCAAGCCCGTGTACTCCGGCAGGGCGTTCGGAAAGGACGTGCTCCTTTGCGTGTGCGGCGTGGGAAAGGTGAACGCCGCCGTCGGCACCTGCGCGGTGCTGGAAAAGGGCGCGGACGTCGTGCTCAACTTCGGCGTTGCGGGCGGGCTGGACAGCCGCACGCAGCTGACGGAGGTCTACCTCATCGAAAAGGCGGTGCAGTACGACTTTGACATCACCCAGCTGGAGGGCGGCGAGATCGGAACGCTGGACGGCGAAACGGAGAACTTCCTGCCCCTGTACACCCCCGCCGCACTCGACTACCCCCGCCGCGCGCTGGGCACGGGCGACCGCTTTAACGATTCCCCCGCCGACCACGACCTGCTCATCCGCCTGGGCGCGCACATCCGCGACATGGAGGGCGCCGCCATTGCGCAGGTGTGCAAGTATGCAGGCGTTCCCCTCGTCAGCGTGAAAGCCATCTCCGACATCTACGGCGCGGGCAGCACGACGCTGCAGTTTGAAAACAATCTGGCGCGTGCAAACCTCAACCTGAAGGCATTCATGCAGGAGATCATCGGCGCCCTCGAATAATTCGATAATCATCGAAATACATTATTTTTATGCCTTTTTATCCCAATTTTTCATGAAAAACAGTGGATTCCCGGCGGATATTCAGAATACATATTTCGGCAAATTTCTAAATAAGGAGCTTTTATGCAGACCATTCCCTCCTTTGAAAAGGACCACGACACGCTGCGCAAGGGGCTGTACGCGCGCACGGATGCGAACGGGATCACCACATTCGATCTGCGTTTCAAGACGCCCAACGCGGGCGATTACATTTCCCCCAAGGCGCTGCATTCCATCGAACACCTTCTGGCGACCGTCCTCAGGAACGGCAAACATAAGAACGAGATCGTCTATTTCGGGCCGATGGGCTGCCGCACGGGATTCTATCTTCTGACCGTGCGCCTTTCCTACAACGAAGTGCTGGCGCTGCTCAGGGAGAGCATTCCCGCGGCGCTCGCCATGGACAGCGTGCCCGGAAGTGCGCGCAAGGAGTGCGGGAACTACCTCGAGCACGACCTTGCAGGCGCAAAGAAGGAACTTGCCGCCTACCTTGCGGTTCTGGAGGCGCTATGATCGACCTCGGAGACTGGAAGGAGCCGCTCGCGCCCCTGTTTGCGGACGAGCGCTACAAAAAGATCCGCGCGTTCCTCATCGAGGAATACCGCCACCACACCGTCTATCCCGACATGTACGACATCTTCAACTGTTTCCGCTACACGCCGTATGCGAACGTCAAGGCCGTGCTGCTGGGGCAGGACCCCTACCACAACGAGGGGCAGGCGCACGGGCTGTGCTTTTCCGTGCAGGACGGCGTGCCCAAGCCGCCCTCGCTGGAGAACATGATGAAGGAACTGCACGACGACCTGGGCTGCCCCGTCGTGCAGTCGGGCAATCTTACAAAGTGGGCGAAGGAGGGCGTGCTGCTGCTCAATACCGCGCTCACCGTGCGGGCGCATCAGGCGAACTCGCACGCGAACTGCGGCTGGAGCTGGTTCACGGACGCCGTCATCTCCCTTCTGAGCGAGCGCAAGGAGCGCCTTGTGTTCTTGCTGTGGGGCGGCAACGCGCGCAGGAAAAAGGCGCTCATCGACACGAACAAGCACCTCGTGTTGGAGTGCGCGCATCCTTCGCCGCTGTCCGCATACAACGGGTTTTTCGGCTGCCGCCACTTTTCCAAGACGAACGCCTACCTTGAATCCCACGGCATCGCGCCCATCGACTGGGACCTGAGCAAATAGAGGAGCATAGATGAAATACGTTGTCATTCTGGGAGACGGCATGGCCGGATACCCCCTGCCCGAACGGGAAAACAGAACCTGCCTGCAGCTTGCCGAAACGCCGTTTTTGGACGAACTGGCCCCGAAAAGTACGCTAGGTCTTGCAAAAACCGTGCCCACGGGCTATGCCCCGGGCAGCGACGTTGCCAACCTTTCGGTGATGGGGTACGACCCCGCGCAGTTCTACACGGGCCGTTCACCCCTGGAGGCCGCCTCCATCGGCATTCCGCTCACGGACAGCGATGTGACATACCGCTGCAATCTTGTCACCCTCTCCGAAGAGAGCCCATACGAAAACAAGCGGATGCTCGATTATTCGGCGGGAGAGATCACGACAGCCGAGGCGCGCGAACTCATTGCCGCTCTCGGGCAGGAATTTTCAAAGCCGCCCTTTGCGCTGTACGCGGGTATCTCCTACCGCCACTGCCTGGTGCTGCATGAAAAGAGAACGGGCAGCATCCTCACGCCCCCGCACGACATCACCGACCTCCCCATTGCGCCGTACCTTCCCAAGGGTACGATGGATGAAACGCTGCTCGCCATGATGCGGCGCTCGTGGGAAATTCTGAACGATCACCCCGTCAACCGTGCAAGGCGGGCGGCGGGAAAGCGCCCCGCCAATTCCGCATGGTTCTGGGGGGAGGGCACAAAACCGCGCCTGAAGCCCTTTTCTGCGCTGTACGGCAAACGCGGCGCCGTCATCTCAGCGGTCGACCTCGTAAAGGGCATCGGCATTCTTGCAGGCATGGACGTCATCGAAGTGACGGGCGCCACGGGGAATTGGGACACCGACTTTGCAGGTAAGGCAAACGCCGCCGCCGACGCCCTTTTAAACGGACACGACTTCGTGTACGTCCACATGGAAGCGCCCGACGAATGCGGACACCACGGCGACATTGACAAAAAAATCTACTCTATTGAACAGGTGGACGGCGTGGCGCGCCGCATTTCCGCGCGCCTGCGTGCGGCAGGCGAGCAGTTTGCGATGCTCGTCATGCCCGATCACCCCACGCCCATCGCCCTGCGAACGCACACTGCCGACCCCGTTCCCTTTCTCATATACCGCAGCGGCGAAGAGCGCGGCAACGGCGCGGCGCGCTACGACGAATCCTGCGCCGAAAAAACAGGCCTCATCCTCCCCCGCGCCTGCGAACTGATGCATGCCTTTCTGCGCTAAGGATCATTTCCCTTTGTCGTATTTCATCTCTTTCGTTGTAATAATTGACATTACAGGATGAATGCGGTATAATATGCTGCGGAGGCGCTCTATGAAGATCACATCGAGATTTACCGTGGCGGTGCACACGCTGCTCGCCATTCACACCTTTGAAGGATCGGACAAGACGACGTCCGAATTCCTTGCCGCGAGCGTGAACGTCAACCCCGTCGTCATCCGCCGCATCCTGCAGAGTCTGAAGGCCGCGGGCATGGTAGAGGTGCGCGCGGGCAGCGGCGGCGCGCACATTGCAAAGCCCCTTGAGGACATCACGCTGTACGACGTCTATCGGGCGGTGGACTGCGTGGAGGGAGAACTGTTCCACTTTCATGAACACCCCAACCCGGACTGCCCCGTCGGCAGGAACGTGCACGCCCTGCTGGACGGCCGCCTTGCCGCCGCGCAGACCGCCATGGAAAATGAACTGCGCCGCACGACGCTCAAAGACCTTGCCGACGAACTGCCCGCGGCATGATCACCCTTTCAACAGCTCCCCCCTCTGCGGGGGAGTTTTTTCATGCAAAAATTTTTTTTGAAAAATCAAAAAATATTCGTTGTAATGATTGACATTACAACATCGCCGTGCTATACTATGGCTGTAATCAAAAAGATTACAACAAAAATTTTTGGAGGTATCATGATGAAGAAGGTAGCAATTGTTTGTGCGGCAGGCAAGGAGGGCAGGCTGCTCGTTTCCGAGGCGCTGGCACGCGGGTATGTCGTGACGGGGTTTGTGCGCAAGGAGAGCGACGCCGTGGACCCTGCGGCAAAGAAGGTCGTCAAGGACCTGTTCGACCTGACGCGCGAGGACCTTGCGGGGTTTGACGCAGTGATCGATGCGTTCGGCGCATGGACGCCCGACACGCTCCCCCTGCACAAGACCTCCCTCGCCCACCTGTGCGACATTCTGAGCGGCACGAAGGTGCGCCTGCTCGTGGTGGGCGGTGCGGGGAGCCTGTATGTGAACCCCGAGCACACCGTGCAGGTCAAGGACCTGGAGAGCTTTCCCGACGCGTTCAAGCCGCTCGCGACCAACATGGGGGAAGCACTTGCGCAGCTTCGCAAGCGCAGCGACGTTGTCTGGACGTATCTCTCCCCCGCGGGCGACTTCGTGGCGGACGGCGAGAGAACGGGCGAGTACCTTCTGGGCGGCGAGGAGTACTTTGTCAACGACAAGGGCGTCAGCCGCATCAGCTATGCGGACTACGCCATTGCCATGATCGACGAGGTGGAAAACGCAAACCACATTCAGAAGCGGTTCTCCGTCATCGGAAAGTAAATTTCATTATAAAGCATGCGTCCCGCGGCATCTGCCGCGGGACGCATGTTATTTTGTATTCATAAGATACGGATGACGACGCAGATGCCGTCCTTTTCGCTGTAGGTGCGCTCGGCGCTGAGCGCATCGACGAGGAACAGCCCCCTGCCCCGCTCGTCCTCCACCGAGGAACAGCACGCGCGCTCGGGCGGGCGGTAATTGTTGGCGCTGCGCACGCGGATGACCACTTCGCCCTCCCGCTTTTCCGCAGCAAATGCCGCGCTGCCCCCGCCGTAGCGCAGCGCGTTGCACAGCAGCTCGCTTGCGACCAGCTTGCAGTCGAACACCGCGTTCTCGGGAACGGCGGCCGCCTCGAGCGCCGAGCACATTTTTTCGAGCGCCGCCCTGAGCGCCCGAAAGTCATCCACCTCGCAAATCATCATTCCACCATCGCCTTCTTCATCGTCTCCCGCAGTTTCTGCAAGATGCGGCGTTCCATGCGCGAGACGTTCATCTGTGAAACGCCGAGTTTTTTCGCCGTCTCCATCTGCGAAAGCTCCTGTCCGAACCGGTACTTCACGAGCGCGCGCTCCTGTTGGGTGAGCGACCTGAGCGCCGCCTCGAGCGCGTCGCGGTCCTCGAACCGCTCGAACACGTCGCTGTCGGCGGGCAGCACGTCGTGCAGGCTCATGCCCCCCTCGTCGCGGTCGACGGGCGTATCCAGCGAGACGACGCCGCCCGCATCGGAGGAGCGAATCACCTCTTCCTCGCTCACCCCGAGCTTTTGCGCCAGCTCCTTTGCCGTGGGCTTTCTGCCCTGTTCGGCGAGAAATTCCTCCGACGCGCGCTTGATGCCAACGCGCAGTTCGCTGACCTTGCGCGGAAGGTGCACGAGGCGCGAGCGGTCGCGGAAATAGTTCTTGATCTCGCCCGTGATGGTGGGCGTGATGAACGTGGAGAACTTCAGCCCCTTGCGCTCGTCAAAGCGGTCCACCCCCTTGATGAGCGCAAGCGAGGCGACCTGATACAGATCGTCATAGTCCACCCCGCGCCCGACAAACTTTTTGGCGAGCACGGCGGCTATGTACAGATATTTTTCGACGATCTGATTGCGCAGGGCAACGTCGTGCGTCTCGCGGTATGCGCGGAACAGTTCTTCCTCGTTCATGCCTGTTGACCGAATGCGAAGGCGATCGCCGTGACGGCGTCCCCCGCCTTATCCATGGCGACATCCGCCGCCAGCGCGTTGAGGAGCGCCAGCGCGATCTCGTCCTCGTCGGAGGCGGGAAGATCTGCCGCGCCCTCCGTGCCCTCGACACGCACTTTCAGACCGCCGTCCTCTGCCGCAAAAAAGCGCACCTCCGCCGCCGAAAAGCCCCGCCGCATGAGCAGGAGCAAACTCTCCGTCACGCACACCTTGCAGTCCTCGCCGCCGTCGTAGCTCATGCCCGCGGCCGAACACACGCCGCCCGTAGTAAGGCGCACGGTCGTCATCATTTCGCGCCTGAGCGGCACGCGCACAAACAGATAATCCTTCATCCCTCTATCTCCATGATGGTATCCAGCGCGCAGATGACGAACAGCTTTTTCAGCCGCGGCTGCAGCCCCTTCAGTTTCAGGGTATGCCCGTCCGAACGGGCGTGCTTGAGAATTTTGACGAACGTTCCGAGCGTTGTGGAGTCGATAAAGGTCAGCGCGGAACACTCGAAGGTGATATCCGAAGGGTGCGCCTCATAGACCGCCATGACTTCCGCGTAAAATTCGTCGGCATTTTCCGCCGCGATCTCGCCCGAGAGCGCAAAAGAAAGGGCGGGAGAGGTTTCAAGTACTCTGACTTCCTGCATGGTGTCCTCCGTTGCACGTTGCGTGCGGTATTTTCCGTTTCATATGTACCACCCCGCGGGGCGGTTTCAAACAATTTTTTACAATTCCGCGATGCTGCCCAGCACGACGTCGGGCGTATCGGGGAACTGCCCCATCTGCGCGGGCGTGGTCTCGCCCGAGAGCACGAGCAGGGCGCGCATGCCGTTTGCGTTGGCAAAGCGGATGTCCGTGTACATTCTGTCGCCGACCATACAGGTGCGGGAGGCGGGCACGCCGAACGCGCGCGCGACGCACTCCCCCATGACCGTGCAGGGCTTTCCGCAGATGACGTCGGGCGTGCGGCCGCAGGAACGCGCAAACAGGGCGATGAAAGAGCCGACGTCGGGCATGGGTACCCCCGCCGTGGGGCATACGTCGTCCGGATGGGTGGCGATGTACGCCGCCCCGCCCGCGAGAAATTCGTTGAACTGTTTGAGTTTTGCAAAGGTGAGCGACGTGTCATATGCGAGCAGGCACACGTCGGGCCGTTCCTCGCACAGGGCGACGCCCGCCGCACGCAGTTCTTCGCGCACGGCGTCCGTGGCGAGCGCATACACGCCCGCCCCCGCATGGTTGGCGTTCAGGTACTCCGCCGCCGCACACGCGGAGGTATACACGGCATCCCCCCGCTCAAACAGCCCCATGCCGCGCAGGCGCGCCTCGTACTGTGCGCACGTGCGCGAGGAATTGTTGGTGAGAAAGACGACCCGCTTGCCCATGCCGCGCAGCCTTGCGAGCGCCTCGGGCGCGCCCGCGAGGGGCGCATCGCCGAGGTAGAGCGTCCCGTCCAGATCGAACAGGAACAAATCGGTCGTATCCAGAAGTTCTTGTTTCGTCATATGTTCTCCATGAGTCCGAAATCGCGCGCGACGGCGCACAGGCCGTCCGGCGCAAGTTCGGGCAGGCAGGCAAGTTTTGTAAGATCGGGCGCGGGCGCTCTCGTCGGGGCGAAGGCACGCACGGCGCGCAGCTGCGCCGCATGTGCCGCGCGCAGGCGCATGATCTCCGAGAGCAGTTCCCCGCGCACGCGTTCGAACATGAGCGCGCGGGCGGCATAGGTCTCCCCGTCCGGAATGCGCATGTCCGCATACGGTATGTGCGCGGCGGCGGCGCGGGAGCGGTAGTCGGGCACCGCATAGCGGCGGGGCACGCCGCAGCGCAGCAGGGCATAGTAGCAGGCGGAGAGCGCGCGCTGCGCGAGCAGGGCGGGCTGCGCCGACGATGCGTAGAGCTGCATGAGCGCCCTGCCCTCCCCGACGGGCGCCCCCTCGCGCTCCAGAAGGCGCATGCGCGCATTCATGTGCACCACCTGCTGCGCGGTCAGTTCCCCGCGCACCCCGTCGAGCAGGGCGAATGCCCGTTCATACGCCTCCCCGCCGAAGGGACGGCGGCAGATCAGCCCCGCCGCCCTGCTCTCAAACAGCGCAAGTCGGGCGAGCGGGAGGCGCGCATAGCCCTCCGCAAGGGAGTTTTGCAGGAGGGAAAGATCGCAATAAACCTTGGCATCGGCGAGCACGACCTCGCGTTCCTGTCCGGAAAGCCGCACCCGCGCGCGGATTTCAAACGCCCCGTCGAGGGAGGCGTCCGTCGGAAAGAGCGCGCAGGGCAGGCGGCGCACGGCGGCAAAGAAACGCGCCGCACGCAGGACGGCGGGACCGCCCGAGGCGAGCACGCAGCTCACGTCGGGCAGGGCGAAGGGCGCGAGCGCGTCCCCGTCCCACAGCAGTGTGACGCAGCGCGGCAGGCGCGATGCGCCGACGAGGGCGGAAAACGCCTCCCCGTCCGCAAGAATGAGCGCTTTGCCCGCCCTGTTTTGCAAGAATGTCTCCACACCCTCGACGGCGGAACACAGGACAAGCCCTTCCTCCCCGTCCGCGCCCACGGCGTTCATCTTCGGTACGGAAAGGCCGAGCTGCATAAGCTCCCCTCCTATGAGAGTATGTTCTGTAGTTTTTCGAGCAAAATGGTATTTTCTTCGGGCGTCCCCACCGTGATGCGCACGAAATCGTTGAGGAGCGGCCCGTCCCAATGGCGCACGAGCACCCCCTGCGCCTTCAGTCCCTCGTAGACCTGCCTGCCGCCCACGGCGCCCCTGCCCGCAAACAGAAAGTTGGCGCGGCTTTCGGGCACGGTGAATCCCATGCCGCGCAGGGCGGCCTGCAGGCGCTCCCGCTCCGCCTTCACGCGCGCGATGACCCCTTCATAGTAGGGGCGGTCGCCGATCGCCGCGCGGCACACAGCCTGCGCCACGGCGTCCACGGGGTAGGAGTTGAAACAGTCCTTCATGCGCAAGAGCCCCGCGATGAGGGCGGCGCTTCCCACGGCATAGCCGCAGCGCATGCCCGCGAGCGAATAGCTCTTGGAGAACGTTCTGACGACGAGCACGTTCGCATACTTCTTCGTGAGCGGCACGCAGCTTTCGCCGAAGAAGTCCATGTACGCCTCGTCAAGTATGACGATCTTTTCGGGAACGGAGGCGACAAACTCCTCCATCTGCGCCCGCCCGATGCCCACGCCCGTGGGCGCGTTGGGGTTGGCGATGTAATAGCCTTGACAGTCCTGCGCGCGCATGGCGGCAAGGTCCATCGTAAAGTCCGCTTTCAGCGGCACGATTTTTTTGGGAATGCCGAAGAAGGCGGCGAACACTTCGTAGAAAGAGTAGGTGAGGTCGGCAAAGCACGCGCCCGCGCCCTCCCCGTCGAAGAAGGCGGGAAAGGAGAGGGCGAGCACTTCATCCGAACCGTTTCCGCAGAACACGTTTTCGGGCGAAACGCCCTCCGCCAGCGCGATCGCCGCGCGCAGATCGTCGGCGTCGGGGCGGGGATACCTGCGCAGTTCCTGCGCGGGGAATGTGCGCAGCGCCTGCGCCGCGGCAGGCGACGGCGGATAGGGATTCTCGTTCGTGTTGAGCTTGATATACGTTCTGTCACGCAATTGTTCGCCCGCCGTGTACGGCGCGATCGCGCGCGCCTTTTTGCTCAGAAAGTCCATACCGTCCTCCGTAAATGCCGCTCAGAGCGCGAGCGGCCCGATTGCAAGCGCGAGCGCGTTCACCGCATACCCGACGGCGATGCCAAGGGCGATCATGAACGCGCAGATGCACAGCGTGCGCCGCCACGCCTTTACGTTTTTGAAGAGCACCAGATAGCCCAGCCCCGCGTTGACGACAAGCCCCGCCAGGCAGCTGCCGAAGGAGATGCCGCCCATCGCGTACACCTCGGCGAGAATGACGGAGGAGGCGCAGTTGGGCACAAACCCCAGCACCGAGCAGATGAGCGGCTGATACCAGTATCCGCTCCCCTGCAGAAAGCCGATGACGTTCTCCTCCCCGACAAAATAGAACAGAAACCCGAACGCAAGGTTGACGAGCAGCACGAACGCCGCGACCTTGAGCGAGTGCAGCAGGGGCGAGACGAGGTAGAGCGAGAGGTTGCCCTTTTTGCCGTGCTTGTGTTCGCAGACGGTGAATTCCTCCCCGTCATGATCATGGTCATGCCCGTGGCGATCCCCTGTCTCCTCGTGCATATGCGTCTCGTCGCAGACATGCTCCCCGCCGTCTGTATGCGCGGCGGGCATGGGTACGGGCTGTGCGCCGCGCCGCCCGGAAACGATGTCGAACAGCCAGCCCACCCCCGCCCCCAGCACGAGTTTGATGCCGCACATGGAGAGGATGGAGACGAGCTTATCCGGCCAGCTCATCTCCGACACGAGCATGACGAGGAACGCCTCGTCGCTGGTGGCGATGAACACGGCGAGCAGCGTGCCCAGCGTCACGTACCGCTTTTCATACAGCTTTGCCGCCATGACGGAAAACCCGCACATGGGCACAAGTCCCGTGGCACTGCCCACAAGGGGCGCCCACCTGCCCGAAAGCGCGGCGTTCGCCCGCCCCACCTTCGTGTTGTGCTCCATGAGTTCGATCAGAATATACAGAAGGAGAAGAAAGGGAAAGAGTTTGAGCGTATCCAGAACCGCGTCCAAAACGACGTCCCACATGCTTTCCTTCCTCCTCGTTATGATTGTATTATCTTACTCCGTTTTGCGCGGTTTGTCAATGATTTGGGGGCTGACGGCGCAAAAACGCCCGTCATGCGACGGGCGTTTTTTCTTTTGCAGGATTATTTCTTCTTGGTGGAAGGCTTTCTTGTCGTCTTCTTGGGTGCAGCGGGAGCCTCTTCAGCAGGCGCCTCGGCGGGAGCGGCGGGTGCCTCTTCCACAGGAGCAGCCGTTTCAACGGGCGCTGCGGGCTCCACGGGCGTCTCGACAGGAGCCTCGGGCGCGGTCTCGGCGGGCACGGTCTCTGCAGGTGCAGCGGTCTCCGCGGGAGCTTCGTCGGATGCCTCTGCGGCGGCAGCCGCATGCTGGCGGCGCGCCTCCATTCTGGCGTCGCGCTTTGCCTGTTTCTTCATTTCCTTGGTGACGACGCGGGCGGCATCGATCTGCGCCTGCATCTCCTGCGGTGTGGGAGGCACGAACGCCGCGCCCTCCGCATTCTCGGGAATGACTTCGTAGTGTTCGTCACGCTCGAGCATCGTGGACTCGGTGTAGCCGTCGAACAGATGGATGTGCTTGGCGTCGAACGCAAGCTCAACGATCTCGCCCAGCTCGACCGCCGCACGCGAGGAGATCTTCGCGATCATCTGCGCGGCATTGTCTACGATGATGTTCTTGTCGTTCTCATAGTCAAGGTCGCAGTAGATCTGCGTCTCGGCGCCCAGTTTTTCGATGACGTCGATGCGTGCCTTGACGACGGTGTCGGGCGAGGCGGAGATGAACGCCTGATCCTCGTGAATATCCTCGGGGCGCACGCCCAGCGTGACCGCCTTGCCCGTGTTCTTGTACTCGTCGAGGTTCTTGATCTTGACGACCATCGACTTGGGCAGCAAAATTTTGTTGCCGCCGATGAAGTTGACGTAGACTTTGCCGTTCTCTTCGGTGATGGTGGAGTTCTTGAAGAAGTTCATCTGCGGCGTTCCGATGAAGCCGGCAACGAACAGGTTGATGGGATAGTCGTACAGGTTCTGAGGGGTATCCACCTGCTGCATGAACCCGTCCTTCATGACGACGATACGCGTACCCATCGTCATCGCCTCGATCTGGTCGTGCGTGACGTAGATGAACGTGGTGGCAAGGCGGACGTGCAGCTTGGAAATTTCCGTTCTCATCTGCGCGCGCAGCTTTGCGTCGAGGTTGGACAAAGGCTCGTCCAGAAGGAAGACCTTCGGCTCGCGCACGATGGTTCTGCCGAGGGCGACACGCTGGCGCTGACCGCCGGAGAGCGCCTTGGGTTTACGGGACAGATAGTCGGTGATGCCCAGAATTTCCGCCGCCGCCTTGACCTTCTCGTCGATGACGTCCTTGGGGACCTTTCTGAGTTTGAGGCCGAACGCCATGTTGTCGTACACGGACATGTGCGGATAGAGCGCGTAGTTCTGGAAGACCATGGCGATATCCCTGTCCTTGGGAACAACGTCGTTGACCAGCTTGCCGTCGATATACAGCTCGCCCGAGGAAATTTCCTCAAGGCCCGCGATCATACGCAGCGTGGTGGACTTACCGCAGCCGGAGGGGCCGACGAATACGATGAATTCCTTGTCCCGGATGTCAAGCGTGAAGTTGAACACCGCCTGGTTTCCGCCGGGATAAATTTTGTTGATGCCTTTGAGCAACAGACCGGACATAACTTTCTCCCTACCTTTTAATCATGATTTCCTTTATTTTACACGATTTGCGCAAAAATTACAATGGTCAATTTACACATACTTGTCCCCCGTTCTTGTAAATTTTGCCCAAATATTTTTGTACGGGTCTTGACCGCTCCCCCACCGCCGTGCTACAATACGCATATGCAGAACTTACGCGAACTTCTGAACAGGCGGTATGCAACCCCCCTCGCATTTGCGGGGGAGGCGTGCGCGCTTGCCTGCGCCCTCGTGTGCGCCGCCTTTGCCTTTGCCACGGGCTTTGCGGGCTTGTACGGCAGACACATCTCCTGCTACGCCGTCATCGGCGGGAGCGCTTACGGCGGGGCTGCGGGCGTGCTTGCGCTGTGTGCGCCCGCCGCGCTCCTTGTGCTCACCGCCTTGCGCTATGTGCGCTTTCTTGCGGGAAAGAGCGCAAAGGACTCCTTCTATTTCTGCTGCGCCGTGTATTTTTCTTACCTTGCGGGCATCATGCTCATGAGCGCGGCAGCGGCGGGAGAGGCGCTCTCCATCGACGGCGCGACGATCGCGGGCATTGCGCTGGGCAGCGCGCTGCTTGCGGCGTCCTTCATACTATATCTTGTGGCGGAACGGGGAACCTATGACGGGGCTGCGCCGCGCCGCCTCCTTTCCGCGCTGTGCACGGCGCTCACCCTCATGCTCTTTGCTCTCCTCTCTCTCGGCATCGCGCCGACGGGCGCGGGGGAACTCGTCTCGGGCTTTGCGCTGCTCATGCAGCGGCTGGCGGCGCTGCGCGATCGGGGGGAGTTTGTTGCAGAGACAGATGCCTCCATCCGCACCTGTGCCGTGGCGGCGTTCCTCTTTCTCATTGCCTTTGCAGTGTGCGCCGTGCTGCTGCTCGAACGGCTGGCGGGCAATGTCGCGCGGGGGCGCAAGCCCACACTGCTGCGCGCCCTTCTGAGCGCCGCATGCGGCATTCTGTGCGCCGCGCTCGAGCTGACCGCCTGTATGCGCTACGCCGCATATGCGTCCGTCACGCCCGTATACACCGTGCCCGCCGCCGCCATGCTGCTGTGCGTTCTGCTCGCCGCGACGGCGGCAGCGGAGTTTCTCCTTGCATGGCGCGCAAAAAATCGCCGCGCTCCCTTGACTTTGCCCGCGGATATGCTATAATGATCGGGAAATATGTCTATTTCGGAGGGAATATGATCTGCACCAAATGCGGCACGGAAAATCCTGCCGATGCTTTGTTCTGCAAACATTGCGGCGCACGCCTGGAGAGCATCTGCCCCGTCTGCGGAAGGACGCTCACGGCCGATGCGCGATTCTGCTGTTACTGCGGTACCCCGATCGCCGCGCCGACGCCTGCGGTAGTGCCGCAGCCGACCCCGCAGCCGCAGCCCTATGCACAGCCCGTTCCTGCGCCTTCCCCTGCCGCGAGAGGCGGGACGGCAAAGCGCGTGCTCGGATATGTCGGGAACGGTTGCGCCATGCTGGGCGCGCTCATCGCGTTCATCTTCGTCTTTCTCATCGGCACCGCCGTGAAGAGCAGTGCCTCGGCGGCGGGCATCGACCTCCCCTTCTCCGTAGACGGCACCAACTTGTATGCCTACTTCGGCAGCATCTATGAGGACATCGACGCCACCCTGCAGGCGACGCAGTACTACCCGGGGTATTTTCCCACCTCGCTCTATCTGACGGCGGCGTTCGGAACGGTGAGCGCGACGGCAGTGCTGCTTGCGACCGTCATTTTGTTCATCCTCACCCTGGTGCGCTACCTGAAGTCCCTGACGGGCAGAACGCAAAAGGGCGCGGGCGGACTTGCATTGGCTACATACTTCAGCTTTCTTGTAGGCGCGCTGCTCTTCCTCGGCGTGGAGCGCGCGGCACTCTCGCTGACATACAGCAGTTCCGGCGCCACCGTGCGCGCCTCGGCAGGAGCGGTCCTGAACGGCGCGACCATCGCCGGCATCTGCATGGGCGCCGTGTGCATGGCGGGCTATCTGGGCTGCATGATCGCGCGCGGCGGCCGCGGGAGCGGCATCAGGGAGGCAGTCATGCGCTATGCGTTCAGCGGCGCGGGCCTGGTGCTGAGCATTCTCTGCTTTGCCCTGCTCATCAGCGGATGCGTGCAGCTCAGCTTTTCGTCGCGTTCCTCGTCACAGACGGCCACCTTCGGCTTTGCCGCCGCCTATCAGCTCGCGGGACTGCTCAGCACTTCATCTGAGGACTACACCCTTCCCGCTGAAAGCATTCAGGACTTTAACGCCGTCATGGGATTTTCGCTGACGGGACTTATTCTGCAGTTGGCGCTGGGCGTCGTGATGGTATTTTTGCTGTTGAACCTCTGCCGTTCCGCCGCAGGGGAGCGCAAATCTGCGTTCGGACTCATGCTGACAGCGGCACTTCTCGCCATCGTCACCGCCGTATGCGGCGCATTCGTTGCCAACGCAGACGCGCAGCTGTACAATACGCTCGAAGGCACAAGCGAGGCTGCCACGGCGAGCCTGACCACGGTCATCCTGGTTGCGGTGTTTGCCGCCATTGCGCTCATCTCCGCGGCGGTATTCATGTCCCTCTCGCCCAAGCATCGCGCGCCCGACGCGGCTCCTGCTCCCGTATCTGTTCCGCCTGCGCCCGAAACGGCGCAGCCCGCCGCACAGCCTGCGACGCAGCCCATTGCACAGCCTGCCGAGGCGGCGCAGCAACCCGCACCCGAAACGCAGGAACCCGAAGTATAAACCGCCATGAGACAGCCCCGCATTTCCCGCGGGGCTGTTCATTCAGATATCCGTACTCCGGAACGATTTCACAGACAGCCGGCAGCCTGCTCCTGTTAAAACGGCATATATTGCGATCGCCATAACGAGGGCGGTTATTTTTGCCGCCGTATTGGTAGAATTCAGCCCGTTCAGCGTTACAGCATACAGCGGTGTTGCCCAACGTAAAACGATAAAGACACCGATCAGCAGGAATACGACGACCGCGCCGATTACGAACGGGACGCCGATTTTGTCAGGTTTTTTGAAGTAGCGAGGGAAGAAGATCAGATTGAATACACCGAGCAGAACCGCACCGTTCCC
>CALVLT010000037.1 GCA_944340905.1 uncultured Clostridia bacterium
CCTTTTGACATAAAAATATGCACCCCCTAAAGTCTGTCCAACTTTTGGGGTGCATATCAATCAAGCGCGGGGCGGCGCTTTATTCCACTGCATGGGCGCGCCGCAAAATTTTTGCGGCGCGCCCATGTTTTATAGAGACGTCATTCATTTTTTGTTTCATCCGACTGCGGGGCAGCCCCTGCCCCCGGTGCGGACGCAGACGCGGCGGCTGCCGCCTGTTCTGCCGCCTGACCGGCGCGCTTTGCGCGTTTCTTTTTGCCGACGCCCAGAACGTCGGCAAGCTTTTTGCCCGAAAAAATATTCAGCGCCAGGAACACGATATTGAATACGGTGAGCGCAAGCATCTGATAGGGCGGCCCCACCGTCACATTCAGAAATTCCAGATTGTAGCCGAATGTTCCCGTCAGCTCTGCAATGAGTTCCTGTCCGTTCGTGAGTTCCGGGATAAACTCAACGACATACTGCTCCAATTCCGCGATTGGCGTTGCCATGAAGGAATAGCGAACCAACGCGCAGGAATAGGTGCCCGGGATGAACGCGCACACCGTCTGCACCCAGGTGGGGAGCATGCCCAGCGGCATGTACGCGCCGATGAGAAAGCCGACCGCCGTGGAAAAGACGGCAACGAGGCTCGCCATCGTCCCCTCCGTCTTGATGAAGGAACAGATGAACACTGTAAACAGCGTGGATGAGATGGTCGTGTACAGCATGACGCCGAAAATGGTGATGAAGTCGGTAAAATTCAGGAAAAATTCCTGCATACATGCCAGGTACACAAAGCAGATGATGAGATAGACGATGCACACGAGCAGCGTGACGAGGAAGTTGAAAATCACATAGCTGCCGATGAGCGCGCTCCTGCGGATGGGCGCCGAGGCAAAGTCGCGGTTGACGCCGTTCTGTTTGTCCTCCACAAACACGTTGTTGGTCTGCAGCGACACCGTGATGGAGGAGAGCGCGGCGATGCCCGAGAGCATCCACGAATCGACGAGCGTCTCGATATAGACCTGCAGCTGCCCGCTCATTTCCAGCGACAGTCCGTATTCCTTGTTCCAGTCCTCGAGCGTGTTGCGCACGGTGGACAGCTCCAGCTGCCGCAGAAAGAAGATATACACGACAAAGATGATGACGGGCACCAAAAGCGTGTACATCAGACGTATTTTGTTTTTGAAAAAGACGAGCAGGTGGCGGCGGGTGAGCTGCCCGAACACGGTCATGAACGATTGTGCTTTACTTTTCTGTTTCATGGTGTTCTCCTGCATGTTCGATATTGCGTCCCGTCACGTTGAGGAACACGTCGTCCATCGAGCCTTTGATGATCTCCACATCCGTGGTATATGCGTCGAATTCACGCATGAGACGCTTGGCGGCGTCGCTGTCCTCCACGCGGATGCGGTACGCCTTTTTCACGAGGTCGTACGTATAAGAATACCCCCTGCGCGAAAGAGCGTTCTCAAAGGTCTCGCTGCGCTTCATATAGCTTAAAAGACTGTCGTAGGAATAGCGGTTCTTGAGTTCGTTGGGCGTGCCCTCGGCGATGATGCGCCCCTTGTCCATGATGACGACATAGCCCGCCTTTTCCGCCTCCTCCAGGTAGTGGGTGGTGAGGAACACCGTCATGTCCGTCTCTGTGCGGATATTGTCGATGAGCGACCAGACGGCAAGGCGCGTCTTGGGGTCGAGGCCGGTGGACGGCTCGTCGAGCATCAGGAGGCGAGGCCGGTGCACCATGGCGCGCGCGATATCCACCCTGCGCTGCTGTCCGCCCGAGAGATTTCCGACTGGGCGCTTTAAGATGGGCTGCAGGGACAAAAGTTCGATAATTTCATCGACGTTACGCTTTTTTTCGGCACGCGGCAGCCCGTAGAAGGAGGCGCGCACGTCGAGATTTTCCCACACCGTGAGCTGCTTATCCAGAACGCTCGACTGAAAGACGATGCCGATCTCGTTCTTGATCAGCTCCGTCTGCGTATCGAGGTCATGCCCGCACACCGTCACCTTGCCCGCATCCTTTTTCAGAATGGAGCAGATGATGTTGATGGTGGTGCTCTTGCCCGCCCCGTTCACACCGAGAAAAGCAAACAGCGAACCCTTTTTGACGGTGAACGAGATGTCGTTGACTGCTTTCACGTCGCCGTATGCCTTGCACAGATGTTCTACCGTGACTGAAAATTCCATAGAACTTGTCTCATTCTCCTTTTTCCGCCTGCGGTGGCGGCGCATTGTCGTCATCGGTCTGACGTTGCGCCGCGGCGCTGCGCGTCGTCTTGCCCCATTCCGGTTTGGACATGGCGCCGATGCACAGCGTCACTGCGTACAGTACGAGGAACGCGGGGAAGAGCAGCACCGCCGAAACGAGTTCGCGCCGCCGCTTTGCCCCCAGCTTTTTGTAGTCGACGATGGCGAGGATGGCTGCCTGCCCGAACCCGAACAGGATAAACAGTCCCCCGACGATGCCCACCGCGCTCCACAGCGTGTTCCAAAGCATGGCGGAATAGTAGCTGACCGGCATCCACGTGACGGCGATGACGCCGTTCATAACGAGCGCCGTATAGGTGAAATGATAGATATAGTACAGCGGCACCCACACCGAGATGAGAATGGCGAGGAAATTGAAGATGTACGTGAGGAACATCTCCAGATAGGAAAAGTTCCCCGTCGTGAAGAATTTTCCGAACATCTTCAGAAGCTGCGTCCGCAGAAGTTCCATGCTCCCCGAGCCGATGCGCTTGTTGCGGCTGAGCGTCACTTTGAAGGAGGAGGGCATATCCTCGTAGGCGACGGCGTCCTCCACGTAGTGCCCCTTTCTCCCTTCGAGCATGCGGTTGAAGTTGAACTCCGCGTCCTCTGAAATGGTCTTGCAGTCGTACCCGCCGCACTCTTTGAGCATCTTCACGCTCATCATCGAACCGGAGCCGTTGATGTGCGCCGCAATGCCGAGCCGCTCGCGCACGCGGCTGCCGAAACGGGAATCGAAGGCATAGAAGAGCGCGCACGCCTTGGTGTAAAAGTTCTGCGTCCCGTTGAGCGCCCCCTCGTAGGAGCGCGCAAATTCCACGCCCGCCTGGAAGGCATCGTTCATGCACGCGGTGAATCCGGGGTTGGCGTGATTGTCCGCATCCAGACGGATGATGAAGTCGTACGCCTGCTCCCCCTCCAGCGCGAGGATCGCATCGACGCCGTGTTTCATGGGGTAGAGCGCCATGCGGTGCGCGGGGTCGGGGTCGTCGAGAACGAGCACCTTTGCACCCGCCTGTTCGGCGAGCTGCGCCGTCGCATCCGTACAGTTGTGCGCCACCACGTATACGTCGAATTTTTCGCGCGGATAGTCCTGCCCTTCGAGCAGGCTCTTGACCGTATCGAAGATCACGTCCTCCTCGTTGTGCGCGGGAATGAGGTAGGCGACCCGCCCCTTTGTTTCGCTCCTGGGCCACGTCTTTTTCTTCACGAAGGAAAAGACGACGTAAAAGATCTGCAAAAGCAAAGGGATCGCAATGATGATGAGCACCACGTAGTTGACGATGCTCAGCACGCGGAATAAAATTTCATGCCACATGATTTTCCCTCGGGAGTTTGCGTATTACCCGTCGATTATACCCGATATTGTGCGCGCTGTCAATCCCTTTACGACACACTTTCGCAAAAGGCATTCAGATACATGGCGAGCACTTCCGCCTGCGTCGGCTCATACGCCGATTTTTTGATGTTCTTGTTGGACATGGCGCGGCGGGCGAACTCTTCCAGCCGTTCGCGGGGAATGTGTTCCCGCTCCCCTAAAAGAGCGTCCAGCGTCCTGCATATGCCCCCCAAGGTGTCCGCACAGGCGGCGAGGATGTCCTGAAGGGCGGGAACGTTCTTCTTTTCGCTAAGCCGGAGCGCCCCGCCCAGGAGCAGGCCGTTCGCGCGCCCGTGGTCGATGCCGTAAAAATAGGTGAGGGAATATCCCATGCCGTGTACGGCAGTCGTACCCGATTGGGCGATCGCCATGCCCGCCAGCATGGAGGCATACAGCAGCGCGTCGCGCTCCTCCAAAGCGGGCGTTCCCGCCGTCTGGGGCAGCAGCGGATAGAGGATGCGCAGGCTCTCCTTGGCGAGCATGCCCGACATGGGCGTGGCGCTGCGCGAGAGCAGGCTCTCGGCGGCGTGCGAAAAGGCGTCCAGCGCCGTGTTCACCGCGGACATGGTGGGCAGCTTTTCCATGTACTTGCCGTCGAGAAAGGCGAGGCGCGGGAACATGGCGGGGCTTGAAATGCTCGTCTTGGTCTGCGCCGCATCATTGGTGAGAATGGCATAGGGCGTGACCTCGCTCCCCGTGCCCGCCGTGGTGGGAACGTGCGCCATGGGCAGCGCCCTGTCCGCATAGCCGCCCGAGAAGATCTCTTCGTCCGCGCGCTCCTGCACGGCGAGCATGGCGATCGCCTTTGCCGCATCCATAGGCGAACCGCCCCCGACGGCAACGATAAAATCCGCCCCCGCCGCCATCAGGAGGGCGATCCCCTCCCGCACGCATGCGATGGTGGGATTGGGCGTGACGCGGTCAAAGACGGTCGCCGTCTGCCCGTTCGCCTCGAGCGCCGCAAGCACGTCGGCGAGCGCGCCGTTTTTTGCAGAGCTTTTTCCCGTGACGATGAGCGCGTGCGCGCCCAGCTCCTTCAGGAGCGCGCCCTGCCCGCGCACACAGTCCCGCCCGCAAATGACCTTCGTGGGCATAAAATAGCTGAACGATTGCATCCTGTCACTCCTTATCGGCTTAGTTTCATGGGGAGCCTTTTCTTGCCCCCTTAACACTTGTTTTAAGGGGGCAAAAGGCAGGGGGGGGATTCTACATTCTGCGAGGGGATTCCTTCGTCGCCTGCGGCTCCTCGGAATGACGCATATCACGAGGGGATTCTTACAGCGGCTGCGCCTTGTGCGCTGCATCGTCAAAATACTCCCGCAAGCGGGTATTTTTCCTCGCATCGGCCGCCCCACTGCGTTCCGCTCTGCTCGCCGCGGAGCGAAAATAAAATTATCAAACCGCAGCACTCGCAAAAAAGATTTGCTTGCAAAGCTTTTTTGCGAAAAGGAGCGGCAGAAAGTCAAGACGTGGTGTTCGGCTTTGCCGAATACCCGTGCCCACCTTCTTGCCGCGACGCAGAATCCCCCGTACGTTGTCTTACAGGCAAGAGAACGCGGACGAACCCTCATTCCGCTTGCAGCACCGCAACGGCGCGGCAGATGGGAATGCCCTTTGCCGCAAAATTTGCCTCGTATTCGGTGACAATGTTCTCCTGCGCATATTCGCTTGCGTGCAGGTCATAAGTGACGTCCTTCACCGCAAACCCGTTCTCGCGGAACTTGCGCAGCGAATAGTTGAAAAAATCCACGCTGTCCGTCTTTTGCACAATCTCGCCGCCCGCACACAGCAGCCGACGGTAGATGGCGAGAAAGCGGTCGCTCGTCAGGCGCTGTTTTTCCCTGCCCGCCTCGGGCAGCGGCGTGGAGAAGTTGAGATAGATGCGCCCGATGCTGTGTTCCGCGATATAGCAGGGCAGGATCTCGGCGGGGATGTTGAGAAAGCGCACGTTGGAGGGACCTTCGCGCATCACGCGCTCCATGGCGGTGAGCACGACGTTGGTACACACCTCCACCGCAAGAAAATCGCGTTCGGGGCAGCGCCGCGCAAGCTGCGCGATGAACGCGCCGTTGCCGCAGCCGATCTCCAGCTCCACGGGAGCGCTGCGCCCGAACACCTGCGCATAATCGAGGAGAGCGCGGTAAGTTTCCGCCGCCTCCTTCAGATTTTTGCAGGGCTTTCCGCGCGCAACAAGAACTGCCGCGCATGCCTCCATGCGCGGCTCCAGGTTGCGTTTTCTGCGCATCCGCATTATTTTGTCCCCGTCGAACCGAATCCGCCCGCGCCGCGCACGGTGTCAGAGAGCGTCTCCTGCTCGGAAAAATCCGCCGTCAGATAGGGCGTAACAACGAGCTGCGCGATGCGCTCCCCCGCCTCGATGCGCCGCGGCGCCCTGCCGTGGTTGTGCAAGGCGACCATCACCTCGCCGCGGTAATCGCAGTCGATGACGCCCACCTTGTTGGCGGGCGCCAGGTCCTGCTTGCAGGCAAGCCCGCTGCGCGCATACACCAGCCCCACCGTGCCCGCAGGCAACTCGATGGCGATACCCGTATGGATGAACGCCGTCTCCCCCGCGGGGATGTCCGCGCCCGCGCAGGCATACAGGTCAGCGCCCGCGGCAAAGGCGGAGCCGTAGGCGGGCAGCTTTGCATTGGCGTCAAGCTTTCTGACGCCCACTTTCACATGCTGTTCCATGCAAAAATCATACGACATTTTGCCCGTTTTGTCAAGAAATTCCGTGAAACGTACGCACAATCGGGAAGATATTCCGTAAAATCACCGTGCGGCGCGTCGGAATGACGCGCCGCACGGCAAACATTGCTTTTAAGATTTCTTTTTCGCGCGCTCCCTTGCGCGCATTTCGGCGAAGAAGGAGGTGAGCACTTCGGCGCATTCCGCCTGCAGAACACCGCCCGTCACCTCCACCTTGTGGTTGAGCAGGTTGGCGTTCGCAAGCTCGTTCGTCAGGCTCCTGCCCTTCTGCTCATAGGCGCCGAAGTATATGCGGTCGATGCGCGCGTTCAGGATCGCCCCCATGCACATGGGACACGGCTCGAGGGTGACGTACAGCTCCGCCCCGGGCAGCCGCCAGGAATGCAGCTTTCTGCACGCCCTGTCGATGGCGCGCATTTCGGCATGCGCCGTTGCCATCTGCAGCCGCGTGCGCAGGTTGTAGCCGCGGCCGACGATCTTTCCGTTCAAACCCACGCCCGCGCCGATGGGGACTTCCCCCTTTTTTTTTCGCTTTTTGGGCAAGGCGGAGCGCCTCGCGCATGAATTGTTCGTCCATATTCAGAATGCCGAAGAAAGTTTTACGAGTACATCGAGATTTTTCGTGACAATGTCGGCGAGCGCGGAAAAGCCCAGCGGATGGGCAAAGCTCTCCCTGCCCGCCTCGACGGTGAACGCGGGAATGCGCAGTTTCTCCACGCACCAATCCTTGTATCCGCCCGCGGAGCCTTCCGCCTCCGCCAGCGGATACCCCGTTGCGGCGCTTACGATCTTTGCGTACTTTTTATCGCGCACCGCGCGCAGTGCGCTCTGGCGGTACCGCCAATAGACGACCTCTCCCTTGGTGTGCCAGCTCAGCGTGAATGCGGGAGCAATCTCCAGCGTGAAATCGCGCAGCGCCTGCGTCTCCGGTTCGGAAAAGGGCGCGGTACCGATGTAATTTGCAGGCGCGGGGGAGCGCAGGTTCTGCCTGCCCGTTCCCCAGCCCGCATCGAAATTGACGTTGAGATCGACCGCCCGTGCGTTCGCCTTCCACAGCGAAAAATCGGCGCCGCCGTTGAGATATTCGAGGCCGCCGCGCAGCGAGGTGCGCACGCTTGCCGCGCCCTCCTGCACGAGCAGCGCGCCGTCCGGATTGACGAGCGGCACCACCCACACGCCGCCGCGCACAAGTCCCCTGCGCACGTGCTGCATTGCCAGGTACGCCGTGATCCACTCCCTTGCATGGATGGCGTAGGTGGAGATGCCCACCGCACCGCCCGCGCGCCCCACGAACAGCGCATAGAGGTTCCTGCCCTCACGGCTTACGCCGATCACCCGCTTTTCGCCGCGAAAGCTTTCGTAAAACGCCCCGACTTCTTCATAGACATTCACCCTGTATTCTATGAAGAGAGCGGGCGGCGGGGTTACTTGTGATACTCCGCCCCCGCGCAGATCATAAAGGCGCGGTAGAGCTGTTCGGCAAGGATGACGCGCATCATCTGGTGGGGAAAGGTCATGCGGGAGAAGGAGAGCTTTTCGTCCGCCGCCGCCTTCACGCGCTCCGCCATGCCGCAGGAGGAACCGATGACGAACGTCATCTCCCTGCCCTCGTCGCGCAGTCTGCCGATCTTCGCCGCAAATTGTTCGGAAGTGACCTCATTCCCTTCGGACGCCAGCACAAAAACGTGACCGCGGAAGGCGTGCAGAAGCCCCTCCGCCTCCTCTTCGAGGGTGCGGCGTTCGGCGAGTTCGACGACTTCAAACCGGCAAAAGCGGGAAAGGCGCTTGGCATATTCCGCAAGCGCGTCCCGCCAATAGCCTTCCTTGAGTTTTCCGACGCAGACGACGCTGACCTTAACCACCGATAAACCCCGAAATGAGCACCGCAAACCACTGCACCGCACACACGGCGATCCCGACGGCAGCGGCAAAGAAGAAGTATTTTGCGTCCTTCACGCCCCCCTTGCGGGCGTTGGACTTGTCGAAGAACACGAGATAGGCGAGCACCGCAACGAGGCAGACGGCGGAGGCCGCCGTGAGCGCGATGTTCCAACCCTGCGGCATCAGCCAGCCGCCCTCCGTCTGATAGCCCGTGGCGGTCAGAATAAGGATGGCGGCGTTGTTGGCAAAGTGGGCCGCCATCGAGGGCAAAATGCTGCCCGCGCGCACGACGACGAGCGCAAAGGTTGCGCCGCAGACAAACTGGTAGAGCGTCTGCGCGGGATTGCCGTGGTAGAGGGAAAAGAGCGCGCCCGAAATAAGCACCGTTGCCGCCGTCCCCCATTCGGACGCCGCCATGCGCCCGACGAGGATGCCGCGGAAGAGCGTCTCTTCAAAAACGGCGGGAAGAAGGGCGATGATGAGCAGCGCGGGCAGCAGGTACCACCCGTCCAGCGGCGGAAGAGGGGTCGTCGCGCTCTCGTAGCCAAAGCCCTCCAGCAGTTCCACGAACAGGGTATTGAGTTCGGAGAGCGAGAACATCAGCCCGAACTGCATGAGCAGCGCGAGCGGGAAGTAGTACCACTTGCAGCCGCGGTAGACTGCGCGCACTTCCACCTTGCTGCGGCGGAAAAAGATGAGCGCCGCCACGGCAAAACACACCTGCGGCAGAAGGTAGGCGAGAAAGCGGTACCATGCCGTCTGCGCATAGGCCTCCCCCGCCGCCAGCGCCGCAATGACGCCCACGAGCAGCGTGGCAAGCACGGGCAGCACGGCGCCCACCGAATAGGCGACGCCCGCCTCCGTTAAAGCGCGCCGCCTGAAAAACATCTCTTCTCGTTCTGCCATGCCACTATTATACAGAAATTTGCGCAAATGTCCAAGGAAAAACTTTGCTTTTTGCGAAATTTGTTCTATAATATCCGTATGAGAACATTGGATACAAGCGTGATCGGCGACTGCGTGTACCGCCTTGCCTTGCGGGCGGGCGTCGCGATCACCCCCGCATGCCGCGCGGCGCTTGCCGCTACCGCCGCGCACGAAGAGGGCGCGGCACGCTTTGCGCTGGACACCGTGCTGCAGAACGCGGATACGGCGGCGCGCGAACACATGCCCGTGTGCCAGGATACGGGCATGGCGGTGGTGCTGCTGGAGCTGGGACAGGACGTGCACCTTGCGGGCATGCCCCTTGCCGACGCCGTCAACGACGGCGTGCGGCGCGCCTATCGGGAGGGATACTTCCGCAAGAGCATCTGCGATCCCCTGACGCGCGTCAACACGGGGGACAACACCCCCGCGCACCTGCACGTGGAACTTGCCGCGGGCGATCGGGTGCGCGTCACCTTTCTGCCCAAGGGATTCGGCAGCGAGAACATGTCGCGCCTTGTGATGCTCACCCCCGCCGAAGGGCGCGCGGGCATCGTGAACGCCATTGTGGAGGCGGTGCGCCTGGCAGGTTCCCGCCCCTGTCCGCCCGTGTATGTGGGCGTGGGCATCGGCGGGGCGTTCGATTCCTGCGCCCTGCTCGCCAAAAAGGCGCTGACGCGCGACGTGGGCACCCGCAATCCGCGCGCGGACGTGGCTGCCATCGAGGACGAGGCGCTGGAGAAGATCAATGCGCTGGGCATCGGCGCGCAGGGGTTCGGCGGCAGCGTGACGGCGCTGGGCGTTGCCTGCGAGATCGCCCCCACCCACATTGCGGGGCTGCCCGTTGCCGTCAACATGCAGTGCCATTGCATCCGCTGCGAAAAGGAGACATTGTAACCATGACAGAATCCGGAAAGATCCCCTCCCCCGACGATCCCTTTCCCAACGAATACGGCACGACGTGCTTTCTCAAGAACGTCGTGAAGGCGCCCAACGTCATCATCGGGGACTATACCTACTATGACAGCGACGATGCGCCCGACCAATTTGAATCGCGCAACATTCTGTTCAACTACCCCTTCTTCGGGGACAAGCTCATCATCGGCAAGTTCTGTCAGATCGCAAGCGGAACGCAGTTTCTGATGGGCGCGGCAAATCACCGCCTGGGAACGGCGAGCACCTATCCCTTCAACGTGATGGGCGGCGTCTGGCGGGACATCAGCACGCCGCACATCGAGGACCTGCCCCACAAGGGCGACACGGTGATCGGCAACGACGTCTGGCTGGGCAGCAAGGACCTTGACGCGGTCAAGGACGCCGTCAGAGAGGCGCTTGCCGAAAAGGAGACGCTATGAAGCACCTCACCCTTCCCCTCTCCGATGCCGAGGCGCGCTCGCTGCGCGCGGGCGAGGGCGTGCTGCTCTCGGGCACCATCTGTACGGCGCGCGACTGCGCCCACCGCAGGCTGTTTGAACTGCTCGATGCGGGAAAGCCCCTGCCCATCGATCTGAGGCAAACCTATATCTACTACGCAGGCCCCTGCCCCGCGCCCGCGGGAAGGGCGTGCGGGAGCTGCGGGCCGACGACCTCCGCGCGCATGAACGCCTTTGCGCCCCGCCTTCTCGATCTGGGCCTTTGCGGCATGATCGGCAAGGGAGAGATGAGCGAGGAGGTGCGCGCCGCCCTCGTGCGCAATCACAAGGTGTACTTTGCCGCCATCGGCGGCGCGGGCGCGCAGTACGCGCAGTCCATCAAAAGCGCACACGTCGTCGCCTTTCCCGACCTGCTGAGCGAGGCGATCTACCGCATGGAGGTCGAGGATTTTCCCGTCGTGGTCGCCATCGACGCCGCGGGCGTCAGCGTATATGACAAAGAGCGCTGAGGAGGAGAACCTATGGAACTGCGCGTGCTGCGCTACTTTCTGGAAGTTCCCGCGAGGAAAACTTCACCAAGGCGCGTACAGCACGACCATACAGCCCAACAGCTATAAGCGGATGACCTACGGCGAGATCTACGATATTCTCAGGGAGTGCATGTAACCTTTGGGACTGTTTTCCTTTGATGCCGCGGCGGCTGCCGCCCACCGGCTTTTTCTTGCGGGCGGACCCTTTCTGACCGCCCTGATGCGCCTGATCACCACGTCGGGCAACGCGGGTGCGGTGTTCCTTGCCCTCTCGCTTGTTCTGCTCATTCCCCGCCATACGCGCAGGAGAGGGCTGCTCATGCTGCTCTCTCTCGCCGTGAGCGCGCTGCTTGCCAACGTGCTGCTGAAGAACGTATTTGCGCGCGAGCGCCCCTTTGCCGACCCGCTCTCCCCTTTCTATACCTATTGGCGGGAGGCGGAGAGCCTGGCGGCAAGCGGTTTTTCCTTCCCGTCCGGACACACCGCCGCCGCCATCGTGGTAACTAGCAGGCGCAGCATTGCCTGGACGGCGTTTTTCCTGCCCCTCGTCATGGGGCTTTCCCGCGTCTGCTTCGGCGTACACTACGCCTCGGACGTGCTGGCGGCAATTCCCGTGGGATTGCTCGGCTGTATGGCAACCCTCCCCCTGCATGCCGCCGCGTGCAGGCTCGCCTTCTTCAGCCCCCTTCCGCCGCGGGAGGCGCTGCGGCAGAACGTGAGACAGCGAATGAGGACGAAAGCGGCCTGAAATAAGGAGGCAAGCGCATACAATGTGGATCGCTGCCGCCGTTTTATCCGCATTTTTTGCCGGCATCACGGCAATTCTCTCCAAGATCGGCACGAAGAATGTTCCTGTTCTCGGTGGCAGTGCTCAAGGAGTGCCTCTCCGCCCGCGCGTGGACGGGGCTTGCCCTGCTGACGGCGGGATCGGTGGCGATGGCATTCTTCGGCTGAACAACGATATAAACAGCGCGCCGCCGAGGTCAAAGCCTCGGCGGCGCGCTGTTTGATTCGCTGCTTACTTCGCGATCTTTTCCATCATGTCCACGATGTCCTGCACCGTTTTGACGTTTTCGACCTCGCCCTCGGGCAGAGTGATGCCGTACTCGTCCTCCAGCGCCATCATCAGTTCCACGACGTCGAGCGAATCCGCGCCGAGGTCCTTGACGACCTCAGACTGGGGCGTGATCGTGTCGGCAGAAATATCGAGCTGCTCTGCGAGCATGTTGCAAACCTTTTCGTACATACCTACCTCCGTCATCCCGCTGCCCGCGGGATGTGTTTTTTCATATTTTAACCCATCTGCACGGGTTTGTCAATACTTTTGTGGAAAATCGTGTCGAAAAAGTCACGGAATTTTGTGACATTACCGCCTCATCTCCCGCAGCTGCGCCTTCTGCGCATCGCTTAAGCGGAAACTCTCGCACGCCTTGCGGATGGCGCGGTTGTGCGTCTCCCGCTGCAGGCTCCCCTGCGCCAGAAACGCCCTGCCCTCCCCGTAAAACTTGACGAGCACTTCCGCCGTCAGCCATGCCGCCGCCATGGAGACGTAGTATTCCTTCGTATCCACCTGCGAGAGGCAGCTAAGTACAAAGGGAAGCTCCTCCTGCGTGACGTAAAAGTGCAGCAGCGTGGTGAGCGCAAAGCGGCGCACGAACACGCGCCCGTCCTCAAGATAGCGCAGGATGCAGGGTTTGAACAGGTCGCGGTGCTTTGCGATGCAGGCGGGCGCGAACTTGTCGCACGTCGCCCAGTTATCGAGCAGGTCCACGAGCGAATCGATCACGCCGCACAGTTCCCCGTAGGGCAGTAAACTTGCCACGGCGCACTTGAGCCACGTGACTTCATAATATTCGTCGGGAAAGCTCAGCAACGCGTCCAGTTCGCCGCGATACTCCTTGGCGAGCTTTCTGAGCGCGGGCGTGCGCACGCCGATCACACGGATCCTGTCATCCTTGAGCTGCTTTTTGTGGAAGGCACGAAAGGATTCGTCCGAGAGCGAAAAGAGCCGCTCCAACACTTCTTCGTATGGAATCATGTCTGTTCTCCGAATACGCTGCGCAGCGCGTCCTGCCACGCCTGCAAAGAAAAGCGGGGATTGGCGGGCGAGGTGGAGGGCAGGCACTCCACCCGCACCGCAAGGGGCGGGCGGCGCATCAGGAGGGCATGCGCCGTCTTGCCGTTGCAAAAGACCGCCTCGATCGCGCTGCCCGCAACAAGTGCGGCGACGTCGGCAAGCTCCTTCTCACGGATGGAGGCGTCCGAAGAGCCGGCAATGCTGCACGCCGTCACCACGTCCCACAGAGCGATGCAGCGGCGGCGCAGAAATTCCTTCCTTCCCGCCACGCCGTCGGGCACTTCCTCGCCGAAAAAGCCGCACACCGTCCGCCAGAACCTGTTCTGCGGATTGCCGTAGTAAAAGCCCTGCGCGCGGCTCTTTACCGAGGGAAAGCTGCCCAAAACGAGCAGGCGGCTGTTGGCAAAGGCGAACGGGGCAAACCCCTGTTCGCGCTGCGCGTTCAAAGGGTAAGCTCCTGTTCAAGGTTGCCCACCGACGAGAAGGCGGCGCGGGAAAAGTCAAAATTGCGCGCGATGGCGTCCGCCACGTCGCTGCGCTTCAATGCGGAGATCTCCTGCATGCGCTGTTCAAAATCGTACACCCTGCCGTTGTAGAGCATCTCCTTGCCGTACAGCAGCATCTGTGCCGAGGTATTCTCCTGCGAAAAGACGGCGCCCGATTTCACCTGTTCCCTGCCGCGGGAGAATTCCTCCTCGGAAACGCCCTTTTGTTTGAACGTCTCGATGACCTCGCACACGGCGGAAACGGCGTCCTGCGCCTTGGCGGGATTGACGCCCGCGTACACCGTAAGCTGCCCCGCCTCCGCATAGTGCGAGCAGTAGGAATACACGGAGTAGGCAAGCCCCAGCTCCTCGCGCACGCGCTTGAACAGGCGCGAGCTCATGCCGCCGCCCAGCACCGCGTTCATGACCTGCACGGCGGGGCGCATGGCGTCCTCCCGCGCGACGGTGGGAAAGCCCAGCGCAAAGTGCGCCTGTTCGATGGGCTTTTTGCGAAAGAGCCTGTCCGGACGCTGCACCACCTGCACGCCGCGCTGCACGAACTGCGTGCGCGCCATGCCGCCAAAGTAGCGTTCGGCAAGGGAGATCGCCTCGTCCGTGCCGATGCAGCCCGCAAAGGACACGACGATGTTCTCGGGACAGTAGCGTTCGCGGCGGTAGGCGAACAGGTCCTCGCGCGTAAAGCGCTCCACATTTTCGGCAGGTCCCAAAATATTCCTGCCGTATCCGCTTTTTCCGTACATGGCGCGCGCAAGCAGGTCGAGGCAGAGGTCCTCGGGCGAATCCTCGTCCATGTGGATCTCCTCGAGCACCACCCCCTTCTCGCGCGCCATCTCCTCCGCGGGAAAATCAGCGTTGAGGAAGAGGTCGGCGAGCAGGGCGAACGCCTCCGCCGCGTGGTCGCTCGTCGCCTTGGAATAAAAGCAGGTCATGTCCTTGCCCGTGAAGGCGTTGACCTGCGCGCCGAGCGCATCGAACGCATCGGAAATTTCAAATGCGGTGCGCGTGGGCGTGCCCTTGAAGAGCATGTGCTCGATGAAGTGCGAAATGCCGTCCTCGGCGTCCGTTTCAAACGCCGCCCCCGTGCCCACCAGCACGCCCATGGAGACGGAAAGCAGCCCTTCCATCTGCTTGACGATGACGCGCACGCCGTTTGCAAGTGTTCTTGATTGGATCATATCATTCTCCTATGTAGTAATGCCTAAATTTTCGCTGACGGTGACGGTGCGCAGCCCGCGCTCGCGGTATGTCCCGAGAATGCGCGGCAGCGCCGCAAGCGTGTGCTGCATGGGGTGCATGAGCACGAAGTCCCCCGCAGAAATGTCCTTTGTCGCGCGAAGGTAGCAGGTGTCCGCGTCCTTGTCCCGCCAGTCGATGGTGTCTTTGGACCAGAGGATGGTCTTGAGGCCGAGCGCCGCGGCGGCGTTCACGGTGTCGTCGTCATACGCGCCCGAGGGGGGCGCGAACAGCGTCACCGCCCCGCCCGTGACGAGGGAGAGAAACTGCACGCTGCGGGCGATCTCTTCGAGGTTGCCCTCGTAGCCGAGCGTCGTGTGGTCGCGGTGAAAGTAGCCGTGCGTGCCGATCTCGTGCCCTGCCGCCGCAATGCGCCTGACGCAGTCGGCATTGTCGTCCGCCCAGCTCCCGCCCAAAAAGAAGGTGGCCTGCGCGCCGTATTCTTCGAGAACGGCGAGAATGCCGTCCACCTCCTGCGTGCCCCAATAGACGTTGAACATGAGCGACACGCCGTCCTCCGACGTCCCGCGGCGCAAGACGCCGTCCTCCGGCTCCGACGAGACGTGCGCGGCGGTCGGAAAAAAACAGACGCAGCCCAGAACGATGAGCACCACGGCGAGCACGCCGTTGGTGATCGCTGCGACGGCGCGGGAAGAGAGCTTTTTCACAGTTTCCCCCAAACAACAGGTTTTCACCCACATTGTATTGGATTTTCTGCGAAAATATGCGCTTCTGCCCCGCTGCGTGCTTATTTCAGCGTGACGACGGTCACGCCGCCCTCCCCCTCGCCGTACTTGCCGAGGCGGAAACTCTCCACGCGCGGATGGCGGCGCAGCATCTCCTGCACGGCGGCGCGCAGCCTGCCCGTGCCGTAGCCGTGCACGATGCGCACCTCCTTCAGCCCCGCCAGCACGGCGGCGTCAAGAAATGCCTCCGCCTGCGTGACGCCCTCGGCGGCCGTCATGCCGATCAGGTTGCACTCCCGCTGCGCGGACGGTCTGGGCGCAAGGTCGCGCGTGACCTGCACGTCCCCCTTCGGGGCGTCCGTTCTGCGGGCGGGCAGGTAGAGATCGGCAATTTTTGCGTTGACTTTGAGCGCGCCCGCCTGCACCTGACAGGTGCCCTTGTCGCGGCGCACGCCAAGAACCACGCCCTCCGTCCCCATCGAGCCGATCAGCACCCTGTCGCCCGCCTTGAGCGCGGCGGCGTCCACGGGCAGGGCGCGCACGGGCGCCTCCTCCTGCGTCTCCTGCGCCGCCATGCGGTTTTTGAGCGTGCGCGCGCGGATGAGGTCGGCATCCGTTGCGTTCTGCTTGCGGGCGAGCTGCTCCATTTCGGCGAGCAGTTCCTCGGCGCGGGCGGTGCGTTCCGCCACGATGCGCCGCGCCTCCGCCCGCGAGGACGCCAGAAATTTTTCCTTCTCCCGACGGAAGGTCTCCTCCTCCCTGCCGAGCGTCGCAAGGCGGTTCTCCCACTCCTTTTGCAGGGCAATGGCGCGCTGCGTCGCCTCCTCGGTGCGCACGCGGCTCTCCTGCGCCGCGCGCAGCGTGTGCTCGAAGGCGCGCGCCCCCTCCGAAAGATACCCGCGCGCCTCCTGCACGACGGAGGCGGGCAGCCCCAGCCGCGTACAGATGAGCAGGGCGTTGG
>CALVLT010000038.1 GCA_944340905.1 uncultured Clostridia bacterium
CAGACAGCTTCTTGTAATTCAGTTTAAGCCGCTTACAGATAAACGCCAAAGCCGCTTGCTCCGGGTCGCTGTCCTCTCTGGCGGTTTCCTCGGCGGTCTGCAAGAAATCTTCCAGCGGGTTGTCCTCCGGAACGCTGAAAAAATCGTTCTTATGTGCTTCCCGCAGGTCAAAGGCTATCTTGTTTATGAAGAAGACGGTGATGCGTAATCAACTTACGTTGTATGAATTGCAATACAAATTTAATCGGCAGAAGGAAAAGCGGGTTGCAGAAGATCTTCTGCCTTGCATCCGAGAACATTTGCAAGTGCCACTACTGTCTGAACGGACGCTTTATTGATGTCTTTTGCGCCTGATTCATATTGCTGTAAAGTGCGTAAGTTTACCCCGGATTTCTCTGCAAGTTCGCTTTGAGAATATCCACATTGTTTGCGCTGACGTTGCAGTTTCGTTTGTGTGTTTTCGCGTTGTAAGATAGTATTGACGGTATCCACAAACTTCTCTTCTGCCGCTTCGTGCATGACGGGATATAACTTTAAGACCTCTTTCATGGTGATGCCCGCATGAATATCTTTGAATGACATTGCCGTGAACCACTGATAGTATGCAAGTATCCAGCCGCACCAATATTCTGCGGAGCAGTCATAGTCGATCTGAGCCTCCGGAAATTGTACGGTAAGGCCGCTGCTTCCGAGCACTTCCATAACAAGTTCCGTGCCGGACGTTCCGGATATGACTTTTGGATTGCCTTTACCGAATTTATCGGCAAATCCGCTTGCGATAAACAGCTCCATAAACTTGTCGGGCGACAAGCCGCAAGCATTTACAGCGTAATCGAACGCCTCGCCGAGATTGCTCATGGCGTCGTTCAGATATGTTTCAGCGTAAGCGTGGATCATCTTGTTTCATCTCCTCGCGTAGAATATCCCGCATAAAAATGCCGTCGATATCCTCTTTTTCAAGTTCTCTTTGGAAGTCGGCTCTTGCGGCGTCATCTCTTGCTTTACGCTTTGCGTAGTAGATGGAATTATCAGCCACCACATAATCCAAAAATCGGATCGACTCAAAAGCCTTCGGGGATTTCAGGACGTATTGTTCGCCGAGTTTGCCGAGCTTCATGGCATACCCTAACTGTCTGAGTGATATTCCGTTCGTTACAAATGCACGCGCAAACGAAAAGTAGGAGTCATCCGCGCGGTATCCTATAATGACGTCATACTTTTGATAATCGGGCAGAAAATTTTTCAGCAGATATTCTTTTCCCTGTCTGGAAACGGGTGTTGATAAGCGAAGCCGCCTGTTTTGCAGCAGAATGGCAAGCCAATTCAAAATCGTATATTCTTCGGAAGAAAGGTTCAGAACGGCTAGCCCAACCGTATCGAATTCGTAACGGTTAGCGTATCCGTCCACGTTTTGAGTACAAGCCCATTCCTTCGCAAGCTCTAAATGCTCGGTGCAATAAAAACCCAGCCCGTAATCATTATATGATTTTCCCTTGCCGTATTCGGGTTTTTCGATAATATCCGGAGAGCCGTGATACAAAATTATCTTTCCCATTGTGCTAATTCCCCATACTTCTATAGAGTTACCTTTTCTATATTATACTTCTATGGAAGTAGTTTGTCAAGGAATTTGCGCAAATTTTGGCTATGCAGCGAGTAAATTTACTCGTTTGAATAGATATGCCGCCGTTATATATATCCCCAAAATGTATATTTTTAGTTGTGGACATTTGGGGACAAAGGCTATAAACAACAATATATAGTGGTTTATAGCCTTGAATATTACTATATATTGTGCATTAAGGCTGTTGCATCAGCCTTAAAATCCCTCGGGAGCGATCCCGTATCGGTTCAAATCCGCGCGAGGAGGCGGCGGAGCGCGGTGCATGGAAAGGGTAGGGCGCCGTCCCGCCGACGAAGCTCCCGAGCGCAGCGAAGGGATTGCTCTGCACATACCAAAGGGCACCCCTTGCGGGTGCCCTTTGGTGGTGCGGGATAAGAGGAGTTGAAAGTTCATTCAAATCCGTGCGAGGAGGCGGCGGAGCGCGGTATAGTATATGTCGCACTGCGGCGTCAGCCGGATTCAGTCTCTTTCGTCTGTTCTGCCGAGGAGAAAGTCTATGCTGACATTGAAGTATTCTGCGATCGCGCGCAGATATTCTAACGACGGCAAAGTTTTTTCTCTCTGCCAATCGTAAAAATAGCTGTTTGGGAATGGCATTTTGCGGGCGATCTGCGAATACTTTACGCCTTTTTCCTTTGAAAGTTCCACAATGCGGATGTGAAATGTGGCGCCCGTTTCCGATTGATAGAAGTGCGCGCTATCGCTTCTGCCTAACAGGTAGTCCAATGGCAGATCGAGCGAATCGGCAATCCTGATGAGTGACTGCAGGCTGGGTACGATGCCGTACATCGCGCCCCTGATTATAACATCCTTGCTTACGCCGACCTGTTGCGCAAACGCACGCTTGCTGCTTTGGCTCTCATCTATGAGTTCAGTAAGCCGTTTTTTGAATTCGGGCGAAACTCTCTCCTGTCCTTCTGCCATCTTCGCCATTGCCGCCAAAACCTCTCATTTTTCGACAAAAGCAGTCTCTCCAAATCCCTTTCCTTTTCCTTGCAGATGTGCTATCATATCAGAAAGACTACTCGTTTAACGCGACAAACGATATAAAAATTATCGGTTATCATGCTATCCGTATCTCTATGATACGGTTTATAAAAGGACATTTTATTCGGTTATCGCGACATCCGTATAAAATAAAAACGCTTTGCCTTGATGGCAAAGCTGCTTTTGGAGGTTATTATGATCACAAATGATGCTATGGGAACGATGATCCCGTTCGCGGGCGAGGATGCTTGTTTCAGACGCTACGCAGACAACGTAAACAGCATATTTTCCCATGCGCCGAAGGCTGCGGGAACGAGCAAGGATTATGCCATTTTACCGTTTAAATACGGTTTGCAAGATTATTTGTACAGGTTGTATCCGCTGTTTAGAAAGTTTATCGTAACGGGAGCATTGCCCAATTTATTCTATCCGCCGAACTGTATTGACACAGACGATTATTACAAAAAGGGACGCAAGTTTGTAGCGGCGGTCAAGATCAGGAAATTGCGGCAGGGTGGTTGTATAGACAGATACGTGAAAGACTTGTCGGTCTGCTCCCCCTACATTACGCGGTTGATAAAATTTCAAAAGGGACGCTATCTTCTTGCCAACAGCGATGTTGAAAGTTTGGATTATAAACTTGCGTTGTTCGCTTGTTTTACATGCTTACGCCGATGATGGAAATATTTTATTTTGCAAGCGCTCTTGGTGGTGCGAGATAAAAAACCGAATTCACGTTATCTGAGCCGTGTAAATGTGTTTCAGGAGAGACCAAAGGGGACGAACAGAAAAGGGGAGGCAAACCGAAAAATCGCATACAAAAGTAACCCCCGCGCAGCCGCACGGGGGAGTATATTCGTGATTGAGTTGTAACGGGCAGAGAAGTTCCTGTGCATCCCGCGTCCCGCCCCGTACATTCGGGCGGATCCCTGCCTGCGCACGCTCAGATACCACCGGTTGTATCTTCGCGCATGCCTGCCGACTTCCCTCACGCGCACGCGTATCCGCGGGTGACGCCTGTGCATGGGGTCGTCAGGATCCGTTGTTCCGTCCTGTCAAGGTTTGCTGTTCGGGGAACAGAAATTCTCAGCTTCCTCTCCTGATTTATGTGGGCTCAAACCCGTCGCGGGGGATATACCCAGCCGCGTATTTCGTCAAAGCTGATTTATTTCTCCGCCCTCATGGTGGAATTGTACATTGGTCTGCCCTCCTTCTACGAAATCTTCAATCCTTGGGAAATGAACCTGAACATCTTGCGCAACACCTCCCTTTCTTGAATTTTTCGGAGACATACCTTCCTTCACCCTGTCTCCCTGCGATTGACGGACGTTCCTGTCCGTCCTTCGTCGATTGTTTGCCCGTGGGCAGTTACTTGTTCATCGGACCGTCCTACCTCTTGTTTGTCAATAACATTTCATGAAAGTTATTCTCTTTTTGTACCTCTATTATACCATGGAATTCCCATTTGTCAAGGGGTTTTTAAAAAATTTTTTATGGAAATTTTTTCACATTATTTCAGCCCCTCGGCACGCGCCGAAATGCGGACGGTGACGGAGGCAAGGGGGAGGTCCTTCCACTTGCCGTATGCCGCCGGAGAGGCGCGCCACAGCGAGCGGCGGAAGAAGAGCAGATCGCATTCCGCTCCGGCGCAGGTATCCCAGAGGCTGCGCACATGGCTTGCAAGCAGGTCGGAGAGGAATCGTTCCTCCTCGGGGGAGAGTGCTCCCTTGGCAAGTTCTTCGGGGGGAACGGTCTCGCTTTCGCCGTAGAGCTGCACCTTGCACGTGACGCCGAGCGAGATCGCGGGGGCGTCCGCCGTGCTGACGTCTACGGAGCCGCTGTCCCTGAGGACGACATACGTCTTGCCCGCCGCCGTGAACGTGCCGGCGTAGATGTTGCCCTCGAGCAGGCTGAAGGCGAACGTCTCTTCGGGGGTGAGCAGGGCGACCTGCCTTCCGCCGGAAAAGACGGCCGTCTCCTGCGCGCTGTAAATTTTCTGCTCCTGCTGCGACGGCTGTGCGTCCCCCTGTCCGCCGCTCTGACCGCCCTGTTCCTGCGAACCCTCCTGCGCCTGCGCGCGCACATAGGGCATATAGCCGCTGCGGCTCTCGCCGAAGTAGCCGATGGCGAATTCGCGCAGGGTGGTCGTCATCACCCATCCGGACTTTTGCGCCGCGTCCGAGAAGAGTTTCTCGAGGGCGAGGGCGGAGGTGTCGTCGATGGCGCTCGCGGAGGAGAGCAGCTCGCCCGCGCTGCCTTCGCATGTTGCAAGCAGGCAGGAATCGGGGATATACTCGTTGCGCAGAAAGTAGTCCAGACAGTCGAACACGTCCCGCTGCACGGCCGTTTCGCCGAGCACCAGAAGGTCGCAGAACACGAGCTTGGGCACCCAGCCCGTCTTGGCATACAGGTCGGCAAGGCAGTCGGAGACGGTCGCGCCCCGCCCTTCGATCTCCACGCTCGAGGTGCCGCCCGTCGTCCTGTCGCTGCCCTTGGGCACGGCGATCTGCGCCGTGAGGGCAAATTCGTCCTCCGTGCGGTCGATGCCCGCGGCGAGCACCAGCGCGGTCTTTTGAATGTCCACCAGCCCGAAGTCGTTGGAAAAGAAGGTGAACAGGACGGCGATGCACAGGATCGCCCATAGTTTCACGGGAATGTGCTTAAGAAACCGTTTCATGCGTCCGCCTCCCGAAGATGAGCGTGAGCAGCAGAGGCACGCCCGCGGCAAAGACGGGGTACAGCCAGAACAGCGTCCCCGTGAGCATTTCTATTATTTGCGACGTGTGGAAATTGGTGAGATAGACGGCGGCGAGCATGGCAAGGTTGATGCCGGCAGACAGCAGCGCGGGCAGCGCTCTGCTCTTGCCGAACGCTTCCGAGAGCGTTCCGACCGCGGCCTGCATGGGCAGGATGACGTAGAAGGTCATCACGAACGCCGCGGCGAAGATAAACAGATAGTCGATGCGCCCCAGCACCGTCATGCCCGAGAAAAAGCCGCTCATGCGCGCAAAGGCGTGCGTTTGCGCGACGGCAATCTCGGAGAATACCCCGTAGAAGGTGGCAAGCAGGAACAAGAGCACGGCGCCGCCCGCAAGATAACACACGGCGCCCTTCCACGCAAGCCCCTTGGTGTAGGGGAAACGGCCGATGAGCGCGAGCAGGAGGACGGCATCGAAGAACCAGCTGCACGCCGCCTGCGTGCCGCTCGCAAAGCCCTCCCAGCCCGCCGCGCCCGCAGGGGCGAGCGCGCCGTAGTCCGCGCTCCCCACCGAGAGCAGGGCGATGCCCGCAAGCGCAACGGCTGCAAGGGGGGTCAGAATGTCCCACATGCGCCCGACGGTGCAAAGCGGCCGCGCGCACAGGTATGCCGAAAAGATAAAAAAGGGCGTGAATACGAGGTAGACGGGAATGGTGTCGTAGAAGATGCTGCGCACGAGCAGTTTCTGCTCCACAACGGGCAGAAAAGCGGCGAACAGCAGAAACGCGGAAAACAGGATGGCGGCGATCTTCGCCGCAACGCCGCCCGCCGCATCGCGGATGAGCGCATACAGCGTTTGTTCCCGCCGCGCGAGCAGCAATACGCAGAAGATGATCGCCGCCTGCACCAACAGCTGTGCGAGCACGGGAAAAAGCAGATCGTTCGCGCACGCCCGTGCAAGGCGCGCGGGCATGAGCACGATCTTTCCGATGGGTGCGGCAGCAGCGAGAAAGAAGAGAATCTGTCGGGACGAGAGCTTCATTTCATCCTCCTTTTGTTGGGGCTTGCGAGCGCAGCGGGGCGCTGTTTGAGGGAGAGCAGGTTGTACTTGACAAAGGTGTCGCGCAGATCGCGCCGCACGAAGGGAGCAAAGGGGGCGCCGAGGGGCACGCCGAAGTTCTCCGTCGTCACAAGGTAGACCAGGCAGAGCGCGGACACGAGTACGATGCCGTAGGTGCCCACGCTGCCCGCCGCCAGCAGCATGGCAAGGCGCACGACGCTCGTCTCCTCGATGAGGTTGGGCACGGCGTACAGCCCGATGCCGCTGAACGCCACGATGATGATGGCAGGCGTGGAGACAAATCCCGCGCTCACCGCCGTCTCGCCCAAAACCAGCGCGCCCACCACCGAGAGCGCCATGCCCACATATTTGGGCATGCGGATGCTCGCCTCGTTCAGCACCTCCAGCACGAGCAGTACGAGCAGCATCTCCAGCGAGGGGGAGAGGGGAATGTCGCGGATGCTCCCCGCGATGGTCAGCAGCAGTTTGACGGGCAGCAGCTGCAGTTTGAACAGCTGCGCCGCTACATAGAAGGCGGGCAGATAGATGGCGACGAGCAGGGCAAACAGGCGCAGAAGCCGCGTGAAGGTCGCGCGGTAGGCGGGAACGAAGTAGTCCTCGCTCGATTGGAAGTCTTCCACCAGCAGGTAGGGCACGGTCAGCGCGATGGGCGAACCGTCCACCAGCAGTCCCGCCCGCCCCTCGGCGAGCTTGGCGCAGAAGATGTCCGGCTTTTCCGTCGTCCCCACCTGTTTGACGAGGGAATAGGGCCGGTCGGACAGAAAGCGCGTGAGGTAGGAGGAATCGGGCACGGCGTCGATGTCGATCGCCCCGAGCTTGCGTCGCACCTCCTCTACGATGTCCCTGCGGCAGGTGCCCTCCAGCCAGCACAGGGCAACGGAGGTCGCCGAACGCCTGCCCACGGTGAGCATCTCGATCATCAGCTCGCCCGTCCTGAACCGCCTGCGCACGAGCGAGGTGTTCGTCTTGACGTCCTCGATAAAGCCCTCGCGCGGTCCCTTGATGGCAACGTCCGTCGGCGGCTCGGTCACGGCGCGCACGTTCACCTTTTTCGTTCCCACCACAAGCCCCTCGTCCGCGCCCTCCCACACGAGCACGGGGTTGCCCGCAAGCACCTCTTCGGCAAGCTTGTCAAGGCCGCGTTCCGTGCGCACCTCGGGGGAGAGCACGTGCTCGCGCACCGCCTTTGCGCGCGCATCGCCCGCGTAGGCGCGAAGGGGGCGCAGCGCCTGCTCCGCCAGCAGTTCCTTGTCCGTCAGCGCGTCCGCAAAAATGCAGACGTATTGCCTTTTTACGGCATCTTCAAAGGAGAATGTGAGGATGTCCTGCGCGGGGAGCAGCGCCTTGAGCGCCGCCGCATCCCGCGCTGCGTTTCCCGAAATTTCCTGTTTTTCCATTGCAACGTGAGTATGTTCCCCGCCGCACATTTTATGCGCGCGGCACGCCTGCGGCAGTGCAAAAAACCGCCCTCCGCCATGGGCGGAGGGCGGCGACGGTCATGCCTTCTTCAGCGATGCAAGGAACGCCGTGACAAGCTCGGTCAGCGCAAGCAGCTCCGCCTGCGTTGCAGCGGGCGTGGCAGAGGCGAGCGTCTCGCGCACGAACGCGCGCAGCGCGTCTCCCGTCTTGTCCTGCGCCCCCTCGTACAGGGCGTCGGCAACGGCCGCGCGCGTCTCTTCGGGCACGTACCCTTCGAGCAGGGGCGCCACGGGCGACACTGTATCGCCTGCCTCGTCCCCCTGCGCCTGCCCGCCGTCCGTCTCCGCATCTGTCTTTTTGCGGAAGAACTGTTCGTAGACGACGTAGTACAGCGTCGCCGCACAGCCGCAGGCAAAGCCGCCCTCAAAGGTGGCGGCAAGCTCTGTGGTGAACGGTTCCGCCGACAGGGTGACGAGCGCACGGTACACGGCATACAGCAGGACGCCCAGCACAAAGGGCACAAAGACGTACAGTTTGCTCGGCGCGTTCTTCAGGACCGTCTTTTTCAGGAGCGACGTCAGAAGGCAGACGCCGCCCGCGAGGAGCAGCACGTCCCACCCGTACAGGCGGAACGCGCTCAGGTATCCGATCGCAGACATTCGATTCCTCCCTTTTCCCCGTCGCCCTTTTATGATACCGCACATTTGCGCATGCGCGGGCGCTGCCTGCCATATTTTTTCATGCGCGGGCATATATTAAGGGGGAGCGGGACACGCCGCTTGGGAGGAGCATATGAGACGGATGGTTTGCGGCGCGCTGTGCGGCGCGCTGATGCTTGGAACGCTGGGGATCTCCGGCTGTGCGCCGCAGGAGGCGCGCAGCGCCTACGCGATGACGCTGGAGTATTTCCCCGAGACGCGCACGCTCGAGGGGGAGATGGCGGTGCAGATCGTCAACACGTCGGATTCCGCGCACGAGACGCTGTGTTTTCAGCTCTGGCCGAATGCCTACCGCGAGGGCGCGGCGTATGCGCCCGTGTCCGAGCTGTTCGCGCCCGCGGCGTACTACAACGGCGCAAGTTACGGCGGCATCGAGGTGCACGAAGTGGACGGCGCGGCGGGCTTTCGTGTGGCGGGGGAGGACGAGAACATTCTCGAAGTCACGCTTGCCGAGCCGCTCTATCCCGACGAGCGGGCGGCGCTCACCATGTCCTTCACCGTCACGCTCGCGCAGATCGACCACCGCCTCGGGGTGGGGGAGAACGCCGTCACGCTGACGGGCTTTTACCCCGTTCTGTGCGCATGCGGCGGCACGCAGGAGCACGTCTATGCCGCCCTCGGCGATCCCTTCGTCAGCGAATGCGCCGACTACGAGGTGACGTTCACGCTGCCCGAAAGCTACGGCGTGGCGTATACCGGCACGGGCGAGCGGACGGTCTCAGACGGAAAAGCCGCATACCATGTCCGCGCCGAGGGGGTGCGCGACTTCGCCATGGTGTGCTCGGAACACTTTCAGGTGCTGGAGGGGAGCGCGGACGGCATTCCCGTGACCTACTATTATCTGGACGACGGCGCCCCCGAGACGACGCTCGCGGCGGCATGCCAGAGCCTGTCCTATTACGGCGCCTCGTTCGGGGAATATGCCTATGCGCAGTACACGGTGGTGGAGACGGACTTTCCCTACGGCGGCATGGAATACCCCATGCTCTCGATGATCGCAAACGATCTGCGCGAGGAGGAAGTGCCCCTCGTCGTCGCGCACGAGACGGCGCATCAGTGGTGGTATGCCATGGTGGGCAGCGATCAGTTCTGCGAGGCATGGCAGGATGAGGGGCTTGCCGAATTTTCCGCCGCGCTCTTTCTTCAGGCGCACCCCGAATACGGCATGACGTATGAGGACTGCGTTGCCGCCTCGGAAAATTCCTACCGCGCCTTCTTCTCCGTCTGGTCGCAGGTATCGGAGGGGGAGAACACCGCAATGCGCCGTCCGCTCACCGATTTTTCGGGGGAGTATGAGTACCGCAATGTCGTCTACGACAAGGGACTGATCTTGTTCGACCGCCTGTATGATCTGCTCGGCGAGCGGAAGACGCTCGCCGCCCTGCGCGACTATGCCAAGGCCTACGCGGGGAAGATCGCCCCGCCCGAGGCGCTCATCGCCTGTTTTGCACAGCGTGGCGCCTATGCGGAGGGCATCTTCACCTCCTTCCTGGACGGCACCTGCGTCATTTGAAAAAATATTCGGAAGAAAATGAAAGGCGCACAGAACGTGCTGCCCAAAGAAAGAGCGGATTCAGGGTCCGCTCTTTTTTGCTCTTTTTTGCGTTCATTGATTTCCTGGAAACCGTTGAATTTTCATAAAAATTATGCTATACTTTAACTGCGCTATAATTCAGAATACTCTGTGTGGGTTACACTGGCATAGGTGTACCCTTATTTCCCCATACAGAGGAATTATAGCGCAATCAATTAAGGGATACATACTTTGCGGGCGTCCCTTAATTGCGGGCGCTCTTATTTTTTGAAAAATATCTGCGTTGTTCTTGCCAAAATTGCCCGCTTGTGATATACTGTACTCGCCACTCAAACTGAATGATTCCGTATATGGGATACGAATCGGCATTTCGTATCTCCCGTTTTCCTATATACGGAAAGTTTGAGTGGCATCAATCGGAGATACAATGCAGGGCGTGTCTTCGGTTGAAGGCGCGCTTTTTATATTGCCCTGCAAAACAGAACATTTTGGAGGTAGGATATGAAACGCAAATGGTTGGTTGTGCTGCTTTCCGTCATGCTGACGGTCGCCTGCGCTCTCGGCTTTGCCGCTTGCGACGATGCAAGTGGAAACAGCAGCAACGGCGGCGGGAATGGCGGAACCGAACAGGGCGGCAGCGAAAATCCCGATCCGGAAACCCCCGGACAGCAGATTCCGCCTACGGAGGGGCTTACATATATATTGATCAACAATGATACAGAATACGAGGTCTCCGGCATCGGCACCGCAACCGATACCGATATCGTCATCCCATCCGAATATCAAGGGTTGCCTGTAACAAGCGTCGGAATTCGGGCATTCGCCGATTGTAGCGAACTGACGAGTGTGATGATAGGGAAAAATATAACGAGTATCAGGAGATATGCATTCAGTGGTTGTGATGGGTTGACAAGTGTCACTCTTTCTGATAGTTTGATAAATATTGATAGTTATGCGTTCCAGAGTTGTAACCTGACGAGTATTACGATTCCTGACAGTGTGACGAATATCGGCGCAAATCCGTTTTATAACACGGCATATTATAACGATCCTGCAAATTGGGAAAACGGTGTACTCTATATTGGGAAATTTCTCATTGAGGCAAACAGGTCGATTTCAGGCGAATATACAATCAAAACAGGGACATCGGTAATTTCGGATCATGCATTCAGCGATTGTGATGGACTGACAAACATCACCATTCCTGACAGTGTGACGAGTATCGGTGATTCTGCGTTCAGCCATTGCTACAGACTGATGAGTGTGACTATTCCGGACGGCGTGACAAGCGTTGGGGATTATGCATTCTATTATTGTAGCGATTTGACGAGTATTGTGATCGGCGACGGCGTGAAGACTATCGGGGAGTGTGTGTTCTACCTTTGCCGCGATCTGAAGAGCATCGTAATTGGCAACGGCGTAACGAGTATTGGGGTGTCGTTTTACAAATGTAACAAATTGGCAAATATTTATTATGAGGGCGATATTGCAAGTTGGTGCGGGATCATCGGGCTTAATAATATCATGACAGCAAACATAAGATTATATATAAACGGAAAGGAATTAAAAGGGACTGTCGATATTCCTGAGGGGGTGAAAAGCATTGAGGAGTATGCTTTTTTAGGTTGCAGCGGGCTGACGAGCGTCGTCATTCCCGACAGCGTGACGAGCATCGGGAGTTCTGCGTTCGGTGGTTGCAGCGGGTTGACGAGCGTCAGCGTTCCTGACAGCGTGACGAGTATCGGGAGTTCTGCGTTCAGTGGTTGCAGCGGGTTGACGAGCGTCAGCGTTCCTGACAGCGTGACAAGCATTGGGGGTGGCGTGTTCTATGGCTGCAGCATGTTGACAAGTGTAAACTTTCCGGATAGCGTGACGAGTATCGGATGGAATGCGTTTGCGGGGTGCAGCAGCTTGGCGAGTATCGCGATTCCCGACAGTGTAACGAGCATCGGAAGTTCTGCGTTCGAGGGGTGCAGCAGCTTGGCGAGTATCGTGATTCCCGACAGTGTAACGAGCATCGGAAGTTCTGCGTTCGAGGGGTGCAGCAGCTTGGCGAGTATCGTGATTCCCGACAGCGTAACAAGCATCAGCAAATCTGCGTTTGAGGGGTGCAGTGGTTTGACAAGCATCACGATCTCCGACAGCATAACATGCATCGAGAATAATGCGTTTTATAATACGGGATATTACAATGAGGGGAGCAATTGGGAGGATGGTGTTCTCTATATCGGGAAATACCTGATTGAGGCAAAAACTTCACTCTCGGGGGATTATGTAATCACGGATGAGACGGTGTTGATTGCTGATTATGCGTTCGAGAAATGCCATGACCTCATGAGTATCACCATTCCGGATAGTGTGACGAGCGTTGGGGAATATGCGTTCTCGGGCTGCAGTAAATTGACAAGTGTATATATCAGTGACCTTGCAGCATGGTGTGCAATCGAGTTTGATTTTTTTGGCAGCAATCCTTTGAATTACGCCCATAATTTATATTTGAACGGACAACTTATCACAGATATTTCGATTCCAGATGGGGCAACTTCTATCGGGTGTTGCGCGTTCTCCGACTGCAGTGGGCTGACTAGCGTCACCATTCCTGATAGTGTGACAAGCATCGGCGAATATGCGTTCGAGGGGTGCAGCGAGTTGATGAGTATCACGATTCCCGACAGCGTGACGAGCATTGGACAGAGGGCATTCTATGGTTGCAGTGGGCTGACAAACATTACTCTTCCTGATAGTGTGACGAGCATTGGGCAGTACGCGTTTTCTAACATGGCTTATTATACTGATGAAAATAATTGGGAAAACGACGTTCTCTATATCGGGAAATATCTGATTGAGGCAAGAACTTCTCTTTCGGGTGATTATGTAATCAAGGAAGGAACGGTGGCTATTGCCGATTCTGCGTTCGGTGGTTGCAGCGGGCTGACGAGCGTCATCATTCCCGACAGCGTGACGAGCATCGGGGGTTCTGCGTTCGAGGGGTGCAGCGAGTTGATGAGTATCACGATTCCCGACAGCGTGACGAGCATTGGACAGAGGGCATTCTATGGTTGCAGTGGGCTGACAAACATTACTCTTCCTGATAGTGTGACGTACATCGGTGATTATGCATTCAATGGTTGCAGCGGGCTGACGAGCGTCACGATATCGAATCGTGTGACAAGTATTGGAAGTGGTGTGTTTGAGGATTGCAGCGGGTTGACGAGCGTCATCATTCCTGACAGCGTGACGAGCATCGGGAGTTCTGCGTTCGGTGGTTGCAGCGGGTTGACGAGAGTCACCATTCCAAACAGTGTAGTGAGCATCGGAGAGTATGCATTTTATTATTGTATAAATCTTAGGAGCATTGTTATTCCCGCCAGCGTGACGAGCATTGGTGATTCTGCATTCGGAGATTGTGAAGAACTGACGTATGTAACGTTTGAAAATCCGAACGGATGGCAGTATTCAAAATCGCTTGACGCAACAAGCGGCACAAGTATTTCGAGTGCTGATTTATCTGACCCTGCCGCCGCCGCAGAGCATTTGACAATCATTCATGAAGATTACTATTGGAAAAGAGGATAAGCGGCACAAGTAAGGATTTGAAATCAGTTCTGAACAAGAAAGCGAACCCCATGTTCGGGGTTCGCTTGCTTTTATAATGCAATATAGTAAAAAGCTTTCTAAGTTTTTCGGAAACAAATGATCTCCTTGAAATATTATGTGCACTCTTTCGTGGTTGGCTATGGTAGCATAGTTCCTCGCGTAAGACACACATAAAGGAGCCGAGTAAGGATTGTGTTCCCCGCTCAGTGATAAACTTGAAGAACCGTCATTCAGAGGTATAGTGCAGCTATGCCGTAGGAATCCCCTTGCAGAATGTGGAGAGCGCAATCCCTCCGGTCCTTCGGACACCCCCCTTAAAACGAATGTCAAGGGGGCGAGAAAACCTCTCTCTCGGGGGTGAGACATGCGTTATGCGCACACAGCGCACTGCGCTGGTGTGCATAACGCGCTTTTCACCCTATCAGAGGGAGACTTATCGTTTTGTCACGCCCCTAAGGCAATGTACGGGGGATTCAGTCGATGTCAAAGGTCACGGTCACTTCTTCGGCAATCTCAAGCTCCTCGGGGGAGAGGTCGGAAAGGTCGTTTGCGCGCATCGCCATGGCGCGCACGGCAGGAAATGCCCCGTGCTGCCCGCTCTGCACGGTGCGCACGCCGCCCAATTTCACGCCCGCCGCCTTGGCGATCGCCTCGGCGCGCTTTTTGGCGTCTTTTACGGCAAGCGCGGCGGCATGCCTTCTTATCTTGTCCGCGTCGGCAAGCGTATACTCCGCCGAGAGGGCGGGGGAGGCGCCGCTGTGCGCGAGCGCCGTCAGCACCTGTGCGAGCAGCGCGGGGTCGGCGGAAAGTTCCGCCCGCAGGCGGCGCGTCGCCGTATATCCCGTATGACGGCGCACGGAAGTGCCGTTCTCCGTCACCGTCTCATACAGCGGTTCCGTGCGCACGCCCGCTGCCTTCACCTGCGCGGCGCCGCTCCTCTCCAATGCCTCCTTCACGCGGGCGCCGCCCTCTTCCGCCGCGCGCACCGCCTGCGCAAAGTCGCTGTGCGCTTTGCTCACCGAAAGGGTGAGCCGCATCAGATCGGGCGCCAGGTGCAAAGCGCCCCTGCCCGTCACCGTGATCGTTCGTTCCGTCATATCGTTCCTCCTGTTTTGTTTTTTTCATAGCGCATCGGGACAAATGCCATGCCGTCCCTGTACTGCATATCGCTTTCGGCATGAAATCCCATTTTGATATAGGCATTCACTGCATTGGGCGCGGCATTGACTGTCACGGAATTTACGCATACGTCTTGTAAAAAATGTGACATAAGTGTGCTTCCGTAGCCCTTGCGCTGTTCTCCGTTTTTGACGAAGAAAGCGCAGATGTGCGAACCGTCTTTTTCCGCGATCAGAACGCCTTTGAGTATGCCGCTCGCGAATATGCCAAAACAGGCCCGGTGCGCGGCGAGCGATTCGTCGCTGAGGAATGCGCGGAAACGCTCGACGCCCTCCGGCGAAAAAGACGGCGCAACGTTTTGTTCAAAGCTCTCCAAAATCAGGGCGCGGGCAACGGGGAGTTCTTCTGTCGCGATGCGGCGAACGCGGACGCGCCGCCGCAGGGACTCTCCTGCGAAGATGCACACGAGGACTGCCATGAGTACGGCGGCGGCGATCAGCGCCGCATATCCGCCCAGCGCGCGCGAGGCATAGTAGCCTGCCAGCACGCCGCACAAAAAGGCGAGGATGAGAAGGGCATACTTGGCGGTCACGCGCAGCGCACCCGCGTCCCGTTCCGCCACGGAGTGCGCGGCGTGCTCGGTCGCCGAACGCATGTTCCCCGTGCAGAACGCCGTGGCAAAGGGCTTGCCCTCCATCGTGCGGAAGTTGTCGAACTGCACGGCGGCGGCGAGCGAGACGAGCGCGTTCACCAGCATGTCGGGCACGCTTGCCGGCAGAAAGCCTACCGCGATCAGTACGGCGATCTCGCCTGCAAGCACATAGCCGTGCCCGCGGAACTCTCCGCGCTTTTTCTTTGCCAGGTGCAGGCACAGTTCGCTCAGGAACACGCCCACGATGAACAGGAGGACGGGCACCAGATAGCGCATCGCCGCCGTCGCATCGCCCGAGGCAAGCCCCAGCGTCAGAAAGATGAGATTGCTCGTCTGTGCGTTGCAGAAAACGCCGCCGCGCGTCACAAAGGTGTATGCGTCCAGAAAGCCGCCCGCCGCGCACAGCAGCGCGCCGATCTCCAGCCACTCGAACACGGGATATGCCGAGAGCTTTTTCCGATAGTATCGCATGGCAACATTGTACGTTGCCCGCCGCCCGATGTCAAACGATTCCCATCAAAAAATTTTTCGCGGCAGTTATTATATATTGTATGGGAAACGGGAATACATTCTATATCTCGTGGCAGGGCGCAAAATCGGGAAAATTTCCCGAAAAAATGCAAAAAATGTGGGAAAAAATGGCGTTCAAACCGTTGACAACCCAAAAAAAAGATGGTATAGTATACAGGCTGTGCCAAAGCGGCAGGTCTTTTGCCGCGCCGACGCGTATAGGGTTGAAGCGGGAAGTTACTGAAAAAGCGAGGCGAGAAAGCCCCTCGGCAGATAATTTCCGCGGACAAATGTGGGAGCAAGACTCCTGCGACTAACCGAAGGCTTTTGCGAGAAAACACCGCAAAACACGCGTGTTTTTTTCATGGGGGTCCTCGATACGCACGGAGGCGTTGACAAGCAAAATCCAAGTTAGTATAAAAAGGAAGGAGTAAGCAATGGCAAG
>CALVLT010000039.1 GCA_944340905.1 uncultured Clostridia bacterium
TGAGCCCGGTTGGGTACCGTACTCATTCCCATACAATCTAATATTTTTTGTCCAAACTTTGGGGGTCACTTCAGATAAGCGCGGGGCGGCTGTTTTTTATTGCGCAAAGAGCGCATGCCGTTCATCGAGCTGCCCGTTCCTATATGTAGAGCAGCGTGAGATACCCGACGCCGATCAGAACGGCCAGAAAGCCGAAATTAAACAAAAGAAACCTGACAAGATAGGACTTCGTTTCCCCCGGGCGCATCCGGCGGAAGGTGTTGAGGGTGATGAGGCTTGCGAGCGACGCGATGGGCGTGCCGAGGCCGCCCGCGTTGACGGCGATGAGCAGCGCGGGATAGTTCTGCGTGAACCTGGCGAGCAGCACCGCCGAGGGCACGTTGGAGATGACCTGGCAGGAGAGCGCGCCGACCAGCAAGGGATCGCGCGCGACGAGCGAGCCAAGTCCCTGCTCGACGGCGGGAATTCGCGCAAGGTTCCCCGAAAAGACGAAGAAGGCGCAGAACGTCAGAAGCAGCGAATAGTCCACGCGAAGAAGGGCGCGGAAATCCAGAATGAGCAGGGCGACGAACACCGCCAGCAGTCCCCAATAGTACGGGAACACGCGGAACACGATGAGCACCGAGAGCAAAAACAGCGCGGCATAGACGCCGACGCGCCACATGGACGGGCGTTTGTGCGCTTCAAACTGCACTTTGGCAGGCTCGGGCCTGACGAACATACAGATGGCGAAGATCATCACGAACGCCGCGGCAAAGGGCAGCGCCATGATCCGGAAGAACTCACCCGTGGGAATGTTGAAATAGGAATAGAGATAGAGGTTCTGCGGATTGCCGAAGGGCGTGAGCATGCCGCCGAGGTTGGCGGCGATATTCTGCATGATGAAGACGAATGCCGTGAGCTTTTTGTTCCCGCACGAATCGAGCACGAAATAGCCGAGGGGCAGGAAGGTGATGAGCGCCATGTCGTTTGCCATGATCATGGAGCCGAAATAGGTGACAAAGACGAGCGCAAGCGTGATGTTGCGCATATTCTTGAATCGGCGCACGATGATGTCCGCCAGCCACACGAAAAAGCGGATATTCTTGAACGCCGCAACGACCGCCAGCGTACAGAAGAGACAGGCGAGCGTGCTCCAGTCGAAATAGTCCGCGTATGCCGCGTCGAAAGGGACGAAAATACAGGTGATCGCGGCGGCGACGAGCGCCACAATGAGCACGACGTTCCCCTTGACGAAATGCGCCGCCGCCGAGAGAAGGCTGTGCCGGTCGATATGCCGGTGCAGCAGGGTCTGCCCCTCCGGCGCCGTTTTCTGCGGTACTTCGGACGGCTGTTCCTGCCCTTCCGCCTGCAGCTCCGTTTCTTGCACCTGCCCCTTTTGCAGGCCGCCCTGTTCGTTTATTTTTTCTGCCTTCACGGTCCTTGCCTCCGCGCGGGAGCGCCTCCTTCTCCATGCCAGCGGAAAGGATAGCACATTCCTTTCATAAAATCAAGCAAAATATGCGCTCTGCATCGGCATTTTTTACAAAAGAACCGCGCAAAACAAAGCGCCCGCCGCGTGCCTTCAGCACGCGGCGGGCGCTTTGTTCTTCCTGTGTTCAGCGTTGTCCGCCGAACAGAGCGGCTCGCTCGGCGATGAGCTGCCCGGCCTTGGCAAGGTAGGTGGGAATATCCTTGGGGCTGCCGTGGCGCTCGATGCGCTTCCCTCCCGCGAACAGCTTTTTGGAGACGGCGTTCGCCCCCACGGCAAGGTTATCGGCTATTTCTTCCATGACGTCCACGTTGTACACGCACGCCGTGCCCGGCTTTGCCCAACCCACGTTCTCGTGCGCGCCCGCCATGTACTTCTGGCGGTAGAGGTAGTACGGCTCATACCCCGCCGCCGTGAGCGCCGCGCGCGAATAGGCGATCATGTCCGCAAGCCGCCCCTCATGCAGGCGGGAGGTCTCCTCTTTCAGGCGGGCGCCCGTCTTCAGGCACAGCGTATGCACGGTGATATTTTCGGGGGAGAGGGCGATCGCCTCGTCCACGCTGGCGCAGAATTCTTCAAACGATTCCCCCGTCAGCCCCGCAATGAGGTCGCAGTTGATCGCAAAGCCATAGGGCGCGGCGAGGGCAAAAGCATCGCGCACGTCCTGCGCGGTGTGTTTTCTTCCGATGCGCGCAAGCGTGGCGTCCGAAAAGCTCTGCGCGTTGATGCAGATGCGCGTGACGCCGTGCTCCCTGCACACCTCCAGCTTTTCGCGCGTGAAGGTATCCGGCCGCCCCGCCTCCACGGTGTATTCGCAGCCGTTTTTGCGCAGGGGCGCGATGGCGGCGAGCACTTCGGCAAGTTCTTCCGCCTCCAGCGCGAAGGGCGTGCCCCCGCCCACGTAGACGGAGCGCAGATTTTCGATGAGCGCCCCCGCCGCCGCAAGTTCTTGCCGCAGGGCTGCGAGGTATTCGGGCAGATACTTTCTGGTCGCCGCGATGGGCGCGGTGATGAAGGAGCAGTACTCGCACTTGGTGGGACAGAACGGAAGGGACACAAACACGTCGCAATTCCCCTCCCGCCGCTCATAGACGGGGCGCTGTCCCTCGATGACGCGGCGGGTGAGCGCAATGTTGTCGGGCGCGACGCACATGCGTTCAAAGAGCGGCTCGAACGGCCGCCCCGCCTCCAGTTCCTGATAAGCGAGGCGGGTGGGGCGGATGCCCGTCAGGGCGCCCCACGGAAGGCGGATGCCCGTCCTTTCCGAGAGGACATGGTAGAGCGCGAGCTTGGCATAGCGCTTGGCAAGGCTCTTGTACTGCAGCGCGTCCGCGCATACCGCCTCGTCGCGGAATACGTGCGCCTGCCCGTCCAGCGCAACGGTGTTTTCAAAGACGCCGCTTTCGTAGCGCATGGTCTGTGCGATGGGCAGCTCCTGCGCGCCCTCGAACAGGCGCACCACGTCCATCAGCTCGGGCTGTAAAAATTCTTCGTTGCACGTCAGCATCGCACCCACCCGTTGTAGCGGCGCTCGTATTCAAGCGTCGTATCCTCGCCGTGCCCGGGGCAAACGGCATAGTCCCCCTTAAGGGCGTACAGCTTTTTCACGTTCTGCACAAGCTGCGCGGCGCTGCCCGTGGGCAGATCGGTTCGCCCCACGTCGCCCGCGAACAGCGTGTCGCCCGTGAACAGATGCCCGTCCGCAAGAAAGCACGCGCCGCCCGCCGTGTGCCCGGGCGTGGCGATGACGGCAATTTCCATGCCGCAAAGGTGCAGAACGTCGCCGTCGTGAAAGGTAAAATCGACGCGAAACGCGGGGACGTCTGCGCCGAACAGGGACGCGGCGTTGTCCGAGCCGAGGACGAGCGGCTTTTCCGCCTCCGGACAGCCCACCTCTGCCCCAGCCGCCTGCAGAGCGGCACAGCCGCCGATATGATCGAAGTGCCCGTGCGTGAGCAGCACGTGCGTCACGCTCAGGCCGCGCGCGGCAGCCTCTTGGGCAATGCGCGGCTGGGCAGGATCGACGGCAACGGCGTGAACGCCGTCGCACGTCAGAAGATAGCTGTTCGCCGCAAACCCCTTGGGATAAATCTTAAAAACCTGCATCTCAGTTTGCCATTCTGCGCACGTCGAGGATCTTGGCGTGCGAGCGGATCTTGCCAATGAGCACTTCGACGTCCTGACGGCTCAGAAGGCTGACCGTCACCTCGACGATCGCCGAACCGTTCTTATCGTACCTGCCGTTGATGGAGGTGATCTCCAGCCGCATTTCCGCGACCGAGCCGGAGATGGCGGCGAGCGCAGCGCCCTGATCCTCCGCCAGCACGACGATGGCAGCCTTGAACCGCGCCTCCCCCTCCTTGACGAGCCACTCGGCGCTCTGCAGCCGCGCGGGGTCGGCGTTCTTCATGTTGGGGCAGTCCTTGCGGTGCACAACGATGCCCCTGCCCCGCGTGACGAACCCCACGATGTCGTCGCCGGGCACGGGCGAACAGCAGCCGGCAAAGGAGACGAGCATGCCCGTCATACCGTTGATGGTGACGCTGCCCTTGGCGTTCTTCGCCTTGAAGGGCTGCGGGATGATGGGCGCGGGCGCCTCCTTGCGGAAGTAGTCGAGCAGCTTGAAGATGACCTGGTTGACGGTGACGGCGCCGTAGCCGATGGCGGAATACATCTCGTCCGGCGTATCGAAGGAGAGCTTTTCGGAGACCTTTTTGAAGCTCTCGGGCGTGACCAGCTCGGCGAGCGTCATGCCCTTGCGCTTTGCCGCCTCGTCGAGCATGCTGCGGCCGAGACGGATATTCTCCTCCTTCATCTCCTTCTTGTAGAAGGACTTGATCTTGGCGCGCGCGGACGAGGACTTGATGAATTTGAGCCAGTCCCTGGACGGGCCCTTGCTGTTCGGGGAAGTGATGATCTCCACCACGTCGCCCGTCTCCAGCTTGGTGTTGAGGGGCACGATCTTGCCGTTGACTTTGGCGCCCGTGCAGCGGTTGCCCACCTCCGAGTGGATGGCGTAGGCGAAGTCAACGGGCGTGGCGCCGGCAGGGAGCGAGATGACCTTGCTCTGCGGGGTGAACACGAGCAGTTCGGTGGAGTACAGTTCGCCCTTGACGGTATCCATGAACTCCTTGGAGTCCTTGAGTCCCCCCTGCAGCTCCATGACCTCGCGGATCCATGCGATGCGCTGATCGAGCGAGGTCTCCTCCTCGCGGTTTTCCTTGTACTTCCAGTGCGCCGCGATACCGTATTCGGCGGTGCGGTGCATCTCCTCCGTGCGGATCTGAATTTCAAAGGGCTGGCCGAAGTTGGTGACGACAGTGGTGTGCAGGGACTGGTAGAGATTGGGCTTGGGCGTGGCGATATAGTCCTTGATGCGCCCGGGCACCGGCTTCCACTTCTTGTGGATCTTGCCGAACACCTCGTAGCACTCGTCCACCGTGCCCACGATGACGCGGACAGCGGTCAGGTCGTATATCTGATCGAGCGTCTTGTGCTTATCCTTCATCTTCTTGTAGATGGAGTAGAAGTGCTTGGGCCGCCCGAACACCTCGCCGTGGATGTGGCTCTCCTCGAGAATGCCGTTGATCTCCTCGACGACGAAGTCTACAAAGCGGTTGCGCTCCTCCAACTTCTGATGGATGTTTTCCACAAGGTATTCAAACGCCTCGGGGTCGAGGTACTTCAGGCACAGGTCCTCCAGCTCGCACTTGACCTGCGAAATACCCAGCCTGCCCGCGATGGGCGCGTAGATGTCCAGCGTCTCGCGCGCCATCTTGCGCTGGCGCTCCTTGGAGAGGAAGTTGAGCGAGCGCATGTTGTGCAGGCGGTCGGCGAGCTTGATGATGATGACGCGGATGTCCTTCGCCATCGCGATGAAGATCTTGCGGAAGTTCTCCGCCTCTTCCTCCTCCTGCGACTTAAACACGATCTTGTCGAGTTTGGTGACGCCCGAGACGAGCGTCAGCACGCCCTCGCCGAATTCGCGGCGCACGTCCTCCTCGGTGACGGGCGTATCCTCGATGACGTCGTGCAACAGCGCGCCCGCGATGGTCTCGGCGTCCAGCCCGAGGTCGATGAGAATGTCCGCCACGGCGCACGGGTGGATAAAGTACGGCTCGCCCGAGGCGCGCTTCTGGTTGCGGTGCGCATCGCGCGCGAAATCGTAGGCATGCAGCAGCATGTCCCGGTCGCTGCCCGTATAAAATTCGTAGATTTTCATGAGGACGGATTCCATGTCATTCCTCCCCGAGCGCCGCGACCGCGCGATAGAGCGCGGAGGCGGAAAGCTCCGTCTTGGTCCCGCTTGCAAAGCTCAGCCGCCCACCGCGCAGCGACAGGATCCCCAGTTCCTCGAACACGGCGAGCGCAAAGATAAATTCCTCCGTTTCAAAGCCGAGGCAGCCGCAGGCATGCGCCGCCTCCGCGTATGTCTCCCCCGTCACCCGCGCGCTGTGCGCGCGCAGCGCACGGAACACGCCGAGCAGCGCACTGCGCTCCGTCTGCACGCGGCGCAGCCGCGCCCTGCCGTCCAGCTCCCCGTTCACCCGCAGGCGGGCGCCCCCCGTTTTCAGCGCATTGGCGGGGGGCATGTCCAGAAAGACTACGTCGCGGTAGCCCGACAGATCGCACCCGACATCGGGCGCGATGAGCACCGCGTTCTCGGCGCTGTTCGAGGAGAGGCGGAACACATCGACGGGCAGCCCCGCAAGAGACGGGAAGGCGGAGAGCGTGGCAAGGTCATAGCACACGGCGCACAGCCCGTAGGCGCATTCCGCGCGCCGCTGCGCAAGAAAGGCGTCCAGCTCCGCCGTGCCGGCATCTGCCGCGATGCGCTCCCCGCGCAGCGCGAGCAGCGTGTTTTCAAACAGTTCGGCGTCCGCCTCCCCGCCGCCCGCGGGCAGCACCGCCCGCACGAACCCCTTCAGGTACTCCTTGCCGCGGAAGTGCGAGAGATTGTATTCATAGACGAGCGTCTTTTTGAGGGCGCTGCGCAGAAATTTTGCATCCTTTGCGCCGCCGAAGTACATGAAGTCCAGCCCGTGCACGCTGAGCGCAAGATGGGGCGAGAGCGGCTTGACGGGCGCCGCCTGCACCCTGCCCGCCTCCATCGTGAAGAGCGGGCGGCGGTTGCCGATGCCGAACGGCTCCAGGAGGGAAAGCTCGTGCGCGATGCGCGCGTGATCCTCCCCCTCGCCCACGACATACAGCTTGGAGGCGAGGTCGTCGCGCGTGTAGTGCGCACGGATATACTCCCCGAGCGCGTGTTTGAGGCCGTCGAACATATCCGCGCGCACGTTGATGCCCGCCGCCTGTGCGTGGCCGCCGAATTCCTCGATGTACTGCGAACAGGCCTTGAGCGCCTCAAAGATGTTCACCCCCTCCACGCTCCTTGCGCTGCCGCGTAGCATCTCGCCGCGGCGCACGAACAGGAGGGCGGGGCGGGAGAATTCTTCCGCGATGCGCGCCGCCACGATGCCCACGAATCCCGCGTTCCAGTTCTCCGCCGCCAGCATGACGACCGGCTCGAACGCGCCCTCCGCGCGCACCTGTGCGACCGCCTGCGCATACAGTTCGTCGCAGGACCGCTGCCGCTCCGCATTGTACACGTTCAGCCGCTGCGCAAGCTCCGCCGCCTCCTGCGCGTCCTCCGTGGTGAACAATTCGAGCGCCGCGTGCGCATCCCCCATCCTGCCCGCCGCGTTGATACGGGGAGCGATGGTAAAGGCGAGCGTCTGCGCCGTCACCTCGTCCGCCTTGCCGAGCAGCGCCGAAAAGGCGGGGCGCGGATGCTCTTCGATGCGCCGCAGGCCCTCCGCCACAATGTCGCGGTTCTCCCCCAGAAGGGGCACGCTGTCCGCCACCGTGGAGAGCGCCGCGAAGTCCACAAACTGCATCGCCCCCTCCCCCAGGAGCGCCGTGGCGAGCTTGAACGCCACGCCCGCGCCGCACAGGTTGTCGTAGGGATAATCGTCGGCGAACTTGGGATTAACGGTGATGCAGTCGGGAAGGACGTCGGGCAGCTCGTGGTGGTCGGTGACGATGACCTCCGCGCCGTTCTCCTGCGCGTAGCGCACCTCGGCGGCGTTGGAGATGCCGCAGTCCACCGTGACGATGAGTTCGGGCATGAATTCGTCGAAAATTTTATCGAGGGCAGCGATGCTCATGCCGTACCCCTCGCTGCGTTCGGGCACATACAGATACGGCTCGATGCCGAACGCCCTGAGCGCACGGGAGAGCACGGCAAGCGCGCCGATGCCGTCCGCATCGTAATCGCCGAACAGGGCGACCCGCCACCCCTCGTCGCGCGCCTGCGTCAAAAGCTGCACCGCCTCCTTCATGCCCTTCATCAAAAAGGGCGAGAGAAAGTGCTGCGCCCCGGGGTGCAGAAAGGAGCGCATCTGCTGCTGCGTGACCATGCCGCGCGCATAGAGAATGCGCGCCGTCGTAGGCGTGATGCCCAGCGCCGCGGCGCACGCGCATGCCTGCGCATCCTGCGCGGGCGTCAGTTCAAATTCATGCACGAGTTTTTTCATGGCCGGTCAATGCTTTTTCAAAGGGTATTTTCTCTATTATACCACAAAACGAAACGTATGTGCAAAAGTTTTTCGGGTATTTGAAAGCGGCGGGAAAAATTCCCGCCGCTCATAGGTTGCTTTTTTCAGGATTCGGCGTCTGCCTTTGCCGATTTCTTCTTGCCCGTGTAGCGTGCCTGCCGCACCCTTCTTCTGCCGTCGAAGTACGCCTTGATCTTCACGTGCACGGAAGGCGCAAGCAGCATGCCCGAATACAGCCCCGCCGCCGCGGCGATCAGCGCGCCCGCGAACACGGCAGCCGCACCCGTTGCGGCAGTGCATGCCGCACAGACGGCGATGGTCACGAGCAGGATGCCCGCCGCGAGCCACACGATTTTGTCCGTCGCGCCGCAGGCGTTCGCCACACTCTCCTGCGCGGAGAGCGTCCCCGCCGCGGGGTCTTTGGCATCGTCGCGCAGTTTCATGCAGCGGATGAGCCAGTACACGACGGACACCGCCGCCGCGATCGCCGCATACAGCATGGGCGCAAAGGCATAGACGGGAATGCGCGCAATGGCGAATACGGAGAGAGTCAGGAAGGCGTCGTTCACGCAGGCGATAAGGCCGGTGAGCGCGCAGCCCAGCCCGAAACGGATGGCAATGTAGATGAGCGCGACGACGGCGGCGACCGCCACGGCGACCGCGCCCCGCCACACCGATTCGGTGAGCGGCTGCTGCGCGAGCGTATCGTAGGAGACATACGTCTCGGCGCCCGTTGTGGACAGGAACGCCTCGTTCCCTTCGATATCCGCCTCCACCGCTGCCTTGGCGCTTGCCAGCGCCTCGTCCGAAACATCCGCCGCGAAGGTGTAGCGCAGCAGGAAGTCGTTGCCCGTCGCAGTAAAGGAACCCTGGCTGGAGGACACGGGGTCGGACTGGCCCGCAAGCGTTGCCTTGCCCGAATAGGTCAGCCCTTGTTCGGCAAAGGCGCTCTCGCAGTACTCCTCGAGCGCCGCCTTGCTCTCGTCGTTCAAATCGACGACGACGTTATAGTACACGTCAAAGGTCTTGCTCGCGGGGCGCTCGGGCGATTCGTTGAAACCGAGCAAAGCCATGAGCACGATGCCAGCGATGATGATGACGGCGGAGATCGCCGCCCATACGGGAAGCAGGTTCAAACGCTTATTCATTTTCGTCCTCCTCCGCCCTGAAGTTGCAGAACGCGCCCGGCCGCTTGGACGTGCCCATCATGACCGCCCAGCCGAACCGGTTGACAAGCAGGGTACCCACGCCCGAGAAAAGGGTGGCAAGCCCCAGAACGAACGCCGCCGTCTGCAGCGCCGTGAGCGAGATCGCATACACGAGGAAGGCGATGACCGCAACGACGATGTGCAGATCGAACAGTTTCCAGAAACACTTTTTATAGCCCGTCTTGACGGAGGACGTCATCGTCTTGCCGAGCGCGTACTCCTTGCGCGCGCACTCGAAGGTAACGGCGTCGCTCACGCACAGCAGAACGGACGCAAGCATGAACGCGAGGAAGGTCTCCACACTCAGATAGAGGAAGGGAATGGACCAGCCGCACAGGATCATTGCAAACAGGAACAGAAGGTAGGTGTACAGGTGCACGAACCCGAGGCGGTGATAGCGGATGAAGAAGAACGCCATCATCGCGACGAAAAAGACGCCGAAGGCGATATACAGCATCACCACGGTGCTTTCGCCGTAGAGCGCCGTGTGGAAATAGGCGTCGCTCGGCGTAAAGGTCAGATCGTCCTGCGTGCCCGCGATGGACGTGGAGAAGAGCGCCGCAACGGTGTTCGCCGTCTCGGGCGTATAGCTGCCGCTGATATAGAGGGTGTTCTGCTCGTATGCCTCGCTCACCGAAAGGTTGAGCACGAGGGAATCGCCGACATAGAAGTACAGGGTGACGGCGGTTTCCGCAGCGCCCGAGGTGGCGGTTGCAAGCGCATCCCTGCCCCTGTCCGTAAACACGAATTCGACGTAACCCGTATCGCCCGAGGAGCGCGCATTGACCGCCTGCACGAAGTCTGCCACCGTCTCATCCGTCTTCATGTCCGTGAAGATGGTGGTGGCGGACGCTTCGTCCGAGCCGCTCCTGATGTCCAGTTCGCCCGTATAGGAGAACAGGTTGATCGCAATGTATTCGCCGTCCATCATGGCGGGCAGGAACACACGGATCATGCACCCGTCGACCGCTTCGACGCGCGCACCGTCCACCCGCAGGCGGGCAAACCGCTGCGTGACGGTCTCCAGCGCAGACGAGAACGCCTCTTCAAAGCTCGACATGACGGTACCGTCCTCATTGCAGGCGACGCCCTTTTCCAGATAGACGGAACCGTTTTCATCGGGATAGCGCACGTAGTTCGCGGCGTAATCCGCCTGTTCTTCGTCGGTCATGCCGTCGAGGTTGTCCGCATATTCTCTGGCGGAAATGACGCCCTCCGGATAGTACACGGCGGAATAGCCGCCGCCAAGGTACGCGCCCGCGTCGGCATTCGCGCCGTACGCAAGCCCCAGGTCGGCGTCCTTCTCCATCATGCGCATGACGGAGCTGAACGTGTACAGGTTGTCCGTTCCGTAGGAAAACGAAACGGTACAGATAAAGCACAAGACGGCGATCAGCAGGGTATAGATCACCAACAGGACCACCGATTTCTTCTTGCCCATTGCCTCCTCCTGTATCGTAAACGGGAATCTCAAATCAAGTCCCCGAAATGCTCTTTCGGAAAATTCTCGCTCCTCTCATTATATAGAAAAAGGGCACCCCCGTCAAGCCGAAACGCGCCGCTTTTCGTATTTTTTGCCTAATTTTCGCGTGACTTGCGCTCCGCCAGGATATGCATCGCGCATTCGATGCGCTTTTTCATCATGGCGCAGGTCATTTCATACGGCTTGTTGATGTCGCCGTTGTAGTGGTAGTTGTTCGCGCTGCACCCGCCCGAACAGATGAACTTGGCAAAGCAGTCCGCGCACTTCTCGCGCGTGAACAGGCTGGATGAGGCGAACTTCTCGCGGATGTCCGTGCGCTCGATGCCGCCGTATACGCTGCCCATGCGCCAGCTTTTGTCCCCCGCGAACTGATGGCAGGGGTACAGATCGCCGTTGGGCACGACGGAGAGATATTCGTTCCCCGCGCCGCACGCCGAGACGCGCTTGGCAAGGCAGGGGCCGCCCTCCAGGTCGATATGAAAGTGGAAGAAGGAAAAGCCCTTCCCCTCCGCCTCCCGCCGCAGGTATTCGTCGCAGAGTTTTTCGTACTCCGCCTCGATGACGGGCAGGTGTTCGGGCTTTATCTGAAGGTCGGGAATGTCGGTGACGACCGGTTCGACGGAGAGCGAATCAAACCCCTGATCGGCGAGGAACAAAACGTCCTTGGAAAAATCGAGGTTCTTTGCCGTGAACGTGCCGCGCACGTAGTAGTGCCTGTCCCCGCGCAACTGTACGAAATGCCTGATCTTTCCGATGACCGCGTCAAAGCTGCCCTTGCCCGAGACCGTCTTTCGCACGGCGTCGTGCACCTCCGGCCGCCCGTCCAGCGAGAGGACGACGTTCTCCATTTCGGCATTGAGAAATTCCACGGCGTCGTCGTTGAGCAGAAGGCCGTTGGTGGTGGTCGTAAACAGGAACCGCTTGCCCCGCTTTGCCGCCTCCGCCTTGGCGTAGGCGACCGTCTCCTTGATGACGGCAAGGTTCATGAGCGGCTCGCCGCCGAAGAAGTCCACCTCCAGCACCTTGCGCGCACCGCTGTTTGCAATGAGAAAGTCGATGGCCTTTTTCGCCGTCTCAAGGCTCATCATCTCGCGCGCGGCATGATACGCCCCCTCGTCCGCAAAGCAGTACTTGCAGCGCAGGTTGCAGTCGTGGCAGATGTGCAGGCAGAGCGCCTTCAGCTCGTGCGATTTGACGGGCGCGGCGTCGGGTTCGGGCGCGTACAGCAGCCCCGCCTCCTTCAGCCCCTCGACGTCGGCAAGCGTTTCCTTCAGCTCTTCGTCGGTGAATTCGACCTGCTCGCCCGCAAGGTGGCGCGCCGTCTTTTCGTCGCACTCGTGCAGCGCGCCGCTGCCCGTGTCGTAGATATAGTGATGTCCGTGATAGTGAAATACGTGTACCATAATGTATCCCGTACCTGCCGCGCGACGCGTACCTCGGCGGCCGCGCCCTGCCCGACAAGTTGAACGCGGCGGCCCGCCGCAGGGCGGCGCCCGCCTTGCGCGCGGCGTGAAAAACAAGGAGCAGCGCACAGCGCCGCTCCCCGCTCGCCACAAAAACCGTCTTATCTCTTTTCGATCTTCTCTTCTCTCGTGACGCGCTCACAGGACTGATTGCCCACGGTGCAGCTCGTCTTGCATGCGGACTGGCAGGTGCTCCTGCACTCGCCGCAGCCGGTGATCTTTCTTTCCTGAGGTCTCGCAATGGTACGGATCATAATTGCTCTCCTGTCTTCGTTTTTCTTCATTATACAACGCATCGAGAAATTTTGCAAGTAAAAACGGATATTCTCACAAAATTTTCCCGTTCCGAAGGTTTGGGACGCTGCACCTTCCGAAATCCGGCGTTATTTTCACTCCTTGCGCAGTTTCACGCCGACCAGCGCCCCCAGCCCGCCCAGCGCGCCGCATACGAGCAGCTCCACAAGAAAGAGCGCGTTCAGGCGGAATCCCCCACCGATGGCAGCAAACAGCAGCATGGCGGCGAGCGTTGCGCACACGCCCGCGGCGATCCCCTTGAAGAACGCGCGGCCGCGGTGGATGAATAACAGCGGGAACAAAAACGCCCCCGCGCACTTGATGACCCAATTGATGGCAAGCACCGCCCCGTCCGCAGGCGCATAGGCGCGCACCGCGACGGCGGCAAGCGCCGTTGCCACAAGATAGAAGAGCACACAAAACAGCGCGGCAAGCGCGACTTCCCTGCATGTCCTGCCGAAATTTTCCATACCGGCACCCCCTCGGCGTGATAATCTACCATATGCCGCCGCCGCTGCAAATATGCAAAAACGAACCGCCGGCGCCGGTCCGTTCTGTCATAAATTCCGATCCTTCTTGCGTATTTCGGACAACGCCGTTCACTCCGCCAGCTTTTTTGCCGCGGCGAGCAGAACGTCGCTGTCCGCATGGCGCAGGGCACAGTACAGGACAATCGCCAAAAGACAGCCCGCCGCCCTGTTTTCGTTCCTGTCCATCATGCCTTTGTTACTGCACTTCCACGATCTCATGCGAGAGCGCCGTATACCTTTCGCCGAGGCGTGCATCCACATGGTAATGCCCGAAATACCAATGGCGGAAGGTGACGAGGTCCTCAAAATTGGAGAGCAGATGGTTTTCGGGATACAGCCCCTTTCTGCCGATCAGCCCCCGCGCGGCGAGGTGCGCATACGCCCGTTCCCCGCAGGAGTGTGTGACAATATAGTCCACATGATCGTTATGCCGTTTGAGATTGTTCAGCCCCTCGTCCAGCTCCTCAAAGGTGGGCAGCTCCTGCCGCCACCAGCTCTCCCCCTCGATGCGGAAGGCGCGGTCGATGCTCGTCGCCCCGCCGAAGGCGAAGAAGGTCCTTCCCTCGATCGTATACACCTGCCCGCGCATCAGGTGGATGATGTCGGGCCTGATGAAGTGCACCTTTCCGCCGTTCCATCGGCTGACGGGGTAGCCGCCGAGCAGATCGAAATTTTCATGATTGCCGTCCACGAACGCAACAGTGAAGGGCAGCGCGGAGAAGGGCTGCAGGTCGCGCTCGAGCGTCTTTGCCGACCAGACCCCGCCGAAGTCCCCCGCAACGATCATATAATCATCTTTTGTAAGCTCGGGATGCCCTTCGCAGAACGCCACGAACCGCCCCAGATCGGAACGGTGGGTATCCCCTGTCACAAAAATCATAATACGTCCTCCCGAAATGATGTCCGCACGGGCGGAAACGTTCCGAAAATCTCTGCGCCGAAAGCCGTCGCCGCGGCTCCGTGCTCCTGTATTATACCATCAACGCCCGCCGATTGCAAGCGGCGTTCCCATCAAAAAGCGAGACCCATGTACGCCATGAGCCTCGCCTGTGCAGGATTGGCGATAAATTGCTTTACTCCTTGACCGCACCCGCAGAACCGCCCTGGATGAGATACTTGGAGAGTGCAACGTACAGCGCGATGATGGGCACCGCCACGAACATGGAACCTGCGGCAAAGATGGAGAACTCGCTGTCGTCCAGTGAGTTCAGCCCCACCGCCACCGTCCAGGAGGACTTGTCGATAAGCAGCATGCTCGGCAGCATGAAATCCGCCCACGGCCACACAAACGACGTGAGCGCCGTGTACACGATCATCGGTTTGGAGAGCGGCAGCGTGATGGAGACAAACACCCGAAAATCGCTTGCGCCGTCCAGCGTGGCAGCATCGTAGATGGTGCCCGGGATGGTATCGAAGAACCCCTTCTGCACGAGAAATCCCATCGTGGAACCGCTGCTGTACAAAAGAACAAGCCCCCAGAGATTGTTGATGAGGTGCAGCTGCGTCATGATGACGAACAGCGCCGTCATGTTCATGAAGTTGGGGAAGATGCCGAGAATGAGCGTCGCCTTCATCATTGCCTTGCGGCTCTTGAAACGATAGCGCGAAATGGTGTAAGCCACCGCAATGACCAGAAAGGTCGAGATGACGCAGCTTACCGCGGCAACGAAGAGCGTGTTGCCGAACCAGCGCGGATAGTCGTACTTCGTGACCTCCGTGAACAGCCTGCGGAAGGTATCGAAACTGTACGTCTGCGGAAAAAAGCCGTCCAGCGTCAGAAGATCCCCTTCCGCATTGAACGCGGACAGCACCAGCCAGATGCAGGGGAACGCAAAGAGAAAACTCACGAGCAGAACAAGCAGGTAGACGAGCGCCGTTTTTGCCGCCCGCGCGGGGCGGACATGTATTTTCTTCGTCATCGGTACGTATCCTCCTTTTTGTAGGCGGGGGAAGTCACGTACGCGACCAGCGAGAAAACCGCCATGAACGCGAACAGGATGAGGCTGAGTGCGGAGCCGAGCGAATACAGCCTGTTTTCCACCGTGAGATTGTACATCCAGTTGATGAGGAGGTCGGAGCTGTTCGCATTGAAATAGCCGGGCGCATACACCGTTTCGGGGCGCAGAAAGTAGAAGATGCTGAAGTTGTTGAACTGATTGATGAAGGTGCTGATGATGACGGGCGTTGTGGCAAACAGCACGAACGGGAGGGTGAGATACCAGAACTGCTGGAGGGCGTTCGCGCCGTCAAGCCGCGCAGCCTCATACATATCCTTGCTTGCGTTGGAGAGGATGCCCGTCGCCAAAAACATGACGGAGGGCACGCCCACCCACGCACAGCAGAAGAACCCCAGAAGGCGCAAAGACCATTTGGAATCGTAAGATATGATGGTGAAATTGTCTGCCACCCAGCCCCAGTCCTTCAAAAGCCCGACGATGGGACCGCTGTCGCAGAACATGAAGTAAAAGCCCGTGAGCGTGATAAAACTGGGGATGGCGTAGGCAAACATGGGGAACACCCGCCAGAACCGCTTGAATTTCAGGCAAGCGGAGTTGTACAGGAGCGCAAGTCCCAACCCGCCGAAATACACCAAAAAGGTGGAACCGACCGCCCACAGGATATTCCATGCGAGGATCTTGCCCATCGTGCCGATATATTCGCTCATCGTGAAGATGACGCGGAAGCTCTGGAATCCCGTCCAGCTGACCAGCTTTGGCGGGACGATCTCGCCCCCGTAGTTGGTGAACGCCACGAGCGCCGTGAACACGATGGGCATGATATTGAAGATGCACACGAACACGAGGGGCAGCGTGAGCGTCAGGAAATAAAACTTTTTGTTGAGCAGCGTGCGGCAGCTCTCGAAAAAGTTTTTGACGCGGTTGCCCTTGGCGATCTCGCGCGCCGTGTACGCGGCATCCTTGATATTGGCATAGTAGGCGAGCGCGAACAGGAGGACGAGGAACACCGTGGTAATGCCCCACGCCAGCATGGAGATGGAGTTATCCCCCTCGATGCCCATGATGGGCACGCCCTCCGTGGTGCCGAGCGTGAACAGCCCGATGATATTATCGACGCCCGCAAACACAAGAAAGAGAATAAACCCGATCTCCAAAAGCATGAGCAGCGCGCCCTTCGTGAACTGACGGCAAAAGAGCTGCCCCAGCCCCAT
>CALVLT010000040.1 GCA_944340905.1 uncultured Clostridia bacterium
CGCTACATCAAACCTTCGGTTCTCGTGCGCCACGGCTACGGAATACTTCTGCAAGCAGGTATTCCTTGCGCGTGTCGGGCGTGTGCCGCCTGCGGCGGCGAGCAGAGCGGAACGAAGTGGAGCGTGCCCTCGGTCGCAACGTCATTCCGAGGGGCGCAGCCCCGAAGGAATCCCCTTGGGTGCAGTCAGCCCCCTTATAACAAGTGTTAAGGGGGACTCCCTCAGTCACCTTTGGTGACGGCTCCCTCATGGAGGGAGCCATGCCCTCCCTGCGCAAGGGACGAGAAAAACCCGCGGTCAGCCGCGGGTTTTTTCTCAAAATCACGAGATTTCTTTTTGTCAGTTCAAAAAGAAATCTGTGAACTCACTTATGATGTTTCACCAGGTCGAACGCCTTGGCAATCTCCATCACGATGATGGGCACAACGGAGAGCGCAACGCCGATGACGTATACCTCCCAGGGCAGGTATTCGCTGCCGAATCCGAACACCGTCATGACGCCCGGCGTGAACAGCACGAACGCAATGAGCGCGACGGCGAGCAGCGTCACCCAGTTGAGCACCTTGTTGGAGAAGGGACCGATCTTGAACAGGGAATGTCCCGACCGCATGTTATAGGCGTGCAGCGACTGCGAGAGGGCGAGCACCAGGAAGGTCGCCGCGCTGCACTGTTCGGGGGTAAGGCCGAACCCGTAGCGCGCGATGCAGTAGCTTGCCAGCGAGAGGGCGGCGAACATACACCCCTGCAGCACGATCTGCAGCCCGTAGCCGTGGGCGAAGATGCTCTCCGTCTTGGAGCGCGGCTTGTGATCCATGACGTCCGGCTCCAGCTTTTCCATGCCCAACGCCACGGCGGGCAGCGAATCGCCGATCAGGTTGATCCACAGGAGCTGTATGGAGATAAAGGGGGAGATCTGCCAGATGCACATGGCAAGGAACACCACGATGACTTCGGAAATGTTGGTGCCCAGCAGGAAGCCGACCACCTTCTTGATGTTGGAGTAGATGCCCCTGCCTTCCTTCACCGCGTCCACGATGGTGGCAAAGTTGTCGTCGGTGAGCGTCATGTCTGCGGCGCCCTTGGCAACGTCCGTTCCCGTGATGCCCATCGCGCAGCCGATGTCGGCAGCCTTTAAGGCGGGCGCGTCGTTCACGCCGTCCCCCGTCATGGACACCACCTGTCCCTTCTTCTGCCATGCCTTGACGATGCGGATCTTGTTTTCGGGGGAGACGCGGGCATACACGGAGATGTTCTCCACCTGCGCGTCCAGCTCCTCGTCGCTCATCGCGTCCAGCTGCGCGCCCGTGATCGCCCTGTCGCCCTCCTGAAGAATGCCCAATTCCTTGGCGATGGCGGACGCCGTCACCACGTGGTCGCCCGTGATCATCACGGGCTTGATGCCCGCCTTGCGGCAGACGGCAACGGCCTCCTTCGCCTCGGGGCGGGGCGGGTCGATCATGCCCACAAGCCCCAAAAAGGTCAGGCCGTTCTCCAATTCTTCGCTCGTCGGCTCGTCGGAGACGCTGTCAATATATTTGTATCCCACGGCAAGCACGCGCAGGGCGTCGGCGCTCATCGCGTCGTTCGCCTGCCGCGCCGCCTCGATGTCGCCCGCCACGCAGCGCTGCGCCATCACGTCGAAGGCGCCCTTGACGATGGCGATAAGCTTGCCGTCGATGCGGTTGACGCTCGTCATGAGCTTGCGGTCGGAATCGAAGGGGATGCCCGTGATGCGGGGATATTCCTCGTTCAATGCGTCCTTGGTGCTGCCCGCCTTATAGGCGGCATAGACGATGGCGGTCTCGGTGGGGTCGCCCAGGTGCACTTCCTTGCCGTCCTCCACCTCCACGGAGCCGTCGCAGCACAGGGTCGCCCAGTCGAGCAGGCGGCGCACCTCGGGGGATGCGGCGGCGGGGTCGAACGCGGTCGCTTCTCCGCCGTCGAGATAGGTCTTGACGAGCGTCATGCGGTTCTGGGTGAGGGTGCCCGTCTTGTCCGAACAGATGACGGAGGCGGAGCCGAGCGTCTCCACGGCGGGCAGGCGCTTGATGATGGCGTTCTTTTTGACCATGCGGGTGACGCCGATGGAGAGGACGATGGTGACGACGGCGGGGAGTCCCTCGGGAATGGCGGAGACCGCCAGCGAGACCGCCGTCATGAACAGCTCGATCCAGTCGGGGTTGGGCATGCACGCGCCGATGATGAAGATGACGGCGCACGCCGCAAGCGCCACGATGCCCAGGTATTTGCCCAGCTGCGCCAGCTTTTGCTGCAGGGGGGTCTTGGTCTCGGGTTCGCCCGCCAGAAGGCCTGCGATCTTGCCCATTTCGGTGTTCATGCCCGTGCCCGTGACCACGGCGCGCGCCGTGCCGTACGTCACCGAACAGCCCGAGAACACCATGTTGTGCCGGTCTCCCAGGGGCGCCTTTTCGTCTACGTCGGCGCGCGCGTCCTTTTCGGAGGGCACGCTCTCGCCCGTGAGCGCCGATTCTTCGCACTTTAAGTTGGACGAGGAGAGCAGCCTTGCGTCTGCGGGCACAAAGTCGCCCGCCTCTAAGATGATGATGTCGCCCGGCACCAGGTCAGCTGCCTGAATGAACTGCTCCTTGCCGTCGCGTACCACGCGCGCGTGGGGCGCGGACATGTTCTTGAGCGCTTCCAGCGCCTTCTCTGCTTTGCTCTCCTGCACCAGGCCCATCACGGCGTTGAGAATGACGATGAACACGATGAGGGCAGGCTCCACGAATTCGAGCGCCTCGCCTTTGCCCGTGCCGAACACCTCGTAGCAGATAACGCCGAACGAAACGCACGCCGCAATGAGCAGGATGATGATCATCACATCCTTGAACTGCTCCAGAAAGCGCAGGATAAGCGGCTTTTTCTTCTTTTCTGCAAGCTTGTTCGCGCCGAACTGCGCACGCAGCTGTGTGGCCTGCTCCTGCGAAAGGCCGTGTTCGGCGTCTGTGCCGAGTTGCTGCAACACTTCCCCGGCGGGTCTGTCATGATACGACAATGGTAGTTCCTCCGATTTGAATTTTTTCCAAAAATCTTCTATGTCCTTCGCCTGACGGCGGTTTTTTTGTACACTGAAAGAACAGAATGCCCTTTTTTCGGCGAGAAAGTAAAAAAACGGTCTACGGGAAGTTCTCCCGCGAACCGTTCTTTGGAGGCGCCACCCGGATTTGAACCGGGGAGTCAGGGTTTTGCAGACCCTTGCCTTACCACTTGGCTATGGCGCCGATTTCCCGTTTTTCGGGAAATAAAAAACAGCGCGGAAATCGTGTTTGGAGCGGGAAACGAGACTCGAACCCGCGACATTCACCTTGGCAAGGTGACGCTCTACCACTGAGCTATTCCCGCATTTCTTATGATTCCGCGCTGTGTTGGTGGAAACAACAGGGCTCGAACCTGTGACCCCCTGCTTGTAAGGCAGATGCTCTCCCAGCTGAGCTATGCTTCCGAAACTAGCTTGATTACTATACCATATCCCGCGGGGAAATGCAAGCGATTTCTCCTGCAATTCGCACTTTTTTCGCAAAAAAATTTTACAGCGGCTTGCCCCGTCGGGGCAAGCCGCCGATTGGTTGATCGGGTTTTAAGAATTTTCGCCGTCGGAGGGGTCGTCCTTCTCCTGTGCGGGCGCGTTCTGTTCCTGTGCGTTCTGTTCCTGTGCGGGCGGTTCCTGTGCTGCCTGTGCGGCCTGCTGTTCCAGGAAGGGGCGGTTGACCTTTGCCGCCAGCAGGAACACGGCAACGCCCGCCGCCAGCAGGCAGGCGATGGGAATGGCGCCCAGGTTGACGGAACCCGTCGCCTGCGTCACCGCGCCCACGAGCAGCGTTCCCAAAAATGCCGCGCCCTTGCCGAAGATGTCGAGGATGCCGAACAGGCATCCCGACTGGTCGGGCGGGATGATCTTGGCAAAATAGGAGCGCGAGAGCGCCTGCACGCCGCCCTGAAAGAGTCCCACGGCGCAGGCGAGCAGCCAGAACTGCCACACCGCGTTCATGAAGATGGCAAAGATGCCCACGCCCGTATAGGCGACGATGCAGATCAGAATGAGGATGTCGTTGCGCACCCTTCCCGCAAGCTTTCCCATGATGATGGCGGAGGGGAAGGCAATGACCTGCGTTAAAAGCAGCGCCAGGAGCAGGTTGGTCGTGTCAAATCCGAGCGCCGTGCCGAAGGAAGTCGCCATGTCGATGACGGTGTACACGCCGTCGATATACAGGAAGAAGGCGATGAGGAAGAGGATGATGCCTTTTTTGTTGGGGATGTCCGACTTTTTGGAGAACACCGAGAAGAGCCGCTTGAAGTTGTCGCGGATGGCGTGCGGGGTGCGCGGAACAAAGTGGGTCTGCTTGTAGCTCTTCATGAGCGGCATGGTGAACCCCAGCCACCACAGCGCATTGATGATAAGCGCGATCGGGATGGAGACGGAATAGGCAAGGTCGGTGAGCAGCACGATGGCGATGCTGATGAGGAAGGGGATGCAGCTGCCGATATAGCCGAAGGCATAGCCCTTGGAGGATACGATGTCCGAGCGCTCGGGCGTCGCCACGTCCACCAGCATGGCGTCGTAAAAGACGAGGCTGCCCGAGTAGAAAATCTTGGTGATGATGAACACAATGAGGAACACCAGCCACGGCATGGGGATGCCCAGCGCCGCGCAGCCCACCACGCCGGCACAGGCGAAGAAAAAGAAGATGGGCTTTTTATAGCCTGAAAAATCGCTGAACGTGCCCAGAATGGGGCTGAGGATGGCAACGAACAGCGTCACGATGCTCGCGGCATAGCCCCAATAGGCGGTGGCGAGTTCGCTCTCCAGCCCCGCCGAAGTGACCAGCCCGTCAAAGTAGATGGGCAGAATGGTGCTGATCATCAGCGTGAAGGCGGAATTTCCCACGTCGTATAAGATCCAGCTCCATTCAAGCTTTCGCGCGGGCGTCAGTCGTTTCATACAGGTTCCTCCGATTCATAGTTGGATAAAAATCCGGGATCCAGCTCCGCGTCCCCCGCAAGATAGGCGCGGTAGTTTTCCAAAAGGTGCACCGCCTTGTCCAGCGCCCGCGCGTAGCATGCCGTCAGCGCGGCGTTGCCGTCCGTATGTACGGGCTTGTCCCGTTCGGGGATGATCATGTCGATGACCGACTTGCTCCCCACAAGGCGCAGCGCAAGGCGCAGAAGGGCGCGTTTGCAGGCGTTCGGCGCGCGCAGAAGGCGGGAGCAGCGCACCATCGAGCGGATGGCGGTCTTTGCCTGCCCTTTCTCAACGCCGCAGTAGGCGGCGACGGCGCAGATGTTTTCCTCACTTGCGCGGATATGGCTCTCGACGTGCGCCCTGACGGGGTTGTGCCCGTCACGCCCGAGCATGGCGCGCTCGAACGCCGCCTCCACCGCCGTGTGCGAAATGCCGTGCTTTTGCATCTGCGCCGCCACTTCGGGGTGACAGACGCTGTCCAGCGCAAAGTGGCAGACGAACCCGTACAGATAGGCGCGGTCGGCGTCGCCGTTGCCGCGGGAGTGGAGCCGCTCGCGGGTGGCGGCAAAGAAGTCGGCGGCGCGGGCGGCGTGCATTGCCTCCCCGCGTTGGTTGACGGCGTTCTTCTTCAGCGGATGGAAATAAAACAGGGTATCCGGGCCGTGCAGCCCCAGCGCGTAGCTGTCGGGCTTGGCAAAGACCTCGGGAAAGCGCTCGCGGGAGAGCGCTTGTTTCACGTCCTCCCCGAACGTGCGGTGTGCATAGATCGCGGGCATAACGGTTTGCTCCTGTGTACCATATCTATTATAAAGGATACGGCGGCAAAAGTCCTCACAAATTTGTAAAAAAGTTGTAAAATTTTTTGCGGAATTTTACGAGTGTCACATTTTTGCCTTTTTGTTATAATTTCGGCTTTTCCGCAACGAGGGATTTTTGCGTTCTTATGCCTGTAAGACAATGTATGGGGGATTCCGCGTCGCGGCAAGGCGGCTTTTGCAGATATTTGGCAAAGCCAAATATCTTGCCTGAAACACCTGCCGTCTTGGCGGCACCAAGGTAAAGTGCCGCCTGCGGGCACGGATTTTGCGCTGATAATGCAAAATCCTTAGTTCAAAGCGCGCACACAGCGCACCGCGCTGGTGTGCATTACGCGCTTTTCACCCTTTTCGCAAAAAAGCTTTGCAAGCAAATCTTTTTTGCGAGTGCTGCGGATTTGCAACAATATCGGGCGGAATGACGGTAACGAGCATGGGGAACCCGTCATTCTGCCCGACGCGGAGCGGCGCACGTCCGACACGCGCAAGGAATGCCTGCTTGCAGAAGTATTCCGCAGCCGTGGCGCACGAGAGCCAAAGGCTCGATGTAGGCGAAGCCGAAGTAGCGGAACGAAGTGGGGCGTGAGAATCCCCTCGGGTGCAGTCATCCCCCCCCGTCGCTGCGTGCTACCCCCCCTTAAAACAAGTGTTAAGGGGGGACTCCCTCAGTCACCTTTGGTGACAGCTCCCTCACGGAGGGAGCCATGCCCTCCCTGTGCAAGGGAGGATTGTTATTCCTGCCCGTAAAAAGGAAGCGGCTGCGCCATCGGCGCAGCCGCTCTCGTGGTTTTGTTGTTAGTCCGGTGCGGAGCGGGGAGCTGTCCGCGCGGGCTTATTCGTTGTAGGGGTCGTTCTCGTCCATCGGCGGTTCGGCGGGCGTCTCGGCAGGCGTTTCATCGGTGTCTTCTTCGGGAGCAGTCGCCTTATCCTTCTTGGGACGCACGCGCGTATCCTTGGCGGGCTTGACCTTGGTGTGCTTGCCCAGTTTCTTGCGGATGCGGCGTACGATGATCGCAACGATCGCAAACACGAGCGCGAACGCAAGGATGCCCGAAGAGATGATCAGCCAGACGTTGGTGTCGCCCGTTGTGTCGCCGCCCTCGTCCGTCGTGGTGTCGTCGTCGGAGGACAGGTCGTCCGCCGTGACGGTGACGTCCGTCGCCGAATAGTCGAGGAATACCGTCGTGAAGAGGGACTGCGTGTCGTCGGCCGCGTTGGAGTAGCGCATCCACGCGATGCCTTCGCTGTACGAGGACTGCGTGTACGAGCCGTAGGGATTGCCGAGGTTGTCCTCGTCCGTCGTCGCGTCATAGCGCAGATAGTCCTTGGCGTCGTAGAAGGTGTAGGTGTAGTAGAGCGCATGCTCTGCGTCGAGGTTTGCGTCCGTAGCGGTGCCCGTCTGAAGCTTGAGCGCGTCCTCTGCCTCGCTGAGCAGGTCGGTGTAGTTTTCGGAGACGTCCGTCGAGGTGTAGTCGTCGAAGAACACATAGCCGCCCGCGGGGATGACCGAATCGCCCTGCGTCACTTCGCCGTTCTCCTCGTTCACAACGTAGTCGCGCGAACCAGCCCACACTTCCAGGCGGTAGTTCTTTGCGGTGTTGCCCGTGTGCACGTAGAAGGTCACTTCGATCCATCTGCCTGCATTTTCCGGCGTGCCCTCGACGGTGATCACGCTCTCGTAGCGCGACGGGTCGCCGTTGACAGAGAGGTAGTTATAGCGGACATAGTCGGTATCTGCCTTCTGCGCGTCGGTGAGGGAATCGTAGATGTCGTACACTTCCTGTTCGTAGTCGTAGTTGCCGCGGCTGGTCTCGGTGCGGTAGGCGTAGTACTTTCCGTCCTCCGCATTGTAGTAGAATGCAATGGTCGTGTTGCCGTCCGCGTCCACCGCCAGAAGATCGTTCGTCGTCTCGTCGACGGTGTAGTTCTTCAGGTTGGCGTAATATCTGCCGTCGTCCGCGCCCGCCTTGGTGTACAGCCCGTTGTCCTCCAGGTAGAACAGGACATCGTCGCGGGCATCGAAGTCGCTCGCCGTAGGGTCGCCGAGCACGATGTTGCCGCTGTCGTCATACCAGAAGGTGACGGAGGGAAGGGTGGGGGTGAGAGGATCGTTGTAGCCCGTCTTGACGTCGGAGGCGTCCAGCAGGTAGATGGTCGCCGTGGCGTCTGCGGAGAGCTTGACGCGCATGGAGATGCGCTGATAGGAATCCGCATCCACCGTGAACGTTTTGCGGGACTGGAATCCGTAGGCGGGGACGTCGCTTGCCGACGTGTTGAGAATGACGAGGGGCTGGTTGGCGACGCGCGAGGAGGCTCTCGTTCCGTCCTCATTGTAATCGCCGAAGATGTCCGCCCACCATTCTTCCGCCGTGGCCTGCGCGCCGTCTCCCGAGATCAGGTTGAGTGCGCGCGCCCATGCGTCGGCATCTGCCGAGGAGGCCGCCGCAGTGCGGTACGCGCCCGCATAGCCCGCATTGAGCAGCCCCGTGAACAGCCCTTCGGGCAGCTCGTTCTCCACGCCGCCCGTCACGATATACTTGCTGGCGTTGGGCAGGCCGCGGAAACTGTGCGGCGCGGCAAGGCCCGTTGCAATGTCGCCGACCACGCCCGGCGTGTCGAAGGAGGAATCGTTGTCCACGTCGCCCGTCAGCGAGACCTTCTGCGCATAGGTGCCCGAGGAGGCAAAGTCGATGTACTGCTTTTTGACGCCTTCGATGACCTCGAAGTTGGTGAACGCGGCATAGCCGTCGTCGTAAGCGGTCTGCTCGGCGCTCGCCACGTCGGTGGGGCCGTAGGAGAATTCCAGGTGGAAGGTCTTCAGGCTGTCCGTCGTGTTGGAGATAAAGAAGAAACAGCGCACCCAGCCGTTGTAGATGTCCTCGTCGTTGTACTCGTCGGTGTCGGGGTTGTCGATATCCACGGTGGCAACGGCGGTGGAATCGAACGCCTCGATCTGCGTGCGGTTCTCGCCGTCCACCAGCGTGGCGGAGGCGCCCGTGCCGCCGATCTCGCTCGTCTTGACCCAGAACGAGACGATCATGTGCTCGCCCGCTCCAAGGTCCATGTTGTCGGACTTCGCCGTATACGGCGCACCCGACACGGACATGAGCATGATAAAGGTCATGTCATTGTCGATGCTCTCGTCAAACAGGTAGCCGTCTGCAAAGTCGTTGTTGTAGATATTTCTCAGGTAGGCGTTGCTGTCCGCTGCCGTGGCAAGCGCGCCGATTGTCGTCGCCTGCATGTAGTCATATTCATAGGTGCCGTCGTAGACGATATTGGACTTGCCGCCGTCGGGATCCTTGGTGATGTCCACCGCGTCGTCCGAAAAGCTGATCGCGCCCTGCGGATCGTTGCTGAAGTCCGCCTCGAGGTCGATCTTGAGCGATCTGACCGCGGCGTTGGGCTTGCTTGCGTCAAAGTGCTTGGCGGTGTCCGTCGTGTCGATGTTGCATTCGGCGTCCGCGGTTGCGTCGTCGAACGCGGCGGAGGGCATGATCGTGCATTCCAGATCGTCGAAGAAGGCGAATCCGTTCACGTAGTGCAGGCGGTCGTCCGAAGAACCCTGCCCCAGTCCCAGCACGATGGTGAACGTGGACGTCGCATAGGAGTTGGCGCGCACGTACACGGTGTACTGCTGCCATTCCCCGTCCGTGTTGATGTTCTCGATATAGGCGGGGTAGGGTGCGGCGCTCGCGCTGCCCGTGCCGCCCACCGTCTGGTTGACGCGGATGTAGGCGCCCGCGTTGCCCGCAACGGCGGTGGGTTCGCCGTCCTCTTCGGCGGCGTAGTAGTGCGTCAGATCGACCGTTCTGACCCACACGGAGACCATTGCCGCCGTGCCCGCGTCCAGCGTGATGGTCGTGGAGGAGGTGTAGTACTGCCCCGTGCCCACTACGCTGCTGTCCGTGCGGTGGTTGTGGATCATCAGCATGCTCGTCTCGCCCTCTGCCGCGCCGTCATGCACGGTGGGGGCGGAGCTGATGTCGGCAAGATACTGCACGTCGTCGTAGTCGATGGAGTAGTTGTATTCGTCAAAGAACTGCGCCGCATCCGAATCGGCGTCGAGGTCGTCGATCTCTTCCTCGAAGTCGTTCAGGAATTTCAGGCGGTCATAGGCGGTCACTTCGTCGTCGTTCCAGTGCGCCATCGCGTCCTCGACGGAGGTCAGCTCCCTGCCCGAGCGCGAAATGTAGTCCCACTCCGTCGTGTCGATGATGCCGGAGGCGGAATCGGACGTGGGCGAGCCGGACGTGAACGACCAGCTGTCGGGCGAGTTGATCAGATCAAGCTTGTCCTTTTTGTCCTCAACGTCCATCTCCGAATAAAATTCAAAGTTGCCGTTGCGGATGGTCTGGGTATCCGTCTGGGAGGTGGTGGTCTCCTCCTCTTCCTCCGTCGTGTCATCGGCGGGGGCGCAGGCGGCGAGGGTGCTCAGCGTGAGCGTCGCCGAGAGCGCGAGCGTGAGCGCCGCAAGATAGCGGCGCCTGGATTTGTGCTTGGAATGGATTGCCATAGGTCTTCCTTTTTTGACGGGAAGAAAAACTTCCCCGTACTTTGCAGTTTGAAATACTTCTCTATTTTAATATAAATCGCGTTCGGACGCAAGCAATTCCGCGTGAAAATCGTTATGAATTCGTGGGAAAGCGAAAAAATTTCCCGCGATGCGCGCAAACTGCAGGAAAGATAAGGAGGAAAAAATGGCGGCGGCAGCAAAACGTACATTTTTCGCCCGCCTTGCGGGCGGCGGCGCGGTGGGCGCGGCGAACGGAGTGTTCGGCGGGGGCGGCGGCATGATCGCCGTACCCCTTCTCGAGAGCATTGAAGGGCGCGGGACTGCCGCAGCGCACGCCACCGCCATCGCGTGCATCCTGCCCGCCTCCCTCGTGAGCGCGCTGGTCTATCTGTTGGCGGGGCTGGTGCCCTGGCCGGCGCTGCTGCCCGCTCTGCTCGGCGTGCTGCTTGGCGGCTTTTTCGGGGCAAAGCTCCTGCCCTTGCTCCCGCCGCGCGCCCTCGATCTCGCGTTCTCCGCGCTCATGCTGCTTGCGGGCGTCAAGGCGGTGCTGGCATGGCGTTTCTGACCCTGTTTTTGTGCGGGCTGGCGGGCGGCGTGCTGGGCGGCATGGGCATGGGCGGGGGCACCGTGCTCATCCCGCTGCTCACCCTGTTCGGCGTGGAGCAGGCGGCGGCGCAGGCGATCAACCTGGTCTCCTTTCTGCCCATGGCGGCGCTCGCGCTGCCCGTGCACGCAAAAAGCGGGCTTTTGAAAGGGGAGGGGCTGGCGCCGCTCATCCTGTCCGCGCTCGTCTTTTCCGCGCTCGGCTCCCTTCTGGCGGCGCATCTGCCCTCCGCCGTGCTCGAGCGCGGGTTCGGCGTCTTTCTCATCGTTCTGGCGCTTATCCGTCTGCGCGCCGCCCTGCTGAAAAAACGCGCGCGGGGCTGACTTTTCAAAGAATTTTGTGATTTTTTCATGAACGCTTTCCGAAAAAAAGCACCGAAGGGCGGATTTTCCGGGAAAGAATGAAAATTTTTTGCAAAAGGGTATGGACAAAACCCGATTCGTGTGGTAAAATGGTAAAGAGTTCAGAATAAGAATAGGGGCATTTTCGGATTCGGAAGTTTGATTGGCAATGCCCCGTTCGTTCGCCAGATCGGACAAGGAGTCCGAAATTTTACGCAAAAGGACGGGAACGAATATGGAAAAGACTGCGCCCGAAATGCAGGAACGGGCAGAGGAGCGGATCGGCATCATCGATCTCGGCTCCAATTCCGCACGCCTTGTCATCGTCAGGCTGTTCGGAAATCACTTCATGGTCGAGGACGAGCTCAAAGAGAGCGTCCGCCTCGGACAGGATATGGACAGGGACGGCTTTTTAAAGCCGCAGCGGGTGGCGGAGACCATCCGCACGCTCAAGATGTTCAAGCGCCTTTGCGATGCGAGCGGCGTCACGCGCATCATCGCCGTTGCAACGGCGGCGGTGCGCCGCGCCAAAAATCAGCGCTCCTTCCTCGACGAGATCCAGGCCACGTGCGGCATCCGCGTGGAGGTACTCTCCGAGGAGGCGGAGGCGACGCTCGTCTACCGCGGCGTCATCAACTCGATGGATATCCCCAAGGGCATCATCCTGGAGATCGGCGGCGGCAGTACCAAGATCATCTACTACAACCGCCGCACGGTGCTCAACTATGCCTCGCTCTCCTTCGGGGCGGTCACGCTCACCGACCTGTTCGCCGACGACGGCGTCTCCCCCGAGCAGCAGACGGCGAAGATCGAGGAATTCTTCACCGAGCAGTTCAAAAAGATAAGCTGGCTCTCCGAGGTGGAGCCGGACGTGCAGATGATCGGCGTGGGCGGGTCCTTCCGCAACCTGTACAAGATCAACCGTCTCGTCCGCAAGTATCCCCTCAACACGGTGCACAACTACTCCTTCGCGGTGGAGGACTTCCGCTCCATCTACGAGATGGTGCGCGTTCTGGACGTGGAAAAGCGCAAGCGCATCCGCGGGCTTTCGCCCGCGCGCGCGGATATCATGCCCGCCGCGCTCGCCATCATCAAGGCGTTCACCGACTATCTGCACATCGAATCGTTCACGGTCAGCGGCAGCGGCCTGCGGGAGGGCATCATGTTCAACCAGGCGGTGCCGCAGACGGTGGAGCGGCCCATCCTCGACGTCCTGAGCTATTCGCTCAACACGCTCGTCGACTATTACGGTTGCGACGAAAAACACGTGGAGCACACGGTGCGGCTCTCCATTCAGCTCTTCAAACAGCTTCGGGTGCTGCACAAGTTCCCGCGCGCCTATCTGAAGGTGCTCAAGATCGCCGCCAGCCTGCACGACTGCGGCATGCGCGTCAGGTTCTACAACCGCCGGCAGCACAGCCGCTACATGATCCTCAATTCGGGCGTGTACGGCGCCACGCACCGCGAGATCGTGCTCGCCGCGTTCGTGGCGGGCATGAACAAACGCGAGGACGTCAACCTCACCGAATGGGCGCGCTATAAGGACATCGTGACGGAAGAGGACCTGGACGTCGTCAGAAAGCTTGGCGTGCTGCTGCGCATCGGCGAGGCGCTCGACAGGAGCGGCATGGGCGTGGTGACGGGCATCAACTGCGACGTGCTGGGCGATTCGGTCATCATGAAGACGGAACTTGCGGGCGACGCCGCGCTGGAGATCAGGCAGGCGATGGAAGTGGGGCCCGAATTCAGGCGCACGTTCAAGAAAAACCTGGAGATCCTGTGAGGCTGATCCTTGCCAGCAATTCTCCGCGGCGGCGGGAGCTGCTCGCGCAGCTCGTGCCCGCGTTCGATGCAGAGCCTTCGCACTTTCTGGAAGAGAGCGCGGGGCTTTGCGCATATGACGCGGCGCTCGCGAACGCGCGCGGAAAGGCGCATGACGTTGCCGCCCGCCATGCGGACTGCGCGGTGCTCGGCGCGGACACCGTCGTCGCCCTGGAGGGGCGCATCCTCGGCAAGCCCGTCGATGCGCGTCAGGCGCGGGAGATGCTGCGCTCACTCAGCGGCAGGCAGCACACCGTGTACACGGGCGTGTGCCTTTTCGCGCGGGGGAGGGAACTTGCGGACGTCGTGGCAACGCACGTATGGTTTGCGCCCCTCTCCGGGGAGCTGATCGCGCGCTATGTTGCAAGCGGCCTGCCCATGGACAAGGCGGGCGCCTACGGCATTCAGGACGGCTATCCGCTCGTCGAACGCTACGAGGGGAGCTATTCCAACGTCGTGGGGCTGCCCCTCGAACGCCTGCGCGCCATGCTGCGCGAGGCGCATATTTTGTAATACAACAGAGGACAAACGATGCTCAGACTTGCCATCGATTTCGGGACGTCTGTCACGAAAATTTACAAGATCGGGAGCGGGATCGTGCTTGCGGAGCCGACCTGCGTCACCGTGCAGAAGGAGACGGGGGAGATCCGTGCCTTCGGGGCGGAGGCCAAGCGCCTTCTGGGAAAGACGGCGGAGCTGACCGACGTGCGCTTTCCCGTCTATGAGGGGGAGATCGTCGATGAACGCTGCGCCGCCGCGCTGCTCGAATACTTCCTGCGCAAGATATCCAAACGTATCGGATCGGCGGAGGCGCTCTTCTGCGTGCCCTGCGCGTGCAGCGTCGCCTCGCGCGAGGCGTACTGCCGCGTCGCGAGGGCAGCGGGGCTTTCCCGCGTTTCGTTTGCGGAAACGCCCTATCTCGCCGTGCTCGGGCAGGACGTGCCGCTCTCTGAATCCAATCCCGTGTTCGCCGTCGATATCGGCGCGGGCAAGACGTCGTGCGCGGCGTTCTCGCTGGACGGCATTATCGCGGGACTGACGATGAATGTGGGCGGCAACAATATGGACGTGCACATCATCGACCATATCGCCGAGACCTTCAACCTGAAGATCGGGTCTCTCACGAGCGAAAAACTCAAAAATACGGTGGGCAGCCTCATCGCGGGCGACAATCAGAGCACCATCGTCAACGGGCGGGACATCGCCACGGGCAAGCCGCGCTCGGTGTCCGTCTCCTCGGCGGACATCCTGTTTCCCGTCCGCGTCTATGTGGACAAGGTGCTCGAATATGCCGAACTTGTCCTGAAAAAGCTTCCCGCCGAGGTGTCCGCCGTCATGTGCAAGAACGGCATCTACCTGGCGGGCGGCGTGGCGGTCATCGCGGGCCTTGCGGACTATGTCTCTGACCGGCTGCAGATGGAAGCGCACATCGGCGGCGATGCGCAGATGGCGATCGTGCTGGGCGGCGGCAGGGCAGTGGGCAACAGCGCCCTGCTCAAGCGCATTCAACTGTAAATATCGCAAATGCCGAAGGGCCTCCCGCACGGGAGGCTTTTTTATGAAGAGCGCACCCCCTTGGGGAAGTGAGCCATGCGTCATGTAGCCTTCCCCCCCGAGGGAGCCTTTTGTCCTTACGACCGTTACCGTCATTCAGAGCGATAGCGAAGAATCCCCCTTACGTTGTCTTACGGGCATGAAAACGCGAATTAGGCTCCCCCTTGGGGGTGAGCCATGCGTTATGCGCATCAGCGCGGTGCGCTGTGCGCGCATGGTGAACTAAGAAATCGCCATATCAAGGGCGATTTCGCGCCCGCAGGCGGCGCTTTCCCTTGGCGCCGCCAAGACGTTGTCACCGTTAGGTGACTGATGAGGGGTAAATGTTCACCCCCCTTAACACTTGTTTTAAGGGGGAGAGGTCACGCTTGCGTGACAGGGGGGGATGACTGCTCCGGAGGGGATTCTTACGCTCCACTGCGTTCCGCTACTTCGGCTTCGCCTACATCGAGCCTTTGGCTCTCGTGCGCCACGGCTGCGGAATACTTCTGCAAGCAGGCATTCCTTGCGCGTGTCGGGCGTGCGCCGCTCCGCGTCGGGCAGAATGACGTTTCCATTTTGCCTCCCTCTCCTTGGGAAAAGGCTATATGAAAATCATGCATATTTTGTCATAATTTTTATTGACAAAAGCAGATGATACATGCTATAATCCCCTTATTCGGTCACAATGTGAACCAAAAAAGGAGCTGAATATGGCAGAAGAAACAACAGCAAAAAAACATATGCCCAAGTGGGTAAAGAGCACGGCGATCGTTTTGGCGGCGATCCTTCTCGTGCTGGTCGCGCTGGTGGGTGCGGCGGCGATCGTATGGCGGAACGAGATCGCAACGGTGGCGAATTTCCGGAAGATCGCCGATCGCAACGACGCGCATCAGGATGGCGCGGTGTATCGCATGGACGTGGCGGGGGACTTCTATTTCGACGATTTTCTGGCGCAGGGTGGGGCGTCGAGCGACGCGGAACTCATCGATTTCATTACGAACAGCATCACGCGCGGGCTCATCGACATGACCATTCAGCAGAGCGAGATCGCCTGCAGCGCCTTCACGGCGGTCAC
>CALVLT010000041.1 GCA_944340905.1 uncultured Clostridia bacterium
CCGCAGTTTCTCAGCGCAATGCGCATCTGCTTTTTATAGAAGGGGGTCTCCGCAAAGGGGATGATGGTGCCGTCCTCGGCAACCGTGCCCTGGTAGAGCAGTTCCTTGACGATGGAGCCGCCCTTGACAAGGTGCTGCTCCGCCACCGTCTTGACGTGTTCGGGCGTCATCTGCGCATAGAACGCGCCCTCGGGGTACACGATCATGATGGGGCCGAGCGCACACAGTCCGAAACAGCCCGTCTTGACGACGAGGACATCTTTCAAATTGAGTTCTTCGAGCGATTTTTCGAGCTGCTCGATGACCTTCATGGAGTGCGAGGAGGTGCAGCCCGTACCGCCGCAGACGAGGACCTGCTTTCTGTACCCCGTCTGCTTGGCGAGCTTTTCGCCCTGTTCGCGGACGACGCGGCGCACGTCGATGAGCGGTTTCTTTTTCTTGCGAATGGCTTCCAGTTCCTGAATGGTCATGCCTGTGCCTCCTTTCTGTACTTGTCGAGAATGCCCTTGACCATCTCAGGCTTGAGCTTTCCGTGTACGTCGTCGTTGATCGTCATGACGGGCGCAAGCCCGCACGCGCCCACGCAGCGGCAGCTGTCGATGGAGAACAGCCCGTCCGCCGTGCATTCGCCGCACTTGATGCCCAGTTCATGCTCCACTTCTTCCAGGATCTTGTCCGATCCCTTCACGTAGCACGCCGTTCCCAGACACACGCTGATGCGGTACTTGCCCTTGGGCTTGAGGGAGAACTGCGAATAGAACGTGACGACGCCGTACACCTCGGCAAGCGAGATGTTCAGTCCCTCCGCGATCGTCTTCTGCACGGGCATGGGGAGATACCCATAGATGCCCTGCGCCTCCTGCAGGATGTGCATGAGGCAGCCCGGCGTCGTGCGGGATTCTTCGATGACGGCTTTCAGCTTTTCCAACTGTTCCGGCGTTCCGCACGATGCTTCACACTCTTTCATAACAACCTCCTCGATCATATCGAAATTTCACAATGATTTTCATCATGGCGGCCGCTCCCTCTTCTCGGAACGGGCAATTATGATGACATTATGTCTATTATATCATATCCGCGCTGAATTTTCAATACAATTTCGGGAAATGTAAAAAATTGTCGGAAAAATTTTATTGCGATCATTGCTCTCCGTCCTCGGCGTGTGGAAGGGAAAAGCGATTGACAACGCTGCGCCCGTATGTTACAATGGACGTACGCTTGACAGGCGGCAATACATACAATATATTGGGTCTGCGCAGACCAAAATGCGCAGATGTGAGGGAGCATACCATGCAATTCGATGCAAAGCAGTTTCTTGCGGACGTGGAGCGCGTCCTGCATGCGGACTATGCCTGCGACCTGAAGTCGGCGGGCAGACGGGAACTTTACAATGCGGTCTCCAAGGCGGTGATGGAAGAGACCTTTGACGACTGGAACAGGGCAAGGCGCTCCGCCCGCCGCCGCTGCGGCTATTTTTCGGCGGAGTTTCTGATGGGGCGCGCCATCTACTCCAATCTGCTCAACCTCGGCATCCTCGAGGATGTGGGGGCTGCCTTGAAGGGCGTGGGCGAGGACATCATGCAGTTTGAAGAGGTGGAGGATGCCGCTCTCGGCAACGGGGGGCTCGGCAGGCTCGCAGCATGTTATCTCGAATCGGCGGCGAGCAGGAACATTGCGCTCGACGGCTACGGCATCCGCTACCGCTACGGGCTGTTCCGCCAGACCTTTCAGGACGGCTTTCAGCACGAGGAAGGGGACGACTGGCTCAAGTGGGGGGACCCCTGGAGCGTGCGGGTGGACCGCGATGCGGTGCTCGTGAAGTTTGCCGATCTCACCGTGCGCGCCGTGCCCTACGACATGCCCATCTTCGGCTACCGGAACGGCGTCGTGAATACCTTGCGCCTCTGGCAGGCGGAACCCGTGCAGGCGTTCGACTTCGCTTCCTTCAACGAGATGCACGGCGAAGTCAAGGCGACGGAAAATTTCAACGCGACCAAGATCACGGACGTGCTGTATCCCAACGACAACACGATGGTGGGCAAAATTCTGCGCCTCAGGCAGCAGTATTTCATGGTCAGCGCCTCGCTGCAGGACATCATCGCCAAGTTCAAGGCTACGGGCAAGGACCTGAGGACGCTGCCCGAAAAGTGGTGTTTCCAGCTCAACGATACGCACCCCGTCATCGCCATTCCCGAACTTCTGCGCCTGCTGCAGGCGGAGGGGCTGACCTTTGACGAGGCGTTCGCCGTCTGCGCCGGATGCTTCAACTTCACCAACCACACCATCATGGCGGAGGCGCTCGAAAAGTGGGATGCGCTCGCCCTGTCCGATCTGCTGCCCGAGGTGTACGAACAGATCGTCGCCTGCCAGCAGCGGCTGCAGGGGGAGGGGCTGAACCCCGATCAGTTCTATATCGTGCGCGACAACGTGGTGCACATGGCGAACCTTGCCATCTACGTGTGCGCGCACGTCAACGGCGTCGCGCAGATCCACACCAATATCTTAAAGACGCAGACGTTCAAAAACTGGTACGAACAGTATCCCGATAAGTTCGTCAACATCACCAACGGCATCACGCCCAGAAGGTGGCTACTGCTCAACAATCCCGAAATGGCGCGGCTCATCGACGGGAAGATCGGCGACGGCTGGCACACCAAACTGCCCGAACTCAAAAAGCTCCTGCCGCATATCGGCGAAATGCTGCCCGATTTCGTGCGCATCAAACAGCAGAACAAGCAAAATCTCGCCGAGTACATTGCCGGGCACGAGGGGGTGCAGCTCTCTCCCGATTTCATCTTCGATGTGCAGGTCAAGCGCCTGCACGAGTACAAGCGGCAGATGCTCAACGCCCTGTCCGTATTGTGGTACTACTTCGGCATCAAGGACGGCGAGATCAAAGACTTCCCTCCCACGGCGTTCATCTTCGGCGCCAAGGCGGCGCCCGGCTACTACATGGCAAAAGCGGTCATCAAGTTCATCAACGAGGTGGCGAAACTTGTCAATTCCGATCCTGCCGTCTCCGATCGGATGAAGGTGGTGTTCGTGCAGAACTACAACGTCTCCTATGCGGAAAAGATCGTCTGCGCGGCGGACATCTCCGAACAGATCTCCCTTGCGGGCATGGAGGCGTCGGGTACGAGCAACATGAAGTTCATGCTGAACGGCACGGTGACGCTGGGCACGATGGACGGCGCCAACGTGGAGATCTGCGAAGAGGCGGGCAGGGAGAACAACTATATCTTCGGCGCGACGGTGGAAGAGGTCGCCGCGATCAAACAGTATTACTGCCCGCGCGAGATCGTGGAACAAAATCCCCGTCTCAAGCGCGCGCTGGAGACGCTGGTGGACGGCACGCTGTCGGACGGCTCCGGCATGCTGAAAAAGCTGTACGAGAGCATGACGGCGGGATATGAACCCGACCGCTATCTGGTGCTCTACGATTTTGCCGATTATATCCGCGTCAAGACGCAGCTCTTGTATGACTACGGCACCGAGGAATTCAACCGCAAATGCCTTGTCAACATGGCGAACGTGGGCAAGTTCTCTGCCGACCGCTCCGTGAGCGATTACGCAAAGAATATCTGGAAATTGTAATCATGGTTAGCAAAAACGCACCCGCGGGCAGAAAACTGCCCGCGGGTGCGGATTTTTATATTCTGCAGAATGCTCGTCAACCGTCATTCCGCCCGACGCCGTAGGCGGCGCACGAGTCCCATAGGGACGAAGTAACAATAGCGAGGAATCCCCCTTACGTCGCCTTAGGGGGAAGAGAACGCAAGCCCTTGCCTCCCCTGTGCAAGGGGAGGTGTCTGCGGAGCAGACGGATGAGGGGCGGCACCCGAGGGGATTCCTTCGTCGCGCTGCGCGCTCCTCGGAATGTCGCATACCCCATGCCCGATTCGCCCCTTACACAGGGAGGACTTTGCCTGCAATCTTATAACTTCGGCTTACGCCTTGTGTACAAAAAGAAGGAGCGCGGCGTTTTTCAAACGCCGCGCTCTGCTCAAATCATCATGCGGGTATGCTTTTTAAGCGAGCGTTGCTCCTACCGCTCAACCAAAATCCCCCTGCGGGTATGATTTTTAGGCGAGGGCGATCACTTCCACTTCGGCGAGCACGTTCTTGGGGAGCGCCTTGACCGCCACGCAGCTTCTGGCGGGCTTGCCCGTAAAGTAGCTGCCGTACACCTCGTTGAATGCGGCAAAGTCGCTCATGTCGGCAAGAAAGCACGTCGTTTTGATCACTTTCTCCAAGGAGCTGCCCGCCGCCGCAAGCACCGCTGTCAGGTTTTCGCAGATGCGCTGCGTCTGTTCGCGGATGCCGCCCGCCACCACCTCGCCCGTGGCGGGGTCGAGGGCGATCTGTCCCGACGTAAAGATCAGTCCGTTTGCCGCGACCGCCTGCGAATAGGGGCCGATCGCTGCGGGGGCATTGTCTGTAAAGATGCGTTCCATACCTTCCTCCTTTTTTCAGCAGAGCTTGAAGCCCGCCCTTGTCAGTGCTTGTTTGATTTCCTCGATCTGCGCAAAGTCGCGCGTCTCCAGGTCGATGCGCAAAAAGCAGCCGATGACCTCGCTGCCCGCATTGGCGTGCTCGTGGTGCACGCCCACGACGTTCGCGCCGCACCCCGCAATGATCTGCGAGACGTGAACGAGCTGCCCGGGCTTGTCCAAAAGTTCCAGAATGAGGGTCGCCTGTCTCCCGCTCATCACAAGGCCGCGCGTGATGACGCGGCTTAAAATGGTGACGTCGATATTGCCGCCCGAGACAAGGCAGCACACCTTTTTACCGTCCAGCTCGGGCAGTTTTCCCGCCATGATGGCGGCAACGGGCGCCGCACCCGCGCCCTCGGCGATCATCTTCTGTTTTTCGATGAGGGCAAGAATGGCGGCGCAGATCTCCTCGTCCGTGACGGCGACCATGCCGTCCACATATTTTTTGCAGTAGTCGAAGGTCTGCACGCCCGGCTGTTTGACGGCGATGCCGTCCGCAATGGTGGAGACGGAGGGCAGGCACTCCACCTTTCCGTCGTGCAACGAGCCGATCATGCTCGCCGCGCCCGCCGCCTGCACGCCGTACACCTTCACGTGCGGGGCGATCTGTTTGACGGCGAACGCGATGCCGGAGATGAGTCCGCCGCCGCCCACGGGCACGACGATGGCGTCCACGCCGTCCAGCTGAGCGAGAATTTCCAATCCGATGGTGCCCTGCCCCGCGATGACGTCCTCGTCGTCGAAGGGGTGGATGAAGGTCATGCGGCGCTCCTTCTGCAGCTGCAGCGCGCGCTCGTAGGCATCGTCATACACGCCGGGAACGAGGCACAGCTCCGCGCCGTAGCTGCGCGTCGCCTCCACCTTGGAGATGGGCGCGCCGTCGGGCAGGCAGATGAGGGCAGGAATGCCGTTTTTCTGTGCGGCAAGCGCCACGCCCTGCGCGTGATTGCCCGCCGAGCAGGCGATGACGCCGCGCTGTTTTTTCTCGTCGGAGAGGCGGGCGATCTTGTAGTATGCACCCCTGATCTTGAAGGAACCCGTCTTTTGCAGGTTCTCCGTCTTGAGGTACAGTTCGCAGCGGTCGGACAGCTTATTTGCCTGGATGACGTCCGTCGTATACAGCGCCTCTTTCAGGACGCTCTGTGCGTCGTAAATTTTTTCGATGGTGAGCATAGACAAAGCCTTTCCTGTCTTTTCGTAAAATTATACGCGTTTTTGCGGTCTTTGTCAACGATTTGCCCGTTCGCCCGCCTGCCTTTTGGATAGGGAAACAAAATCGCCGCAATTCCCGAAAGGAAATAGCGGCGAAGGGATTCATGGCATAAAGCCTTCAAAGATGATATTATCGGCGTATTGCCTGACGCGCGCCGCCTCCTCGGGGGAACGCACCGTCCAGGCGAGCCTGACGCCCCTGTAGGCTGCAAGCTTGTCCGAGGGATAGTTGTTCGTATAATAGCTGAGGAAATCCAGCTTATTGGCGGTCCTGATGCAGACCTTGGGCAAAAGTTTTGCCTTGATGCGCCACAGGGCAGAGCCGTGAAAGTCCTTTTTGGTATATGTTCTGTCGATACCGAGCATGCCGCACGCAATGTCCGGGCACAGCTTTTTGTAGGCGGTCGGATAGGCGGGCTGGAAGGACTGCACGGCATATTCGAGCGCGGGGAATTTTGCGATCTCTGCATAGATCGCTTCGGCGATCTCCTTCCCCGATACGCCCGGCATGTCCTTGACCTCAAGCAGCAGCGGCGCCTTTCCCGCAATCGTTTCCAGGCATTCAGAAAACAGCGGAATGCGCTCCTGCGTCCCTCCAAGATGCAGTTCACGGAGCGCCTGAAGGGGGAACGCGGACACTTCGCCGGAGGCATCCGTCATTCTGTCGACGTTGTCGTCATGAAAAATGACGAGTTTCTTATCTTTGGTAAAGCGGACGTCCGTCTCTATGGCATAGCCGTGGCGGACGGCTTCTTCAAATGCCGAAAGGCTGTTTTCCGGGATCCCGTCCGTATGCAGGCCGCGGTGTGCGATGGGTGTTTCTTTGAGAAAAGCTGGAATATTCATACGCTCATTATAGCAAATGCGCGGAACGTTTGCAATAGCGGTTGCAAAATTTCCGTAAATTCGTTATAATAAACGATGGAAAATGCATCACGGTGAATTCTGACGGAGAGGACATGGCAAAGGCAAGCAGATTTTTACGCAATTTTTGCATCATCGCGCATATCGATCACGGCAAGAGCACCATTGCGGACCGCATCATGGAACTGACCGGCCAGGTGAGCAAGCGGGACATGGAGGAACAGCTCCTCGATTCCATGGACATCGAGCGCGAGCGGGGCATTACCATCAAGCTCACGCCCGTGAGAATGTTTTACAACGCGCTCGACGGGAACGAATATGAATTCAACCTCATCGATACCCCGGGGCACGTGGACTTTACCTATGAAGTCAGCCGCTCGCTCGCCGCGTGCGAGGGGGCATTGGTCGTGGTGGACGCCACACAGGGGGTGGAGGCGCAGACGCTCGCCAACGTCTACCTCGCGCTCGAGAACAACCTCGAGCTGGTGCCCGTCATCAACAAGATCGATCTTGCATCCGCCCGCATCGACGAGACCAAGGCGGAGATCGAAGAAGTGATCGGGCTGGACGCTTCCGAAGCGCCCTGCGTCTCCGCCAAAGAGGGCACGAATATCCGCGATATTCTCGAGGCGGTGGTCAGGTGCGTCCCGCCGCCCGAAGGGGACACCGACGACCCCCTGCGCGCGCTCATCTTTGACAGCTATTACGATAACTATAAGGGCGTCATTCTGTTCGTGCGCATCAAGGACGGGCAAGTCAGGGTGGGGGACAAGATCAGGACCTTCCTCTCCGAACGCACCTATGACGTGACCGAGGTGGGCGCGTTCGCCCCGCAGATGCAGCCCAAGGGCGTGCTGTTGGCGGGCGAGGTGGGCTATATCGCCGCGAGCATCAAGTCCATCGAGGACGTGGAGGTGGGCGACACGGTGACGTTCGCCGACCGCCCTGCCGCCGCGCCGCTGCCCGGGTATAAAAAAGTGCAGCCCGTCGTCTTTTGCGGCATCTATCCGCTGGATGGCAGCAAGTTCGGCGATCTGAAGGAGGCGATCTTAAAGCTCAAGCTCAACGATGCGGCGCTCACCTTCGAGCCGGATAACTCCGTGGCGCTCGGGTTTGGGTTCCGCTGCGGCTTTTTGGGGCTTCTGCACATGGAGATCGTGCAGGAGCGCATCGAGCGGGAATTCAACCTCGACATCATCACCACGGCGCCCTCCGTCTCCTACCTCGTGCACAAGACGAACGGCGACAGTTTCTATGTGGACAATCCTTCCCATCTGCCGCCGCCCGCCGAGATCGACTATATGGAGGAGCCCATCGTCAAGGCGGAAATTTACTCCCCGCCCGAATACCTCGGTTCCATCATGGAGCTGTGTCAGGACAAGCGCGGCGTGTACAAGAACATGACCTATCTCGACGAGCGCCGCGTGCGGCTCGACTACCTTCTGCCCCTCAACGAGATCGTGTACGACTTCTTCGACGAGCTCAAGAGCAGGACAAAGGGGTACGCGAGTTTTGACTATGAGCTTGCGGGCTATCAGCGCAGCAAGCTGGTAAAACTGGACATTCTGCTCAACGGCGAGGTGTGCGACGCGCTATCCACCATCGTACACGAGGATCACGCCTACCGCCGCGGCAGGATGCTCGCCGAGAATCTGAAGGACGCCATTCCGCGCCAGTTGTTTGAAATTCCCATTCAGGCAGCGGTGGGGGGCAAGATCATCGCCCGCGAGACGGTAAAGGCGGTTCGGAAAGACGTGCTCGCCAAGTGCTACGGCGGCGACATCACCCGCAAGAAAAAGCTCCTGGAAAAGCAGAAAGAGGGCAAAAAGCGCATGCGCCAGGTGGGCACGGTGGAAGTGCCCAGCGAGGTGTTCATGGAAATCCTGAAAACCAACAAGGACAGAAAATAGGGGCGCCATGTACGAAGTTCATCCGCAAAAACCTAAAAAGGACGCCGCCATGTCCGAAGGCGGGCATGGTCTGTTTGAACGCATCTACCAATTTGTAAGGACGGTGCCCGCGGGTAAGGTCGTCACCTACGGGCAGGTGGCGGCCGCCGTCGGCGCGCCGCGCTGCGCAAGGCAGGTGGGCTGGGCGCTGCACGTCAACCCCGAACCGGGCGTCATTCCCTGCCACCGCGTGGTCAACCGCGAGGGCAGACTCGCGCCCGCCTTCGCCTTCGGCGGCACCGATGCGCAGGCGCGCCTTCTGCAGGCGGAGGGCGTCAACGTCGAGAACGGGTATGTCGATCTCCAAACATACCTTTGGAGGGGCTGAATGGCGGGCATCTATCTTCACATTCCCTTCTGCAAACAGAAGTGCCGCTACTGCGACTTCGTGTCCTTTTGCAACCGCTCGGACGTCGCCGAGGCGTACATGGCGTGCCTGCTCAAGGAGATCGAGATGCGCGGCAAAGAGCTTGCGGGCAGGACGTTCGATACCGTCTATTTCGGCGGGGGAACGCCCAGCGTCGTTGACCCCAAGTATATCTATGCGGCGATGCGGCAGATCAAAAAGTGCTTTGCGCTCTCCGTCCGCCCCGAAGTCACCATCGAGGTCAACCCCGGCACGGTGAGCGAGCAGAAGATCGCCACCTACAAGCGCGCGGGCATCAACCGCTTTTCCGTCGGGCTGCAGACAGCCATCGATGCGCAGCTCGGAGAACTCGGGCGCATCCACACCGTGCGCGACTATCTGTACTGCACCTCCCTTCTGCGCGGGGAAAATTTCTCCGCCGACGTCATGCTCGGCATCAAGGGACAGACACAGGAGGACGTGAAAAAGACCATTGAGATCGCGGCGGGCAGCGGTGCAAAGCACATCTCCATGTACGCCCTTCAGCCCGAGGACGGCACGCCCATCTACACCGACTATCTGAACGGGGAACTGCCCGACGGCGACGAGGTCGCCGCGTTCTACGATTTCGGGCGCGCCCTGCTCAAAGAGAAGGGGTACCGCCGCTACGAGGTGAGCAATTTCTGCAAAAAGGGGTTCGAGAGCCGCCACAACCTCAACTACTGGCGGCGGGGCGAATATGTGGGGCTGGGCGTTTCGGCAAGCTCCTTCTTCTCGGGGCGCAGGCTGCTCAACACCACCGACCTCGACGAATACATGAAGTGCATCCTCTCGGGCTTTTATCCCGTCATCGACAGCGAGGAGGTGTCCGCGCAGGACGCCAGATTCGAGTTCGTCATGTTAGGGCTGCGCACGGCGTACGGCGTGAGCGCCGCCGAATATCAAAAACAGTTCGGCTCCGACTGGAAACAGGATTTTTCCGCGGCATACAAGCGCACGCGCAGCTATCTGGAGGAGGAGGGCGACATCACCCGCATCAAAGACGAATACCTCTTTGTGCAGAATCAGATCTTGTCGGAATACGCTCTGTGAGTGCTCTGCCTGCGTACAGAATGCGGTCAATCGTTATGATGTTTGTCATTCCTCGGAAAAATTATTGACTTGCAGGCGGCGTTTTGCTATAATAAAACCATGGATGAACTCGGACTGCGGAAAATTCTTTCCGCAAGCGGTGCGGACGCGCTCTTTCTGGAACAAGATTTTCTGCGCCGCTATGTGACGGGATTTTATTCGACGGACGGCTATGTCGTCGTCGATGCGCAGGGCTGCACCTTTTTTGCCGACCCGCGCTATTTCGAGGCGGCGAGCGCGCAGCTCGCGGGCAGCTTTGTCAAGGTGGAGCCTGGCGCCTTCGACGCCGCCGTTGCACGCGCGCACGGGCACAGGACGCTGGGCGTTCCCTTTCCCTTCATCAGCCGCGCCGCATGTGCCAGGCTGGAGGCGTGCGGCTATGCGCTCGCCGACTGCATGCCCGCCCTGCGCGAGGCAATGAAGGTCAAGACGCCAGAAGAGATCGCGAAGATCGCCCGCGCCTGCGACATTGCGGAAGAGGGTTTGCTTGCGACCTTTCCCCGCCTGAAGGAGGGGATGACGGAGCGCGAGGTTGCCGCCGTGCTCGAATACGAGATGCGCATGCGGGGGGCGGACGGCACCTCGTTCGAGACCATCGTTGCGTTCGGCGCGGGTTCCAGCGTTCCCCATCACGAGACGGGAGATACCAGACTCCGATTTGGCGACGTCGTGCTCATCGACTTCGGCTGCAAGGTGGAGGGGTACTGTTCGGACTGCACGCGCACCTTCCTCTTCGGCGACGACGGCCGCCACGAGGATTTCAAGGCGCACTATGCGATCGTGCTCAGGGCGCATGAGCTGGTCAAGGAAATGCTCGTCTCGGGCATGACCGGACGGGAGGCGGACGAGATCGCCCGCGGCTACTTCCGCGCACAGGGGCTGGACAAGTTCTTCACCCACTCCCTGGGGCACGGCATCGGGCTGCAGATCCACGAATTCCCCGTGCTCGCGCCGCGCGGCGAGGAAGTGCTCTCGGACGGCATGGTCTTTTCGGACGAACCCGGGCTGTACTTTGAAGGCAGATACGGCATCCGCATCGAGGACAGCATCTATCTGAAGGACGGCAAGGTGTCCTCCTTCATGAAAAAAACCTCCCGCGAACTCACTATTTTGTAAATCATTAGTTGAATGACAAGGAGATAGATTTATGGCACAGATCATGGCAGGCGATATCCGCAAGGGCACCACGTTCGAGTACAAGAGCGGCGTGTATACGGTCACGGAGTTCCAGCACGTCAAACCCGGCAAGGGCGCGGCGTTCGTCAGATGCACGCTGAAGAACGTCGTCACGGGGCAGGTGCTCTCGGACGAGACCTTCAACCCCACCGCCAAGCTGGAGACGGCGCAGGTGGAGACCAAGAAGATGACCTACTCCTATACGGACGGCGAGTTCTACTACTTCATGGACGAGGAGTACAACCAGACCCCCCTCAACTATTCGCAGGTGGAGGATGCGCTGCGCTATATCCGCGAGAACGATACCGTCACGGTGAAGTTCCTCTATGGCAATGCGTTCAGCGTTGAGCCGGAAAACTTCGTCGAGCTCAAAGTGGTCGAGGCGGAGCCGGGCGTAAAAGGCAACACCGCCACCAACGTCACCAAGGCGGCGAAAGTGGAGACGGGCGCCGTGTTCCAGGTCCCCATGTTCGTGGAAGAGGGCGATACCATCCGCATCGACACCCGCACGGGCGAGTACATGAGCCGCGTGTAATGAAATTTGTCGCACAGCGCGTGAGCGCAGCATCGCTCACGGTGGACAAAAAGCCCGTATCCGAGATCGGACGCGGGCTTGTCGTCTATTTCGGGGTGGCGGCGGGGGATGACGAGGCGCAGGCGGAAAAGTGCGCCGAAAAGCTCGCACGTCTGCGCATTTTTGAGGACGGGGAGGGCAAGATGAACTTGTCCGTTCTCGACGTCGGGGGCGAGGTGCTTTTCGTCTCGCAGTTCACCCTGTACGGCGATGCGCGCAAGGGGAACCGTCCGTCGTTTTCGGGAGCGGAGCGCCCCGAACGGGCGCAGGCGCTGTACCGCTATGCCGCGCAAAAACTCGCGGAGCAGGGCGTTCCCGTCTGCCTCGGCGTGTTCGGCGCCCACATGACGATCGAGCAGGTCAACGACGGTCCGGTGACGATTATATATGAAGTGTAATTCACACAATTCTTTTTGAACTGACAAAAAGAATTGTCGTGAGATTGAGAGACAACCCATTGCACGCCGCAAGGCGGCTGACAATCGGTTTTCTCTCGGCGGCGATAAATGGCAACAGTTATAGCATCGCCGCCTTCACTCTTTCCGCGAAAGCTGCGTGAGCAGCAAACAGGGGCGCAAAAGGCATAACGCAGTGACGCCTTTTGCTACATCATTTCAGCAAGGGCGCTTGCTTGCAAACCGTCATTCAGAGGAGCCGAAGACGACGAAGAATCCCCTTATACGTCGTCTTAGGGGTAAGAGAACGCGATTAAGCCTTTCCCTCGGGGGTGAAAAGCGCGTTATGCACACCAGCGCAGTGCGCTGTGTGCGCGCTTTGAACTAAGGATTTTGCTTTATCAGCGCAAAATCCGTGCGCCGCTCCGCGTCGGGCAGAATGACGGTCCTTCATGCTCGCCTACCGTCACAACCCTTAACACTTGTTTTAAGGTGGGATGTCACCAACGGTGACAGGGGGGATAGGGGTGTCCACTCCGCGCGAGGGGATTCCTTCGGGGCTGCGCCCCTCGGAATGACGTTTCTCACAGACCGTCATATCAAATCGGAAACACATATGAAAGTACAATTTCTCGGAACGGGGGCGGCGGAAGGCGTCCCCGCCATGTTCTGCAACTGTGAATATTGCCGCGGGTTGCGCGGGCGCATCGCGCAGGGAGCGGGCGGCAGGGAGGTGCGCACCCGCTCGCAGGTCGTGCTGGACGGGGAACTCTCCATCGACTTCCCGCCCGATGCCTTCGCGCACATGGCGCGTTTCGGCGTGGACTTGTCGGCGCTGAAATACCTGCTCGTCACCCATTCGCACATGGATCACTTCTATGCGCACGACTTCATTCTGCGCGGCTACAAGTACGCCCGCAACATGACGGCGCCGCAGCTGACCGTCTTCGGCAATTCCGAAGTGTGCGAGGTATTCGGCGAATGCACGCGGCGGGAGATGAAACAAGAGGTCGCGCCCTCCCTGGTTCTGCGCACGGTGGGGGCGTTTGAGGAGCTTGCCTTCGGCGACTGGAAGGCGTATTCCCTCCCCGCGCATCACTCTTCGCGGGAGCCGCTCCTCTGGCTCGTCGAACGGGGGGAGAAACGCGTGCTGCACCTCACCGATACGGGCAGGCTTCCCGACGAGAGTCTGGCGTTTTTATCGTCGCTCAAAAAGTACGTCGGTCTGCTCACGCTTGACTGCACCTTCTTATGGGATGACAGCGATCCCAACGCGCGGCATATGAACCTCAAGGAGGCGATCCACACGGTGGAAAGGCTGACCCGCGCGGGGATTTGCGATGAGAGGACGGTGAAGGTCATCACGCATTTTTCGCACAATGCCGCCCCTTCCCTGCCGGCGTTGGAACGTGCGGAGAAAGAATTCGGCGTCACGGCCGCATACGACGGCATGATCCTGGAAATATAATAGGGGAAGAGAACGGCGGGGAGAGTCAAGCGATGAACGATACACTCTATCTGAGCGATCTGGACGGGACGCTGCTGCGCAGCGATCAGACGCTGAGTCCATATACCTGTATGGTTCTCGGCCGCCTTGTGGAGGCGGGCGTGCATGTCTCCTATGCCACGGCGCGCAGCATCGACACGGCGGCGCGCGTGACGAAGGGCATCGGCGTGGATATTCCCGTCATCGTGCATAACGGCGCGTTCATCGTGGACAGCGTCACCCGCCGCCCCCTGTGGTCGGCAAAGTTTACGCCCGAAGAGGAGGAGACGGTGTATTCCGCCTTCCTGCGCCGCGGACTGTTCCCCCTGACCTATGCCGTCATCAACGGAAAAAACCGCTTTTCTTATATTCGGGAGAAGTGCACAAAGGCGCAGTGGGAGTTCGTGTGTTCGCGAAAAGGGTATGAAGATGACCGCCGCGCGCGGGAGATTTTTTCCCCGAACGAGGCGCTGGACGGGGACGTCTACTATTTTGCATGCATTGCGGACAGCGAACGGCAGCTTGCGCCCGTCTACGATGCGCTGAAAGACGAGTTCCGCTGCATCTTCTCGCGCGACATTTACACCGACGCCCCCTGGCTGGAGATCCTGCCGCAGGGGGTATCCAAGGCCTCGGCGGCGCTGCGGCTGAAGGAGCTGCTCGGCTGCAGGCGCATCGTCTGTTTCGGGGATGCGGTGAACGATCTTTCCATGTTTGAGATCGCCGACGAAAAGTACGCCGTTGCGGGCGCAGCGCCTGAACTGAAGGCGCTCGCCACCGACGTCATCGGCGACAACGATGACGATGCCGTGGCAAAGTGGCTGGAGCAACACATTGTCATTTAACACAGCGCGCCCTGCGGAGAAAGTCGCCGGGCGCGTTTATATAGATGTAAGTTTCCTTGCTTGCGGGACATTTTGAAACGAGCGACGCACATGGGGCCTTCATATGTGCGCATGCAGACCTGAAAATAAAAAAAGCAGGCATTTCTGCCTGCCGATGGTGGGGACAACAGGGCTCGAACCTGTGACCTCATGCATGTGAAGCATGCGCTCTAACCAACTGAGCTATGCCCCCGTTTGTCTCTTGGGTTATTTTACTCCCTGTGCGGGCAGTTTGTCAACCGTTTTTGATACGCAACATAAAATTATCGCGAAAAAAATTGCCGGACTCTTTGCGGTGGCAAACCCTTTCGGTATGTCGGGGATCCCGCTGTCCTATAGATCCAAATTTTTTTCAGAATATATTTTTCGGAAAATTGGGCAAAATCGCTTGCTTTTTTTGGTGTTTATGCTATAATCATAACACAAATGCGATGGGGATATGGCTCAGTTGGTAGAGCGGTACGTTCGCAACGTACAGGCCACGAGTTCGAATCTCGTTATCTCCACCAGTGTCGTCAGAGTTTGAACACCACAAAGACGGAATATATTTTCGTTAATGGTGTTGCGGGCTTTGTCATTGAAAGAGAAAAGAGCAATGCGTAAGCATTGCTCTTTTCTCTTTCCCCTTGCAAAATGAGATTATATATGATATACTATTTTTATAAATATATATTTCATGTCCACAAAATTGCCGATGTTTATTCATCGAGGTTACATAAATAATCTAAATAACATTTGAACTCTTCAAAAGAGTCAAAGTTTGATGTTAGTAATAATTTAAAAATCTTAA
>CALVLT010000042.1 GCA_944340905.1 uncultured Clostridia bacterium
GACGGCGCGGCGGTGTACGAACGCGCGCACGCATACGCGCAGGCGCACGGCGGCGTCCGCCGGTACGACATCGCCGGCATCCAGCTTTGGTTTAGCGGGGATCAGAACGCGACGGACAGCTTTACGGAGCGCGGGGAAAAATCTGTTACATACCGCTGCACGGGCTATGCGGCGGGCTGCGGCGAGAACGGGAACGAAGAGAGCACGCTGAACATCGAGCGGGACAAGCTGGAAAGCGTGGAGCTGGATGTGCAGCACACGTTCTGGCGGACGCAGACTTCGAGCCTGGGGGCCGGGCATCAGAATCAGCTCGACACGGTGTATTTCACCGTGCCGCAGCGCTTTTTTGACGAGTACGGCGAATTGCAGCGCATCCTCGCCGAATGGTGGGAGTACAAGACCAAAAAGATGCTTGTGACTTCCAACGAGGCATTCTACAACGATATGCAGCAGTATATCGGCTATCAGCTGCCTGTGTTAGAAGAAGATCTCACGACAGACGCATACGATCATGCCGTTGTCGCCGGTCGTTTCGATCCGAATATTCATTTGCGGATTAGCTCCACATTTAACGGGGAAGTGCCGGAGGATTGCGAATGGAATTATAAGGCGCAAGGAATCAGAGCACCGGATTGGGAGCCTTACGAATACATGCCGGCACTCTACTACATATTCGGGACAACAAATTGGGGAGACATTGAGGCTTACGATCCTTATGCGGATATTGTAAGTTCCGGAGGGATCACCAGCAGCGAATTGGAAGCATATATATTTGGCTACAACAAGACTTTTGACAGCGGGAAACTGAACGTGAAGGACGGGAAAGTCATCAGTGCGGATTTGTTCGAGGAGGATATAGACGAAAGCCGGAAAGTGGACAACGAGCGCGGCAAGATCCAGATGGGATACAGCTATTACGACTTCGATATAGATGAAGACGTGCAGGAGATCGTTTCATGGGAGGACGGCGATCCGAATTGGTGGGAAACGGGAACGGAGTACGGATTCTGGGAAATGTGGTTTGGAGATATTCCGGAGGAAACGGGCAGAACGTTTGCGCCGATTTACATTCCGAAAGCGGAGGACTTTTCGGGAACTCCTGCGGAAATCGCCGACAGGCTTATGTGCCAGGAGTCTGACGTGGAAAGGCTGCGTGCGGCATATGAGACGGATGGCGAGGTGCTGGTCATGTTCCGGTTTGCAGTCAGTGATTATTATACGGCAGATGCCATGCTTGAACGCGGGAGCTATTATGATGATCGATTGGATCAGACAGATCCGCCGGAGTTGCAAGATTATGTATGGGACTATAAGCGAGAAGAAAACGGCGCAATGAGTGCTGATGCAAGAATCACGGGGGAAGCATACCTCGCCCAGCAGAGCGTGTTCCTGAACTTCGACGTCATCCAGCTGACGTTCAACGACAGCGGGGACATGACGATCATTCCGGTTGTTGCGAATCCGATCGACATTATCAATCCCATCACGCCGCCCCCAGATTTCAGCAATGAAGAATATTGGCAGCTTGTATGGTGGCTTGTAGGGATCGCGCTGGGGTCCGTTGCAGTCGGCGTGGTCGGTGCGATCATTGAAATCAAATCGAAATAAAGGAGGGAATCGGGATGTTTTCAGCAATATGCGGGCTTGTGTTCGTGGTGGCGGTGCGGATTCTGATCGAATATCTTTCGCGGCAGTTTTCGTTCCTGGCGGATTGGGTGCCGGCGTTTAATTGGATATGTATCGGGGTCGGGATCGCGGTCGGGCTGTTTATCGTCATCCGGATCGTGATGGCGATCGTGAATCTGGCAAAAGAAAACAGAAAAGGGAGTGAAAAATGAACGCAGTCAAAAAGGTGTTTTTGGGAATCGTCTGTGCGATCATGGTATGTGCGATCGTAATCGGCAGCGGCTTTTTCAGCGCATTCAAGCCGCAGGGAACCGAGCTGACAATCGAAACGGGTGAACAGCCGGCGCTCTCATCGGGCGTAGCGTTTGAGGTGAAGCCGCTTGCAGCCAATGCCTCCGACGTCGGGACGCAGCGGGTGACGGCGCAAGTGACGCCGGCGGGCACTGCGCTCGCGTGGTCGCTGTCGTGGCAAAACGCGGGGGACACGAGGACGATGAGCGAGTATTTGAGTATCGAGGTCGTGAGCGTGAACTCTATCGACCTTACCTGTCACCAGCGGTATGAGGGCACGGCGATCCTGCGCTGCGAATTTGCAAGCGATCCGAGCGTATACGATACGGCAACGGTGACGGCGCCTCCCGTGACCACAGATAGCGACGGCGCGATCATCTATCTTTTCACGGTGGATACGTCCGATGCGGTCTATCAATCGGAGGTGAGCGCATTGGAGGACGAGCTCTCCACCTTTGCAGATCAGGTGACGGTATATGAAATGTCGTCCGATCAGGAGACAATGATCCAGGAAATGGAGGCGGTCAGGGGCACGTACATGTCATTGCCTACGGCAACGCAGGATCGGGTCGTTTCGGTCTTGTTCGATCACAATATGACGTTCTGCAATCTTACAACATATGACGGCATGAATTTGTTTGAGGAAGGTATATTGAGTAACATTTGCGGAACTCCGTTTCTGATAGGCGTGGACGAGCTTGTTGCTTTTAATGAAGACGGTGATCTGATCAACGAAATACTTGCGGGTTACGGATTCCCGTACATGTACAACATTGAACTTACGTATGACGAATTTATCCAAGAGATACAGGAAAGAATGGGGCCGTCAGATTATTATTCCATGATCGACACAGCGGTAAATGGAGCGGAAAAGGCTGCAACATGGTTTACGGAAAGATATTATGAGGATTTCAATATCTCGGGGACATTGAGATATTACGATGGCACCGATCACAACCAAATCGGGAATATTTTTGGTGAGCCTCTTGGAATGAATTTTCCTATGATATTATGGAACGCAGGTCCGTCAATGGAGCCATATCTATACATAATGCAAACCTTTGGTCTCGGGAACAACACATATATTTATCGGACATACGATCAAGCGATAAATGAAATTCATAATTACTCTAATAATTTCAGTGCGCATGTATGGACGTTCCGGCCAGATAGGGTGGCCGATGCGGTGGAACAAATCTACTTAGGCGGAAATCCGGAAGATATAGCGGGAATGTATGCCTACGATGATTTCTTCTACAATTCGTAACATGACATACCAAGGAGGCAGCGGCACATGAAAAACTACGAAATACCGATGATGGAGCGCACGGCGGCAGCGGTGGACGGTTGGAAAGGCGTAAAGCGCAGCGAGCTGATCCTTGCTGCGGACGTAGTGATGAACATTGCCATGATCAGCGAACGCTGCGGGGAGCAGGATAGCGCGGAGCTGATGGATACGGCATTCCGCATGCTGTTCCGGCTTGCGGCAAAGGGCTTTCGGCCGGGAGGTGATGACGGATAACATACAGGGCAACCGGAGCAGGCGGAAGGCGGGCCGCGCGCAAGCGCGGGGACAAAATATCATTTATTTGGAGGAAATTTCATGAAAGAAGGAGCAAAGAAGGGGCTTGCGGCGGTAGTCGCGGTAGGTCTGGCAGCGATCGTGGGCGTCGGCGTGTGGGCAGGCGTGACGTTCGGCGGGAACAAGGGCGCGACGGAGGATTTCGGCGCGCAGATGCAGGTGACGCCGGGAGGCGGCAGCGGGGTCATGAGCCTGACGTCTGCAACGGTGCAGAACGAGGACGGGCAGACGGTGCAGCGCCTGACGGCGACGGTGGAACCGGAATATGCAACGAATGCGATCGTGGATTGGTCCATCGAATGGGGCGAGACACAGGGCAGCTGGGGCAGCGGCGCGCAGGGTGCGATTGGCAGCTATCTCACCGTAACGCCCACTGCGGACGGCGCACTCACGGCAGACGTGGAATGCCTTGCACCGTTCGGAACGCAGGCGATCGTCACGGCGAATATCCGCGGATATGAGGATATCAACGATACATGTATCGTGGACTATGTGCAGAAGTACGAGGATGTGAGCGCGTCGATCGCGTTCCAGAACGGGACAAGCTCGGATAACGTGAGCTGGACGCTCGGCGCATCCAACGCGGTCACGGCGGCATTCCCTTCGTCCGAAACAGCGACGGAGTTTGCGGCGTACAACGGCAGCGGGAGTGCGGCGGCGACCTATTCGGACGTCTATACCATTGCCAGCGGCGCGCAGAGCATTACCGTTTCCTATGCCTACACCGCAGCCTATGTCGCAGCGCTTGCGGAGGCGGGGATCACGGCGACGGCGGACAGCTATCAGACGCTCGTATCTTCCCTTTCGGGGAACACGGCAACGCTGACGGCGTTCACGGCGGACGAGCTGCTCGGTTTCGAGGGTGAGAGCGTGACGGAGGACGAGTTCAACGCATTCCGTACATACCTGATCGAGCATGCAAGCAGCGCGATGCTGACGATCAAGATCGACGTGACGAGCAATGAAGAACAGGCAGGCGGCACGGAAGTGTACACGCTGACGTTCACCGACGTCGGCTCGCTGGCGAGCGGCCTTGACCTTGATAAGAATCAGATCAAGTTCTGATCGGCGGAACAACATATGCACGCCCCGCCCGCACAGGCGGGCGGGGAGAACGTGCAAAAGGAGGTGACGAATGGCAACGAAGAAGAGAAGCAACACGGGCCGCAGGAGCAGCACAAAGAGCGCGCCCGCGCGCACCACGTCCAGGCAACGGCAGGAAGCGCTTGCCAAAGAGGCGCGGCAGGGAAACGCAAAACAGACGTGGAAAGCAATCGGGATCGGCTTGTTATGCCTTGTTCTGCTTGCCGTGCTGGCGTTTGCGGGATTTGGCATCGCATACGTCGTGACGGACGGATTCGGCGGGCGTGCGCCCACGGCGGTCATCATGATCGGGGACGACATGTACACGGCTTCGGCGGACGGGCTTGCGATCTATCCGGGCGACGAGATCAGGGTGCAGTCGCTGACGGGGTCGTCGCAGTACGAGGTGCGCATCGAGGCGGACGCGGAACACGGGGATTTCGCGTTCACGGCGGGCGCGGAGCCGTACACCTGGCATGACCTTGCCGGGCGCGACGTCACGCAGGGCTTTACCATGACGCAGACGGACGTCGGCTTTACGCTCGAATATGAGAGCTTTGAGACGATCATCGCCGCCGTGCTGGGCACGGACGTCGTAATCGCGGAGGATGCGGACCTGACGGGAGATAAATTCTGTATGGTCGTCACGCTGGGCGAAACGGAATACACGTTCGGATTCGGCATCGGCTTGCCTGTATCGGGGATCGAGCTTGATCCGGACCACATCATCGTATAGGAGGATAAGGAATGACAAGAAAGAGCGGAAGCAGCGTTCTGACGAAGGTCGCCGCATTCCTGCTGATCATCGTCCTGCTGGGCGTGATCGCGGTGGGCGTGTGGCTGGGCGTGGAAACGCAGGGATTCAAAGATTGGACGTATTTCAACGGCGAGCAGCAGACGGAGCAGCCCGCCGAAGAGGAACAACCCGAAGAGGAGCAGCCCTCGGACGTCACGGACGGCGAGGGGAACGAAATGGCGAGCGGCACGGCGTACGCGCTGCCGACGGCGATGGTGTATTCGGCAACGACGCGGGAGAGCGCATCGGCAAGCGAGGGCGTGACGGTCACGGCGACGGTGCTGCCGGAAACGGCGATCGACAAGTCCGTCAGCTGGAACGTGGCGTTCGCCAATGCGGAGAGCGTCTGGGCGAGCGGCAAGACGGCCACGGACTATCTGACGGTGACGCCGGACGAAGGGGACAGCCGCATTGCGGTGCTGACTTGCAACGAGGCGTTCGGCGAGCAGATCATCCTGACGTGCGCATCCGTATCAGACCCCACCAAGACGGCGGCCTGCACGGTGGACTTCGCACAGAAGGTCACGGGCGTGACGGTGAAGATCGGCAACGTGGATGTGGTCCTGGACGGCGATACCGAGGTTACGGTGGACATCGGTCACGACAATACCGACCGCGGCGGCATGATCTCCATCGAGTATCAGCTCTCCGAGGTTTACACGCTTGCAGAGGATGGCATCACGACGTCGGTGGAACTGACGCATGAAATCGATGATGCGGAAGGCGCGTATTTTGCGTACAGCTATTATATGGGCGGGCCGCAGGGAGGCTATTCGATCGATCATGACGACATTTCCGACGCGGCAGGAAAATCTCTGTACTTCGATCTGAGCATGTTTGAGGATTATAACTTCAAGTATGTGACCACAGGCTGGAGCGGAAGCACAACGGTCTCCAATGAAACGCCGTTCTCGGAAATGGACACTACTGCAATCAAAAACTATTGCGACGCCAGAACGGACAAAATTCTCTGGACGTTGACGGCGACGGTAACGGGCACCTACGGGACCTATACAGCGCAGAGCGACATCGTGCTCGCGGCGGTGGACGGCTGGGATCAGGTCGGGGAGATCACGCTCGATCCTTCCGAGATCGTATTTTCATAAGGAGGGTAACATGGCAGCAACAAAGACCAGGACAAAAACGCCGGTAAAGAAGAACACGGCAGTGCAGAAGAAGTCGGCGCCGAAAAGCGCGAATACGCCCAAGCGCTGCGGCACACGCAGCGTGCAGAAGGTGCCGGCAAAGCAGGTGACAAAGCTGTCATCGAAGAAGGGGACGGCGGTCGCGGTGACGGGCGATCTGTTCCGCGGGGCGAAGTATGTGGAGATCACCGAGAACGCGATCTCCGTGACGCATGCTGCGTCCAGATCGCGCAAGGGATCGTTCGAGCAAGTGGAGCGCAGGCGGTATCTTCCGCAGACGCCCAAGACGATCGCAGCGGCAAACGCGGCGTTGGACGAGGCAACCCGCGCGGGGAAGGTCAAGAAGGTCCGCGTGGAGTTCAAATAAGGGAGGCGGATATGTCGAAGAAGATCAGTCTGGAAGGCGCGGACGATGTATATCTGACGGATAAGAGCATTGCCGTGCGCAGAATCAGGTCGGGAAAGAGCGGGCGCATCATCTCCGATAAAACGACCTACTATCCGCGGACGCGGGAAAACATGAAGCGTGCGCGGGATACGTTCGGCACAATTCGGAAGGGCAGAGAATGAAACCCCGCCCGCATCAAGCGGGCGGGAAAATCCCCGAAAACGGGGACGGAAGGATCTTCGTAGCGGGCGATCTGCCCGGGAAAAATCCCCGAGAGCGGGGACAAGCTGTAAATGCCGCAAGAGAGGGCAGGACCTCAAATGCGGGTGTCAACCCCCTGTGAGCCTATGTCTGAATGGTACTATGTCAGACATAGTGCGCAGGGGAAATGCCGATAGCCTCCGCGACGGCGGGGCACGGAGGGCGGGACCTCCGGATCGGCTCTCTTACCGGATTGTCCCGCAGGGGCGACCTGCGGGGCATGAGGTAAGGAAACCAGAAGCGTGCGCCGGTCACGGCGCTGCGAATAAAAAAAGAGGTAAGAGAAATGAAACAAGTGACTATGACGGAAGCGGAGTACGACCGTTTTTGCGAGTTCCGCGGTGCGGAAAAGACGATCCATGCGATCCGCGGGCAGACAAAGCTGCAAGTTATGAAGTACGAAGAACTTGCGCAGGCGGTCGATGAGGCGTTTGCCATCCGCATCGACGGCAGCGAGGTTATCGTGCTGGACCAGGAAAGGGCGGCGTATGCTCTGCGCCTTGCGGCAGAGATGCAGGAGTGACGGCGATGGAATGGACCTTGATATTGAGCGGTTTTGCGTTAGGATTCAGTGTTTGTTCATGTATCTTTTCGCTCTGGAATTTTATCGAAAATGTTTTGAAAGGGCGAAAAGAAAAGAGCGAACAACCCGACGACGAACACGAGGACAGCGACTGAGGTGAGGGAGATGAAGCCGGTAAGCGTGCTGTTACAGGAGATCGCGGCGAGCGAGCTTGCGCAGCTCCCGGACGGGTGGAGCGTGATCGTGTACGATACGCTGTACGGGACCGTGGATGTGCGGAAAAAGGGCATCGAGCCGATCCCGCGGGACAAAAAGCGGTATGTGCTGCTATTGCATAAAATACCGCCGCTGCCCGCAGTATCGGCGGGAACATAAAGGAGGATGAAATGAAATACAGGACGGGAAAAGACAAGGAAAGCGAAGTGCGGGTGTACAAGCATCTGCCGGATGGGTGGAAAATTCAGAACGGGACGTTGACACAGCCGGCAGGTACGGCGTGGGCGTCGAACGGCGAGCCGGCATTCAAGCGCGGAAAGGACGGAAAGATGCATAAAAACCCGAAGTATAGGGACGCGCTTGTGGTGCAGGACGAAGGGCTGATGATAACGCGGATCGCGCAGGCGCGCCGTTATGAGCGCAATGACCGTTTTATCGCGGATCAGACGACGGAGAAGAAGATCCAAGCCGAAATGCGCCGTCAGGAACGGGAGCGCAAAAAGCGTGAGAGTTTGGACAGAACGCGCCCCGTTGTGACGGGCAAGCCGTCTGCCGCCAAAAAGCCCGCGAAAAAGCCTGCTACGCCGCGCAGCCGCAAGAAGTGAGGGCCGCATGGCGCGAAAGAAAGATCAAACAGAGATCGGTCGGACAGTTCAGACGCGGGATGAGTATTTTGAGGGGCAAGGGGATTACCGGAAGCCGGGCTACGAGAAAAAAGGAAATTATCGTAAGGCGGTGGTGGTCGCGCAACACGGGAAAGATCTTGCGCTTGTAAAAACCACGAAAGGCAGTCCCCGCGGGATTCCCTTGCGGGATGAAAAGGTGTCCAAGTTCAAACCTTATGTGGAAACGAAAGATGATAATGGTCAGCCGATCCGGTATGGAAGAAAGTTCGTACCGAACAGCCGGGCAAAAAATTTTTCGATACAAGATACTCTGCAAATCATTTTGGAATGCTTTACAAAGAACAAGCGGCAGAAACAAAAGAATCGCAATAAGGTCCGGGAAATGAAAGGGCGTCCGCCGAAAAAATAAAAATGCGGACCGGACAATGCCGATCCGCAACCTAACCCGCCAAGCGGGACACCCTTTCGGGATCATTAATATTATAATCGATTTTCGGGGAAAAGTCAATAGATTTTCCGAAAATTATACAGTCCCCGGGAAAGGGGAAAGCGGGACGGGGCGGGAAAGCTCCGTTCCGAATGACGGAACGAACGGCAAGCGCCGAGAAAAATACGAGGTAAGAGAAATGAGCAACGCAGAAAAGAGGCTGATCGACTATCTGATCCGCGAGGGCGGAGCAGACACCTGCAGGAAATGCGTGTATGCGGACGCCGGAGACGCGGCGGAGATCGCGGAGTACGGCTGCCCGTATGCAGCGGAGGGCGGCTGCATCGAGGGCATGACGGCGTACTTTGCTGCCCATCCGGACGCATGATCACCATCATCTTTGGCAAGCCCGGCTGCGGGAAAACATCGCTTTTGACGCATTTTCTCATCGATACATATCTGACGCAGCGGCAGGAGCTGTTAAAATTCACGCGCAAACAGATCGGAGAGTCGAACAAGACGCGGCAAAAGCGGCTCACGGTGCCGGACAAGCCGCCGATCTTCTCAAATTATGCGGTCAGGACGCTTGTCGGGTACAGGAAATATTATGAGCCGTACTATCTGAACGGATATTATTTCGGCTTGCCGAATGATAAGATGCCCGTTCAGTATGTGATGCCGGGAGCAAAGCTGTTTCTGACCGAGGCGCAGCGGTATTACGATTCGCGCAAGAGCCAGAGCACGCCGGATTGGGTGTTCCGCGCGTATGAGGCGCACAGACAGTACTATCTGGATATCTATATGGACGTGCAGCGCCCCATCAATATCGATAAGAACATCCGCGACATTGCAGACCGGTTTATCGAGGTGCAGGGAATGCGTCAGGTGAGGGATCAGAACGGATGGATGGTGCGGTCGGTGTTCGATTGCCGCACGTTCTCCAATTTCATCGACGTGGAAAATTACCTTGAAAACGGGGAAAAGCGTGGCGAGGCGGTGCAGTTCGTCCACGAAGGGGACATTTTCGACAGTTTCAACAGCTACGGCTGTTTCGAGGACTTCCTGCCCGCGGAAGGAAAGGACTTTGATTGCCTGCCATTCCTTACGATGTCCGAGGTAGGCAGGCTGAAAGAGGACGAATCGGCATTTTACACGATATCTGCGCCGAAAGAATACAGGAGAAGGGCGTGATGATCGACGAACTGAAAGAGCTGAACAGGAAATTTTATGAGCTGTACGGCGATTTCCGTGAGAGTAAAGACCTGCTGACCGAGGAGCAGCGGCAATATACGGCGAAAAAGCTGCTGGAACAGTATAAGAATGAGTATGAGATGCTGGACCTGCAAAACGAGATCGAGCGGGAAAAGAAAATGTATGTGCTGCGACTGAAATACGCGGAACTTGTGCCGCGTGTGCGGCGTCCGTTCCCGTGGTTTAGACGTAAGTATAACACGGCAGCGCACCTCATCGCGCGTGAAGTGGCTGCGCAGGTGGAGAGCATTTGGCTTGAACAGGAGGAGAAGATCGCGGAGCAGGAACGGGCAAACGCGCCGCAGGAGGACGAGCCTTTGTGGACGTCTGGGGAAGTGTGTTCTCTGCTGCGGTGTTTGGCGGTGATGTACGGACATACGCCGCCTGAGATCGCGCAAAGAACGCCCGAGAAAGGCGAGGAAAAGAAAGAGGAACGAACACCCGAGGAAACGCCCGAAGGGCCGCAGGAGGATGCGGAGGCGGGCGGGGAAGCGGACGGCGGGAGTTCTGTTTAACAGAAAATTTGCCCGCGTGCGGGCAGACGGAGAGCGGCTGTGCCGCCGGGACGAGCGCTTGCGCCGTCCGGCGGTCAGACGAGCGACGGATAACCGCACGCGGGGGATAAGCGGGGCTACGGAAGAGTAGGTACCGCTTATATACAAAAATTTTTTGGCGCGTAGCGTCCAATAAATTTTTGTCGGCTCAATTTTTTTCAAAATCCTCGTTTTCGGGGATTTTGCCCGGGCGCTGCGGCGCGATCGCAGACAAGAAAATCCCCGGAATCGGGGAAAGGAGGTAGACGACGATGTGCGTGAGGGCCATCAACCTGAACGAACTGAAAGACGATGAGCTGCGTTTCCGCATCCTGGCGGAGATCGTGGGCGAAGATCGCGCGCCGAAACGCGCGGACTTTTCCGCGATCGCAAAGAAGCTCGGCACCGACCGCCAGAGCGTCGCCTACCACGTGAAAGTGCTCGTCAAACAAGGGTATCTGCGGGCGCTGACGTCCGGCTATGAGCCGACGGGCCGCATCCTGTTCATCGACGACGAGGCGCAGGGGTGAAGGATTGGACGGGGAACGCCTCGGGCGTCTGGAAAACGGTGGGCGCAAGCAACCATGCAGCGGGCGTACCCGATCTTCCGCGCGATCGCGGAGTATGAACAAGGAGAAAGGAAGAATGCGACGAGTAAGTGACGGGTGTTGGAAGTTGGGGAAAAGAGACTTGCAAAAACTTCCCGACGGTTGGGAGGTCATGGTGATTGACCGCTGGTTTTATGAGGTCAAACGCTACATAAAAGGCAAAGATACCATTCCATGGAACAGAAAGCGGTATATCCTTCTGATATACAGGAGGCCGGCGAAACGGTCTTGTGAAAATGAAAGTGGTCTGGTATCTCAACCGCGAGATCGGGCGGCCGAAAAGGAACAACGGCAACAGTCGGACACGCCGCTCGGGTGACAGGCAGATAAATCCCCGGAAACGGGGATCGGACATAAGGTAAGGGAACGAGAGTATGACGAACGCAGCAGAAAAACTCAATCGCGCGGGACGGTCGCACAGCGGATTTGTCCGCATTCCGTATTGCCTCATGGGGCGGACGATCATGTGCAACGGCAAACAGCGCAAGCTGGGCGGCTCCGCGCTCTTGCTCTGCTCTGCGATTTACAGTTTTTCGGCAGACGGCGGCACCGGCGATTTTACATACCGCGAGCTGGAAGAGCGTTACCGCATCACGCGCTCGTCCTCTTCGCGTTCCGTCAGGATCGTTCTTGAAAACGACCTTGCAGAACGCGGCAGCTCGGTGCACGAATACAGGATCAAGGGCATCAAAGAGGACGAGCCGTATCTATATGTAGAAGATTGGCTGTATCATGCGACGTTCGATCTGGGCGGAGCTGCTTGCTATCTGTCCAAGAACGAGGTCCTGGTGCTCTCCTATCTGATCTCATTCTGCAAGAATAAAAAGGCGTTCGTCAGTTCCTACCGCCGCATCGCGGCCCGCCTTCCGTTCGGCAAGGACACCGTCAAAAAGAGCATCGAGCGGCTGAAAGGGATGCAGATCGTCTTTACGGAAGGTGCGGCAAAGAACAACTACGAACTATCCAGATACCATGTGAACGGGAAGTTGCTGCGGGCAAAGCGCGAGGAAACGGTCGTGCGAGCAAAGGGCAAGAGCAGCGCCGTCAAGGATGCGGACGCGCGGGCGGAGCGCGAACGCTATTATGCCGCGCGCAGGAACGAAGCGCAGCGGCGGGAAGAGCAGATGAACGCCAGGGCGCGCGCCGACGTTACATACCGTGAGGCGGAGAAAAAGAGCCGCGCGCTGGACATCAGGATCGGTAAGGCAGAGGCGCTCAACCTCCCCGATCTGGACGAGCTGCGGCGCGAGCAGGAAACGGTGCGGCAGATCATGGCGCAGCGGCTGCATGCAATGAATCTGACGCCCGACGACCTGCTCCCGCATTATGCGTGCGCAAAGTGCCGGGACACGGGCTATCTTCCGGACGGGCGGCCGTGCGGCTGCTATCCCGAACGGACGGGGAGGCGGCGAACGTGACGCGGACAAGAGGGTGTAGGCGAACAGAATAGGAAATGCCAGGGCGAGCGATCGCCCTTATCGTCATGGAAACGGCGCAAAAAAATGACAGGCGGACGCTCCCGAAAGGGGGCGTCCTTTTTGTATGTCCGGAGTAGTGGCCGAAAATGAGCACTTTGCCGTGCTCACAACCCGACGGCACCATGCGCAAAAGTAGACAGTAAAAGGCAAAAAAAGCATCAAATTCAGACACTATAAATATCCATGTAACTATGCTTATAAATATAGGACGGCGCGCCGCGCTCGTCCTGGGTAGGAAGGACAAATCGGAAGCCGCCCTTTGGCGGCTTTGGATCGTAGCCTGAGCGCGGGCAAGCCCGCGCAAGCGGATAGACGAATATGCGCGCCCGTCGGCTCCTTCCTGCCTGATACAAACACTGACGGCGGGAACGCAGAACGGGCAGGGGAGCAGGCCCCGCCCGCCCCCGGAGCGAAACCCCCGCGCCGATCCGCCCGGGCAAAATCCCCGAAAGCGGGGATTTTGCCTAAAAAAATTATAAAAATAGGTTGCATTTTAGCTATTTTTCGTTTATACTAATATCGGAGGTAAGAGAAATGATCGTAAATACAAATCAAATGCTTTCCATAACGGAAGCCAACCAGAACTTTTCCCGGGCAACGAAAATTGCGGATCAGCTTGGCAGCGTGATCGTATTGAAAAACAACAGACCGAGATATATGCTCATCAGCTTGCAGGATCATCCTGAATTTGAGATGACCGATAATGAAAAAATCGATGTTGTTGCGCGTCGTGTTTTGGAACGCCATCGCAAGGCGTTTGAGGAACTTGCGAAATGATCCGCTTTGAAAAAGAGAAAGTATTGCTCCTTCATCAGATTCTGATCGAACAAACAGGCGGAGAAGATGGCATACGCGACATGGGTTTATTAGAATCAGCTCTGGCAGCTTGCGATGCCACATTCGACGGGAAGGAGCTTTTCCCGACGAAAGAGGAAAAGGCTGCCCGGCTTGGAAGCGGTCTGATTGCAAATCATGCTTTTGTAGATGGGAACAAGCGTATCGGAATGTATGTCATGCTGACGTTTCTTGAAGTCAATGGGATTCGCCTCGAAGTGAGCGATGAAGAGATCGTTCATGTGGGCCTTTCATTGGCGCAGGGAAAGATGAAAAACGATGAGCTTTTGAAATGGATTTACGCGCATGAGGTGTAATCCCCGAAAACGGGGACGGGAGGATCACGCAGCGCGCCGATCCGCCCGGGCAAAATCCCCGAAAGCGGGGAAAAACAAATGCGCCGCTGGCGGCGCATTTATTGTTGTTAAAAGAAAACCCCCAGATAGTCTGGGGGTTCAGGAATAGGCTAATGCCGATGTGGTATTGAAAAGAGGACTC
>CALVLT010000043.1 GCA_944340905.1 uncultured Clostridia bacterium
GAAGGCGGAAGGCGGCGCGGTCACGCTGACGACGGCGCAGTACGAAGCGTTTGCGGCGGCGCAGGATAAGGGCGCGGCATGCGAATACACGCTTGCGGAAAAGGCGAGCGTGACGGTGACGCTGGAGGGCACTAGCCTCAGATTTGCGGTGACGGCAGAGGACGGCACGCAGAAGGACTACACCGTCACGCTGACGGTGCTTTCAAACGACGTATCGTTCCGGCTGAACGCCGTGTGCGGCGAAACCGTTTCGGATGAAACCGTCACGCTGTCCGAACAGCAGTTTTATTCGCTGCAGGAAGATCTTGCGGCCGTGTGCGACTATACGGCGGCACAGGGCGCCTCGGTGACGGCGGCGTATGAGACGGAGACGCACTCGCTTGTCTTTACGGTGGTCTCGCAGGACCGTTCGGCAACCGGGGAATATACGACGGTGATCGCGGTGCACAGTCCGTTCGGCTCCAATTCGCTCAACGGCTACGGCAGCGCCGACAACGTCTCGTGGAGCTTTGCGGACGGAGGCTATCTGCTCAGCGGCGCGGCGTTCGCGCTGGACGAGCGGGACGTGCAGGTCGTGAATGACTGGAGTTTTTCCTGCAACGTCGCCATCAAGGGGCTTGCCGAAAACAGCGAAGTCGTGTTTTCGTCCTATCAGACGGATAACCTCGTCGTCCGTTTTGTGTTGCGCGGAGAGAGCGGCAACCGCTTTATTCTGTTCAGCGACTACCGCGACATGTCCGGGTTCAAAAACTATACCGAGCATATCGTTGATCTTGCGTATGAAGAGGGGGAGGAACTGTCCTTCCGCCTGATCAACCTCGGCAACAGCCTCGTCATGATCTACAACGGCGAGACGGTCTACCGCCGCACGCTCGACACGCTCACGCACAGCGAGCTGTGCATTTCCACCGTTACCTGCAGCGCCGTACTCAGCGATCTGGAGATCGTCACGGACAGGGCGCTGGTGGAGGCGGCGTACCGGGATGCGCTGCAGGGCTATACCGATCCGATGGTGGGGGCTTCATTGATCGGCAATGCAGAAAACATCGCAGAATTTACGCAGAACGAGGACGGCACGCTCACCGTTCTGGGCAGTCAGTCGAATGCGCGTGTCATGTCGGCGATCTACGGCGAGGGCGTGCCGTACGGCGGGTATCAGTACGCCGTTTCGGGCAGCGTCCGCGTGACCAACACCAAGACGACGGGACCTTCGGCAAGCAAGGTGGAATTCCAGATCTATACCAGTTTCCAGAATTTCATCAAATTCCACCTCTTCCGCTATCCGACCAACAACAGTTTCCACGCTTATCCCACCATTGACTCTAAGGGCGACGATATTACCTGTGAGGACAATACCATGCCGCAGGGGACGGACTATACGCTCGACTTTATCTTTATCTACGATCACGGCAGGATCGAGGCATGGCTCAAGGACGGCGACTACATGCTCGAATACAAGTGCGTGTATACGTTGGAAACCGATTGGGGCTATACGGGGTTTGGGCTTTCCATGCGGCAGTACTGCGACGTCACCTTCTCCGGGCTTTCCATCTGCAAGAATGCGGAATACGACGCGCTGTGGTCGCAGCTGCATGCGGGGGACGCCGACCTGTTTGCGATGAGCGCGCAGAAAGACGCGGCGGAGCCGTCTTCCGTCTTTACCGACGGCGGCAGCAATATCTTTTACAAGGGCGATCAGGAGTACGGCAAGGCGTTTTTGTTTGCGGACGGCGTATCCGTCGCGGGCGACGCGTGGATGGTGAGCGGCACGTTCTCCTATTTCGATTACCGCAATTGGGGACAGTGCGAGCTGCAGGTATGGCAGGACGACACACACGCGGTGCGGTACGTCTTCGAGTATGTGCCGGGCGGCACCTTCCAGGTCTTTACGGAGATCAGGCGGGGGAACGCGATGTGGCAAAACTATAAGCTCATTCAGCGTCCGCAGACCGCCAATCCCGCCTATCTCAACTTTACCGTGGTCAACTATGGCGGCGCCGTCTCCTTCCTCATCGACGGATACGTCTGGCACAGCTATGAAGACGCGGGCCTTTCGGCGCCTGCGATCACATTCGGAGGGCAGAATTGCATCATGAAATTGTCCGGACTGAGCGCCGTGACCGGCGAGGCGGCGGTGGGAGAATTTGCGGCGAACATGCAGGAATACAGCTATGTTTCGCCCTACGAAAGCCGTATTGCCGCGCTTGCCGAGGAGTACGCGGGGGCGCAGAAGGGCGGCGTGCTTCTGGCGGGAAGCAGCACCATCGATTTCTGGGACACCTGGCAGGGGGACATCGGTGCGGGCACGCTCGGCTATAACGTGGGCATCGGCGGGACGGTGGTCGAAGACTGGCTGTATGCGTACGACAGGCTGGTCGCGCCCTTCGAACCGGGCAAGATCGTGCTCTTCCTGGGCGGGAACAACGTCAACAATCTGGGCGACAGCGGGGAAGCGACGGCAAAACTGCTCGCCGAACTTCTGGAAAAGATGCACGCCGATTTCCCCGAAGCGGAGATCTACTATGTGCTCTCCCTTCCCGTGCCGAACAATTTTGCGCACGGCGTCTATACGACGGAGTACGGAAACCTCATCGAGTGCATGAAGGCGTACGGAACGCAGAACGACTGGCTGACGGTCATCGACATGGAGGACGCGCTGACGGAAAACGGCGAACCGATCGCGGAATATTTCCGGAGCGACGGCATCCATATGACTGCCGCAGGCTATGCGGTGTGGAGCGAGATCATAAACGAGGTCGTGTTCGGGAAATAAAATTGAAAAAACGGCGCTTCGGCGCCGTTTTTTTGTGCCCGAACGCTTGACAAAAATACCCAATAGGGGTATAATGCGAATATACCCCATGGGGGTAATTCGGAGGGATCTATGGAACGCTGCGAACATTGCGAAGCGCGCTTTAAGGGAACGCCCCGCGGGCAGGAGGAGATCCGGAATCTGGTCAACCGCCTGAACCGCATCAACGGGCAGATCAACGGCATCAAAAAGATGATCGAGGAAAACCGCTACTGCGGCGAGGTGCTCGTGCAGGTATCTGCCGTCGAGAGCGCGGTGCGCGCCTTCGGCTATCTGGTGCTGGAGGACCACATGAACACCTGCGTCCGCGAAAAGATCATGGCGGGCGACGAGGCGATCGTGAAAGAGACGGTGGAACTCATCAAAAAACTCAGCTGACGGGCTGCGCCCGGTCCGGTCTTACGGCGTAACACGGGCGGAGCGAGGTTTTTATGGAAAAGAAATATTCAATTACAGGCATGACGTGTGCGGCATGCTCTTCGGGCATCGAGCGCACCGTGAAAAAGTTGGACGGGGTGCAGGCATGCTCCGTCTCGCTGATGGGCGAGAGCATGGACGTCACCTATGACGAGAGCGTTCTGACGGATGCGGGCATCAAAAAGGCGGTCACGGCGCTCGGCTACGGCGCCTATGACTACGGCGCGGTCCCCCAAAAAAAGAAAAAGCGCCTTACGCTGGGTGTGCGCTTTCTCATCTCGCTCGTCCTGCTCTTACCCGAAATGTATTTTGCCATGGGGCACATGATGGGCCTGCCCGTGCCGCACGGCTGGGTCAACTACGGCGTGCAGGTGGGGCTGACCCTCGCCATTCTCGCCGTCAACTACCATTTTTTTGTCAGCGGCGTGCGCGCCGCCGTCAGGCTCGTTCCCAACATGGATACGCTCGTCACGCTGGGCGCTGCGGTATCCTTTGTGTACAGCCTCGTCATGGCGATCATAACGCCGGAAGAGCCAACGCTCTTCTTTGAATCGGCGGCGATGATCGTGACGCTCGTCACCCTCGGCAAGTGGCTGGAGGACAAGAGCAAGCGGCGCACGGGGCGGGAGATCGAAAAGCTCCTCTCCCTCGCGCCCGACACCGTCACGGTGGAGCGGGAGGGACGCGCGCTGCAGGTGCCGCTCTCCGAGGTCGTCAAGGGGGATATTCTCATCGTGCGGCAGGGGGAATCGGTCGCCGTGGACGGCACCGTTGTGGAAGGGCACGCCTTTGCCGACCAGTCCGCCGTGACGGGCGAGAGCCTGCCCGTCGAGCTCTCGGAGGGCAGCCGCGCCATGAGCGCCTCCCTTGTGACGGGCGGATATCTCAAGATCAGGGCGGAAAAGGTGGGCGAGGAGACGATGCTCTCCTCCATCATCCGCATGGTGCGCGAGGCGGGCGCGAGCAAGGCGCCCATTCAGAAACTGGCGGACAAAATTTCCGCCGTCTTTGTTCCCGTGGTGCTGGGCATCGCGCTCGTCACCTTTCTCGTGTGGCTGTTCTCCACGTGGGACGTGCAGGCGGCGTTCAACTTCGGCGTGAGCGTCATCGTCATCTCCTGCCCCTGCGCGCTGGGGCTTGCCACGCCCGTGGCGGTCATGGCGGCAACGGGGCGGGGCGCCTCGCTCGGCGTGCTGATCAAGAGCGCGGAGGCGCTGCAGCGGGCGGCGGACGTCGGCACGGTGCTGCTCGATAAGACGGCGACCATCACGCAGGGCACGCCCTCCGTCGTGCACTTCGAGGCATACGGCGATGAAGCGCAGGCAAAGTCCGTCGCCTATGCCCTCGAGAGCAAGCTCAATCACCCGCTGGCGCAGTGCATCGTCGCCTATTGCGGCGGGGGCGCGGCGGCGCAGGATGTGGAGTACGTCATCGGACAGGGCGCGCGCGGAAGGGTGGACGGACGCGAATATCTGCTCGGAAACGACAGGATGATGGCGGCAAACGGGGTAGATATTTCGGCGCAGCAAACGGCCTTCGATGCGCTCTCCGCGCAGGGGAAGACGGTGCTGTTCCTTGCGGACGGCAGGGAAGTGCTCGCCCTGTTCGCGCTCGCCGATACGCTCAAGGCGGGCAGCGCGGAGGCGGTCGCACAGCTGCGCGGCATGGGCATGCGCACATATATGCTCACGGGGGACAATGCGGCGTGCGCGCGCTCCATCGCCGAGAGCGCGGGCATTCCCGCGGACATGGTGTACGCCGAAGTGCTCCCACGCGACAAGCTCGACTGCGTCATCGCGCAAAAGGAGCGCAGCGCGCATGCGGGCAAGCACGTGAAAAAGGGGGTCGCCATGGTCGGGGACGGCATCAACGATTCCCCCGCCCTCAAGGAGGCGGACGTGGGGCTGGCGATGGGCAACGGGACGGACGTCGCCATCGAGAGCGCCGACATCGTGCTGATGGGGGGCGACCTCGCCGCCGCGCCGCGCGCGTTTGCCCTTGCAAGAAAGACGATGCGCATCATCAAGCAAAATCTGTTCTGGGCATTCTTCTATAACTGCGTGTGCATTCCGCTTGCGGCGGGGTGTTTTGCGGCGCTCGGCGTGACGCTCAATCCCATGATCGCGGCGGCGGCGATGAGCTGCTCCTCGCTCTTCGTGGTGGGAAACGCGCTGCGCCTGACGGTGTTCATGCGCGGAAAAACAAGGAACGTCCCGAAAAAATCAGAACAATCGGAAGGAGGTATGGCTATGAAACGCGAACTGAAAGTGGAGGGCATGATGTGTCAGCACTGCGTGCAGCACGTCACAAACGCCCTGCAGGCGGTGGAGGGCGTGGAGAAGGCGCAGGTGGATCTGAAAAAGAAACGCGCCGTCGTCACGCTGAATGCGCCCGTTTCCGACGAGGCGCTCGCTGCCGCCGTCAAAGACGCGGGCTACGAAGTAACTCAGATCAAATAATCTCCGTACCGCCCGCCGCGTATGCGGCGGGCGGTACGGAAATTATGACAAAATGCGCCATATTCCGTCACATCTTCCTTGCGTGCGCAGGCAAGCACGTGTTATTCTGTTGCAAAAAGGAGGCAGGCCATGCAGACGCTCTTGCTCGATGCACGCACACAGGATATGATCGAAGGATATGTACCGGACGGGGAGGTGCTCGCCTCACTCGTGCGCTTTTTTTCCATCTTTGCGGACAGCACGCGGCTGCGCATCCTCTCCGCGCTCGCCATCTCCGAACTGTGCGTCACGGACATCTCGCGCGTGCTGGGCATCAACCAGACGACGGTCAGCCACCAGCTCAGGTTTCTGAAAGATGCGGGCATGGTGCGCTACCTGCGTCACGGAAAGATCATCTTCTACTCGCTTTCCAACGACGTCGTCAATGACGTGCTCCTGAAGGGTGTGGAATTTTTAGGCTACTGACCGCATGGCGGGGCGGGTGCGAATGCCCCCGCCCCGCCTGTTTTCGGAAATCTTTTGCGCGATTGCTTGAAAAATACATGCAAAGCGTGTATAATGTAGATATGAGCGAGAGCGTCATCCGCGAAAAACTCAAACTGCTGCCCGACAGTCCCGGCGTCTATATCATGATGGACGCGGACGGCACCGTCATCTATGTGGGCAAGGCGCGCGTCCTCAAGAACCGCGTGCGGCAGTACTTTCATTCTTCGCTCAAGTCCCCCAAGGTGCAGGCGATGGTGGACTGCATTGCGGACTTCGCCTACATCGTCACGCCCACCGAAGTGGACGCGCTCGCGCTCGAAAACACCTATATCAAGAAGTACAAGCCCAAGTACAATATCCTTCTCAAGGACGACAAGACCTATCCCTACATCAAGGTGTACACGCGGGAGGAGTTTCCCCGCATCGGCATCACGCGCAGGGTAAAGCGGGGGGACGGCAGGTATTTCGGCCCCTTCATGGGGGGCGTGGCTGCCAAGGAGATCGTGGACGTCGCCGCTAAGGTGTACAATATCCGCACATGCTCCGTCGCCGTCAAGGAAAAGCCCGCAAAGCCGTGTCTGGAGTACCATCTCGGGCGATGCGGCGCGCCCTGCGCCCATCTCATCGGCAAGGAGGCATATGCCGCGCAGGTGGAAAAGGTGCTCGCCTTTCTTGCGGGGGACTACGAGGAGGCGGCGCAGCTGCTCAACCAAAAGATGACCGCCTTTGCGGAGCGGGAGGAGTTCGAGCTTGCGCTCGAGTACCGTAACCGCATCGAGATGCTCTCCCGCTTAGGCGAGCGGCGTATCACGGCGATGCCGCGCGACGTGGATGCGGACATCTGGGCATTTGAAACGAACGGGTTGTATGCGGCGGCGAGCGTGCTCATCACGCGCGGCGGGATCATGCAGGGCAGCCGTAACTTTTCGCTGGACGCGGGCGCGGGCGAACGGGGGGAAAATTTCCTCTCCTTTCTCACGCAGTACTATTCCTCGCACGAGCTGCCGCACGAACTGGTCGCGGACGAGCCGTTCGACGAGGCGCTCTTCCTTGCCTATGCGCAGCAGCGCGCGGGGCGCAAGGTCGCCGTCACCCGTCCCAAATTCGGCGTCCGCCGCGAACTTCTCGACATGGCGGAGGGGAATGTCAAAGAGTATCTTGAAAAATCCGTCTCCGCCATCGCGCACAAGAGCGACATGACGACGGGCGCCTGCGAACGGCTGAAGGAGCTCTTGTCCCTTTCCCGCTATCCCAAGCGCATGGAGTGCTACGATATTTCCAACATTTCGGGCGTCGATAAGGTGGGCAGTATGGTCGTCTTTACGGACGGCGAGGCGGACAAGGTGCTCTACCGGCGCTTCCGCATCAGGACGGTGGAGGGGGCGAACGACTTCGCCTCGCTGCAGGAGGTGCTGCGCCGCCGCCTTGCCAAGCTGGGCACGCCCGAGGAGGAGCGCTTTGCAAAGCCGCAGCTCATCGTCATCGACGGCGGCAAGGGGCAGCTCTCCGCCGTCAAGGCCATCTTCGACGAGATGGGCATCACGGACATCGACCTCGTTTCGCTCGCCAAGCGGGAGGAGGAGGTGTACGTCCTCTGGCAGGATACGCCCGTTCTCATCGACAGGCGGGACTACGCCTTAAAGACGCTGCAGCGCATCCGCGACGAGGCGCACCGCTTTGCCATCACCTATTTCCGCAGCCTGCATTCCAAGCGCAACCTTGCCTCCGTACTCGACGAGATCGGCGGCATCGGCAAACAAAAACGTACGGCGCTCATGCGCGCGTTCGGCGACATCGACAAGATCATGCACGCGAGCGAGGAAGAACTCGCCCGTGTGGAGGGCATCGGCCCTGCGCTGGCGTCGCGCATCCGCGCATACTTCGAGGCACTATGAAATATCCGCTCTTTTTATCTGATTTTGACGGGACGCTCGTCCGCGCGGACGGAACGATCTCGCAGGTCAACAAGCGCGCCATCGCCGCATACCGCGCGGGGGGCGGCGTGTTCGCCGTGTGCACGGGGCGCGGGCCTGCCGCCATCGTCCCCCGCCTGAAGGAACTCGGCCTCACGCAGGGGCTGGTCGTCGCCTATCAGGGCGCAACGGTCATGGACATCGCTACGGGCGAACTGTTAAAGGACGACGGCTTTGCGCAGGAGGACGCCCTGAAGGTCATCCGCCTGCTCGAGGAGGGCGGGCGGCACGTGCATGTGTACACGGTGGACAAGCTGTACTGCAACGTGGACGACGAGCCGCTGCACATGTACGAGCGCATCTGCCGCGTCACGGCGGAGCGCATCACGGGCATGCCCCTCTCCGAATACGTGAAGGAGCAGGGGCTTCGCGTCGTCAAAGTGCTCGCCATGGTGGAAAAGGAGGACCGCCTCCCGCTCATGCGCTGGCTTACGCCGCAGCTCGGCGATGCGTTCTATGTGACCTGTTCGGCGGATTTTCTCGTCGAGGTCATGCCCGCCGGACAGAGCAAGGCGGCGGCGGTGGACTTTCTGTGCGGCTATTACGGCATTGCGCGCGAGAGGTGCGCCGCCATCGGCGATCAGCTCAACGATCTGCCCATGATCGAGCGCGCGGGCGGAAAATTTGCGGTTGCCAATGCCGAGGAAGAACTCAAAAAAAGGGCGCGCGTCGTCGCCTCCGTGGAGGAGGACGGCGTTGCGCAGGCGCTTGCGATCGCCATGGGGGAGGAAGTATGACAGAGAACATTTTACCCAAGGAAACGGTCATGCTCGACAAGTTCGCGTCCGATCTCGGGCTGGAGATGCTGTATGCGGGCAGGGGCATCATCACGCTCACGAGCATCAGCGTAGACCGCCCCGGGCTGCGCCTTGCGGGCTTTTTCAGCTACTTCGATGCGCAGCGCATCATGGTCATCGGGCTGACGGAGCACGAATACATGCACTCCTTCCCCTCGGCGGAGCGGCAGGAAAAGATCAAGCGGCTGTTTGACTGCGGGGAGATCCCGTGCGTCATCTTTGCGCGCGATCTGCCCGTTCTGCCCGAATTCATGGAGTGCGCGCGCGCCTCGCAGACGCCCATCTTCCGCTCGGGCAAGATGACGTCCTCCGTCATCGTGGACCTGTGCATCTACCTCAACCGCCTGCTCGCGCCCACCACCACCGTACACGGCGTGCTCATGGACGTGTTCGGCGCGGGCATTCTTCTCACGGGCAACAGCGGCGTGGGCAAGAGCGAGACGGCGATGGAGCTGATCAAGCGCGGACACCGCCTCGTCGCGGACGATTCCGTGCTCATCAAGCGCATCGAGAACGAGCTGGTGGGAACGGCGCCCGAGCGCATCCGCTACTTTATGGAGCTGCGCGGCATCGGCATCATCAACGTCAAGAATATGTACGGTTCGGGCGCGGTCATGACGGAGAAGGCTATTGAGCTGGTCATGGAACTCGAACCGTGGCGCAAGGACAAGGAATACGACCGCATCGGGGGCGAGTCGAATACGGAGTCCATTCTCGGGCTGAACATTCCCAGGCTCACAGTGCCCGTCAGCGCGGGGCGCAACCTTGCCATCCTCATCGAAGTCGCGGCGCGTGACCAGAGGCTGAAGAATATGGGGTACGACGCGGCGAGCGAACTCATCGCGCGCACGATCGGGCGATAATGGCGGAACTTCTTGCCCCCGCGGGGGATGAACGCACGGCTTACGCGGCGCTGCATGCGGGCGCGGACGCCGTCTATCTGGGACTGACGCGATTTTCCGCGCGCGAAGGCGCGGAAAATTTTTGCGTTTCTTCGCTCGCCGCGCTCACGCGGTATGCGCATTTGCTGGGCGCAAAGGTGTACGTCGCGCTCAACACGCTCGTCAAGGACGGGGAGCTTGCCGATTTTCTGCGTTCTGCGCGCGAGGCGTGGGATGCGGGCGCGGACGCCATCTTATTGCAGGACGTTTTTTTGGGGCGCGCCCTGAAAGAGACGTACCCCGGGATGGTGCTGCACCTCTCCACGCAGGCGGGCTGCTGCAACGTGCACGGGGCGCGGCTTGCAAAGAAATGCGGTTTTTCCCGCGTCGTGCTCGCGCGCGAGACGCCGCTCGAGGATATTCCCGCCATCTCGGCGATCATCGAGACGGAGGCGTTCGTGCAGGGGGCGCTGTGCACCTGTTTTTCGGGGCAGTGCTACCTCTCCTCGTTTGCGGGGAACAATTCGGGCAACCGCGGCAGGTGCAAACAGCCCTGCCGCAGGCGCTATGCCATCGACCGCGCGGGCTACGATGCGCCCGCCTATGCGCTCTCCCTGTCCGATCTCTCGGTAGGAAAGGACGTTCAGAAACTGCTCGCCGCGGGCGTGACCTCCCTCAAGATCGAGGGGAGGATGCGCTCGGCGGCATATGCCGCGGCGGCGGTGGAATATTACCGCGCGCAGCTTGCGGGCCTGCCCGCACAGGAGGCGCTCTCCCGCCTGCGGCGCACCTACAACCGCGGCGATTATACGCGCGGGCTTGCCTTCGGGCAGGACAGGGCGCTGCTCTCGCGCAGCGTGCAGGGGCACATCGGCGAGCGCGTCGGGCAGCTCTCGCGCAGGGAGGGAAAATGGTTCTGCGCGTGCGCGTTTGCGGCGGAGCACGGCGACGCATTCAAAATTCTGCGCGGCGGGAAGGAGGTCGGCGGCGCGCAGTTTGCGGGCGGCGGAAGGGACGGATTTTACCTCTCCTCGCGCGACAAGCTTGCCGTCGGCGACGAGGTGCGCGTGACGCTGGACGCCTCGCTGCAGGCGCACGCCCTGTCGCAAAGGCGGGCGCGGGAGGTGCAGGTGCGCGTCACGCTGTGCGCGGGCAGACGGATGCGCGCCGAGGGCGAAGGGTATGTGCTCGAGGGGGAGGTGTGCGAGAAGGCAAACAATGCGCCGCTCTCCGAACGCGAGGTATGCGCCTGTTTTGAACGGGCGGGGGAACTGCCCTTTGCGCCCCGCGTGACGGCGGAAACGGACGGCGTGTTCCTGCCCAAGTCCGCGCTCAACGCCTTCCGCCGCGCCTTTTACGAGGGGCTGGCGGCACATCTTGCGCCCACGCGCGCGCCCCTCGAAGAACGGGAGATGCTCATGCCCGCCATGCGCGTGCGGCAGGGGAGCATGACCGCCGTCATCCTGTCGGGGCATACCATGCCCGAGGGCGCGGACATGGTGATATGGAAACCTGCCGACTATGCGGACATGCGTCCCCCCAAGGGGGCATGGCTGTACCTGCCGCCCCTGCTGACGGCGGCGGACGAGGCGCTCATCGCCCCGCAGCTCTCCCTGTTCGCGGGGGTGTACTGCGAGGGCATGTACGGCGCGGAATTCGCGCGCCGGTACGGGGTAAACCTGTTTGCGGGCACGGGGTGGAACCTGACCAACCGCATCGCGGTTTCGGCGGCGCTGGAGTTCGCGCAGTACGCGGCGCTCTCCAAGGAGCTGACGATCGCCGAACAGGACGCGCTCGCCGCCGAGGGGACGTTCGTGCTCGCGGCGGGCGACCTGAAGGTGATGGACCTGTGCTATTGTCCCTTTGAAAAGACGTGCGCGGCATGCGATGAGCGCACCCTCTATACGCTCACGGACGAGGCGGGAAGAGCGTTCCCGCTGCGCCGCTGGCGCGGGGCGGGTGGCTGCCGCTTTGAAGTGTACAACTGCGCGCCGCTCGCGGCGGGGGCGGGGCTGCCCTCGGCGCTTGCCGACTGTTCGCTGGGAGATGTGTCCGTGCTCGCCGACGTGCGCGACCCGTCGGGGAAGGGGGCGGGCGCAACGCGCGGCCATGCCGCAAGGAGCCTGTTATGAACGACAACGCAAGACGGCTGGAACTGGATAAAATTCTCGCGGCGTGCGCCTCGCACGCGATGCTGGAGGGGGGAAGGGAGCTGCTGCTCGCCTGCGAACCCACGCGTGAAATTGCCGAGGCGCGCCGTCTGCTCGCCCTCACGCAGGAGGCGACGCTCTTACTGTTCACGCTGGGCGCGGGCAAGGTGGAGCAGTTCCCGTCCTGCGCGGACCTGCTCGAGCGCGCGCAGAAGGGAGCGACCCTCTCGATGGCGGAACTGCTCGCCGCGGCGCGCCTTCTGCGGGCGGCGCGCGTGCTGTATCGCTCGGTGCGCTCCTTTGCGGACGAGCGCATCGTCCTCATGAAGGAGCTGACGGAGCACCTCATGTTTGACGAGGGGCTGGAGGAGGACATCGGCCGCAAGATCCTCAACGAAAACGAACTTGCCGATCATGCCAGCGAAAAACTGTTTTCGCTGCGCACGCAGATCAGGCAGCTCGGCGAGCGCATCCGCGCCCGCCTGCAGGGGTACCTCTCCGGAGAGGAGCGCAAATATTTGCAGGACGGCATCGTCACCGTGCGCGGCGACCGCTTTGTCATCCCCGTCAAGGCGGAATACAAGCGCAGCATCCGCGGCTTTGTGCACGACCGCTCGGCAAGCGGCGCAACGGTGTTCATCGAGCCGGAGGAAGTGCTGGAGATGAACAACGAGCTGCGCTCGCTCGTCCTCGACGAAAAGGAGGAGGCCGCCCGCATCCTCGCTGAACTTTCGCACGCCGTCGGGCACATGTGCGGCGCGCTCACCGCGGATATGGAGATCCTTGCGCAGGCGGACGCCTTCTATGCGCGGGCGGAGTACGGCTACCGCCGGCGCGCCGTGCTGCCCGAACTCAACGCAAAGGGCGTTCTCGAAATCATCAAGGGGCGGCATCCGCTGCTCGATGCAAAGACCGCCGTGCCCGTCTCCCTCGCGCTGGGCGGGGACACCCGCTTTCTGCTCATCAGCGGCGCCAACACGGGCGGCAAGACGGTCACGCTCAAGATGTGCGGGCTGTTCTGCCTGATGGCGGCGTGCGGGCTGTTCGTGCCCGCCGCCGAGGGCACCCGCCTTGCCGTGTTCGACGGCGTCTGGTGCGACGTGGGCGACAGCCAGTCCATCGAAGAGAATTTGTCCACATTTTCCTCACACGTCGCGCATATCCGCGACATTTTGGAGCACGCGACGGACAAGTCCCTCGTGCTCATCGACGAACCGGGCGGCGGCACCGACCCCGAGGAGGGCGCGGCGCTCGCCAAGGCGGTGGTGGCGGAGCTGCTGCGCCGCGGCTGCCGCGGCGTGGTCACCACGCACTACTCCGCGCTCAAGGAGTTTGCCTACTCGCAGGAGGGCATCGAGAACGGCTGCATGGAATTTGACGCCGCCGACTTCCGCCCCCTGTACCGCCTGAAGATCGGCGCGCCCGGTTCCTCCAACGCCCTGCTCATCTTTTCTCTGTTAATGCTGCCGGGCCCCCCCGTACCTACGCTCTTCCCCTACCCGTCGCTCCTCGGCTCCGGCACCGACCCCGCGGAGGGCGCGGCGCTGGCCGTTGCCATCCTGTCCAGGCTGCACAACCAGCATA
>CALVLT010000044.1 GCA_944340905.1 uncultured Clostridia bacterium
ATCAAGCAGTTGACGCTGCCTTCCTCGTTGAAGTATATCGGGGCGCGGAGTTTTGCCAGCCTGACTTTGATTACGGATCTGAATTTGCCGTCTGAGCTGCGCACGCTGGGCGAGGGCGCGTTTGCAAGCTGCGTCTCCCTGAAAACGGTCAATCTCGGCGAATGTACGCAGTTGGAGAGCATCGGCGCGCAAGCGTTCGCGGAAGCGGCGATCTCGGAAATCACCGTTCCGGCAAGCGTCGTTTCCATGGGCGAGCTGGTGTTCAACCTCAACAAGGTCAACCTGACCATTCATTGCGAGGCGTCGGTACAGCCGAGCGGCTGGAATGACAAATGGTCGGATTCCAACAAAGAGGGCGTAACGATTACGGTCGAGTGGAAAAACGTATAGTTGCCATCCGGCGCAGTGCCCGATCTCTGAAACCAGAAGCTTTGCAAAAAAAGAAAAACCTGACACTATGATGTGCACCCCAAAAGTTGGACAGACTTTGGGGTGCATGACTTCCTTGATGAAGATATCGCATATATATTGTCTTTAGGTAGCTATGAGGTGTGCAAAAACACTTTTTGCCCGGCGCTTGTAAGCGCCGGATTTATTTTACGGGGAATGGATGCGCTTTGCTAATTTCACATAAGGCGGATTATTGTGTCTTTTTAAAATGAAACTATTGACGCGGAAAAGATATAAATTATAATATTCTCATCTATATCAACAACAATTATCGGCGGGAACTGGATGTGGAGACGGTGGCGGTGGATGCCTGTGTATCGCCCGATTACCTGAAACATCTGTTTGCCGAAGTTCTGGGGATGCCGCTGACGGAATATCTGAACCGTTTCCGCATCTCTTCCGCCTGTGAGAAGCTCCGGCAGAGCGATGCGATCGGCATTGAGGAGATCGCCGCCGAGGTGGGATATTCCGATGCAAAATATTTTGCCCGCGTCTTTAAAAAGATCAAGTTATAAAACAGCCGTTTTAATGTAACTAAACGGCTGTTTTTATATAAAATTAGATTGTATGTTTGGCGGATGTGTTGAAATATATCAAATCTTTTCAGCTTATGTTGATAAAAACATAGAGGTCTTCATGTTGGAATGCTTTTTTGCAGCATTCAGGGAAAGTGGTATGGCATACGCGTTTCGATTGCGTTGACTTTTCGTTTTCAAGCGGATCATTTTCGGTTATTTCTGATAAATTCGCTTGGGGAAAGGCCCGTTGTTTTTTTGAAGGCCCTGCTGAATGCGTAAATGCTTCCATAGCCAACCGCCTCGGCAATGTCGCCTATCGACGTGAAATCGCCAAGCAGCATATTTTTTGCCTTTTCGATGCGCAAATTTTCAATATAGCGGCAGGGGGATACAAAGAAACATTCATGAAACAATTTTCTGAATCTTGTGAATCCCAGCGAGACAATGCCGGACAGTTCCTTCGTGTTGAGGTCCGGCTCTGCATAGTGTTCCTCGATATATTCGATAACGGGAATAAAGCGTTTTTGATGCTTGCGGATAGAATAGTCGATGGCCTTGACGGCAACGATCATGGCAAATATTTCATACAGGACGGCAAGGCATGCAAGATGGTATCCTGGCTGTTTTTGAGACCACAGATGCAGAATATTTGTAAAAAGTCGCTCTGCATTGCTTGTATTGAAGATCTGAAGGGAGGAAAATTCTGTGATTTCAATGTCGGCATTGAACTCGATCATGATGCATGGACCGTTGTTTTCACAGGTAAAGCTGTAGGGAATATTTTTTGGAAGAAGCACGATGTGGTCTCGGTCTGAAATATATTCCCTTTCGCCGCACCGATAGCGGGACGTTCCCGAGATTTTCCAGGAAAGGGCGTAATTGCTTCTGTCCGCGCGGTGCAGAGTGAAGGTTTTTTTGTAATTGATGCTGTTGACGGCAATAATTTCATCGATCCGAAGGTTGTCGAGCTGCATTGATTCATCTCCTCAACGGTGGTATTCCCATTGTAGCATTCCTTGTTTTGGTTTGTCAAGAAGTTTTTTCGGACAAATGCTCGTGCGCAGAAATGGGGTGCGCAGGATAAAATTTCCTTACAATTGTTGTGTTGTTTTGGTTAAATATTGTTGTTTCAGGTATTGCCATGTGACGATGTTTATAGTATAATCAATTCAAAAGAATCGCAGATGACGCAAGGGGGACATTATGAAGACAAAGCAGATTGTATTCACGGCGCCCGGCTGTGCTGAATATGTCGAACGGGAACTGGGGGAGCTTGGAGAAGAGGAAGTTCTTGTCCGTACACTCTATTCTCTCGTCAGCCAAGGCACAGAAAAGGCATTCCTGCGCGCCGATCCCAATGCAGGCAAAACCTTTCCCAAGTCGCTTGGGTACTGCGCCGTGTCGCGTGTGGTGGAAACGGGCAGTGCTGTTCGCACCTGTCGCGCGGGGGACCGCGTTCTTGTGTATCACGGATTTCATGCATCATATGTGAAAGTGCATGAGACGCAGCTTCTCAAGATCGAGGACGAGCGTATCGATGACCGCGACGCCGCATTTGTCATTGTGGCGGCAATGGGTTTGGGGGGACTCAGACGTCTTGCCGTTGAGTTGGGAGAATCCGTTGCCATTTTCGGGATGGGGCTCCTCGGCATCACCGCTTTGCAATTTGCCCGTCTTTCGGGCGCATGTCCGCTCGTTGCGTTTGACCTCAATCCGAACAGGAGGGCGCTGGCGCGCTCTTTGGGTGCGGACGACGCGCTCTCGCCCGCAGAGGAAGGATATGCGGATCGGGCAAAATATCTTACGGGCGGCGGATTCCATGCCGTTGTCGAAGGAACGGGGGTGGGGGCTGCCCTTGACAATGCACTTGACGTGACGCGCCCGGGCGGCAGAGTTTCGCTGCTTGGCTGCACCCGCGTTGCACATCCGCTTGATTTCTATAATAAGGTCCATCGTCCCGGTATTACGCTGCTGGGCGCGCACAATATGGCAAGGCCGCAGTTTGATTCCCGTCCGCATGTCTGGACGAATTTTGATGATATGCGGGCGATTTTGCGGCTGCTGTCCTATCGGCGCATCTCCTTTTTGCCCCTCATCGGACAGGTACGCGTTCCGGAAGAATGCAGCGCATTTTATCGGGAACTTCTGGCAGGAACAGATGATGTCGGTGTATTGTTTGATTGGAGGCAAGCATGAAGAAATTGCGCGTCGGGATTTTCGGCATAGGACACAATCACGCCGCGGCGGCGGTGAAAGCACTGCGCTCGCGCACAGATGTGGAGATCGTGGGGCTTTGCGAGGGGAACGAGATGGTGCTTATGCGCAAGTTGTCCGAGGAGGATGCCTTTTTCGGCATCCCCGTGTTCAGCAAGGCGCAGCTGTTTGCCGCCCGTCCCGATGCGGCGATGGTGGAGGCCGCCGTCCCCGCGCTCGTTCCGCTTGCCAAGGAGTGCGCAGAATACGGCATGCATATCTACATGGATAAACCCGCGGGAACAGACCTTTCGGCATTTCGTGCCTTGCTCGATACCGTCGCGCGTAAACAGCGCTGTTTCAGAACGGGCTACATGTACCGCTTTAACGCGGGGATCGGCTATCTTATGCAGGCGATAAATACGGGCAGACTGGGCAAGATCTACAACATCACGGCGCAGATGTGCACAAAGCATCCTCTCTGGTTCAAAGAGCAGCTGCTTTCCTATCACGTCAAGGCTCCCGTCATGTTCATCTTCGGCGGACACCTTATCGACCTTGTTCTGCAGATCAAAGGAGAGCCGCAGACGCTTTTCACACAGCACACCTGTTCGGGGAACGACGGGCTGACGCTCGAGGATACCTCGCTTGCCGTGTTCACGTATGAGGACGGCATTGCAACGGTGCGCGTCTCCGCGTGCGAGGTCAACGGCTGGGGGATGCGCGAGTTCACCGTCTACGGCGAAAAGGGGACGATCTCCGTCTCGCCCATCGAAGCGACGATGCGCGTGCGCGAGACGATGCTGGAGGAGTCCTCCCCCTGGAAGGACTGCACCAAGGAGGTCGCCTGCAAAGAGCAGGGGCGTTACGACGCGATGCTCGAAGAATTTGTGCGTACGGCGCGCGGCGAGCTGCCCTTGCGCAACCGGCTCGAACACGAATATTTATTGCAAAAATACACGCTCAAGGCGTGTGGATATCAGGTTGAGGAGAATAGAATATGAGATTTTCAAAGAAAACGGTGCTTGTAACGGGCGGTGCAGGGGGCATCGGCTCGGACTGCGTAAAAAAGTTTGCCGCGGAGGGCGCCAAGGTCGCCATTGTCGATCGGAGCGGGGACATTGCCCGCGCGCTCGCTGCGGAAATCAACGCCGCGGGCGGGACTGCCCGTGCCTTTGTGTGCGACGTGACGGACAACGCGCAGGTGGAGGCATGTGTGGCGGACGTAAAGGCGGCATTCGGCGGGGTGGATATCCTTGTCAATGTGGCGGGCGGCAGCGCACGCGAGCATCGCGCGTTCTTTTATGAACAGGACGTGGAGATCTTCCGCAAGAATATCGAAGTCAATCTGTTCGCCGCCTTCTATTTCGCGCGCAGCTGCGCGCCGCTCATGATCGAAAAGGGCTGGGGCAGGATCATCAACATTGCATCCATCATCGGCTTCAACGGCCACGTCAAGCACGCCGAATATTCGGCGGCAAAGGGCGGCATCATCGCCATTACAAAGTCCATGGCAAAGGAGGTGGGGCGCTACGGGATCACGGCAAACACCGTCTGCCCCGGGATCATCCCCACAAGCAATTCGAACGGAGGAAAGGGGCACGGCGATCTTTCGCACACCAACTACCTTGCCATGACGCCCGCGCCGTGCGATATCGCAAACGCGGTGCTGTATCTTGCCTCGGAAGAAGCGCGCTTCGTTACGGGAATGGACCTTATCGTAGACGGCGGCCGCCGTCTTGCAACGCGCGGAACAGAGTCATAATCACCCCACAAGGAGAGAATCATGAAAGCCATGTTGGTCAAAGAGGGGAGGCTCGTCCTCTCCGAAGTAGCCGATCCGTCCCCCAAGGCGGATGAGATCCTGATCGGGATCTGCGCCGCTGCGCTCAACCGTGCCGATCTTCTGCAAAAGAAGGGAACGTATCCTTCCCCGAAGGGCTGGCCGCAGTGGCCTGGGCTCGAGTGCGCGGGAAGGGTGCTTGCCCTTGGCGATATTGCGGCAAGCCGCACCTCGTTCCGCGTGGGCGACAGCGTTTTGGCGCTTGTGGGCGGCGGCGCATATGCGCAGAAGATCGCAGTGCCCTACAAGCTCGTTCTGCCCGTGCCCGAAGGGCTTACGATGGCGCAGGCGGCGTCTTTACCCGAAGCATATACGACGTCCTATCTCAACCTCTTCCGCGAGGGGCATCTCAAAGCGGGACAGACGGTATATATCGCGGCGGGCGCAAGCGGGCTTGCAAGTGCGGCGATCCCCATGGCAAAGGGCGCGGGCGCCTATGTGGTGACTGACGTTCTTTCGGCGGAACTTGCCGAAAAAATTGCCCCGCTGGGTGCGGACTACATCATCGACCTCTCCAAAGAAAAGGTGAGCGACGTGTTCCGCCGCCTTGACGAGGCGGGAACGCCCGTCAACTGCGCAATGGACTGCCTGGGCGGCGCAGACATGGGCGAAGCACTCAAATACATGGCGGAAGGGGGATATTGGGTGCTCATCTCCACGCTGGCAGGCGTTACGACGCAGCTCTCGCTGCGCCCCCTTCTCACCCGCGGGCTGCACATCACGGGCAGCATGCTGCGCAAGCGGAGCGTGCGCGAAAAGAGCGCGCTGCTTGCATCCTTGCAAAAAGAGATCTGGAGCAAGATCGAATCGGGAGCAATCAGACCGAGCGTATATAAGATATTTCCGTTTGAGGACGCTGAGAAGGCGCAGGAAGTTCTGGAACGAGGCGAGAATATCGGAAAAGTTGTTCTGAGCATGCGGGAATGACGGAAGTCTTTCTGAGCACCCTGCAGCAGGTGCTCGTGATGTTGTTCTTCATCGCGGCGGGATATGTGATGGAGCGGAAAAAGGCGCTGCCGTCGGACGCGGCAAAAACGCTCTCCTCCCTGCTCACCCACTTTATCCTCCCCGCGTATGTGGCGTACAACCTGTCTTCGAGCATCACGCTGCAATGCCTCTCCTCCTATGCGATCTACCTTCTTGCGGGGCTTGTGTGCCTTGCCCTGTTCGTGGGGATCGCATGGCTGCTCTCCGTACTGTTCGGAAAGCTGTTTTCGGAGAGGCGGCTGCTCCTTTACATTTTCGCCTTCTCCAATTATTCCTACTTCGGCTATCCCCTCATCGAGGCGGTATATGGAGCGGAGATGCTCGCAAGCGTGCTTGTGTTCGTCATCCCGTTCACCATCTTCATCTATACGGCGGGCGTGTACATGATCGCACCCAAGCACGCGCGCGTCGTACGCGGCAGGGACGGCCGTCCCGCCATGGAAACCAAAAAAACGCGGCATTCCCTGCACATCCAGCCCGTGATCCCCGCCCTGATCTTCGGCATCGCCATGGGACTTGCGGGGGTGGACCTTACGGGCGGGAGCAATGTGTTCGTGCTTGCCGCATTCGGCAAGATCCTGCTTGCCGCCAAAAACTGCATGAGTCCGCTCTCCATGCTGCTCACGGGACTTGTGCTGGCGCGCTATACGCTCAAAGAGCTGTTTTCTTCGTGGAAACGCGCGGTGCTTGCCCTGGTGCGGCTGGTGCTCATCCCGGGCATCGTTCTGGGAATGTGCATGCTTTTGCGCCTTGTCACGGGGCTGAATGGACCGGAACATCTGCTCATTCCCGTGATCATCGCCGCCATGCCTGTGGGCATGAACATTGTCATCTTCCGCGAAGAGGACGGCGAAGAGAGCGCGCAGGTGGTGTTCTTATCCCTGCTGTTTTCCGTGGCGACCGTTCCGCTGCTGTTCATGCTGCTTGCGTATCTTGGCTGAGCAGCTGTTAAGATAAATAATGATAAGGAGGTATCAGATGAGAAAGCGGTTTACTATGTTCATTGGCGCGATCGCTGTTTCCCTTGTACTATGCGCGCTGTTTGCAGCTTGCGGAAAGCCCGCGCAGCGTCCGGAAGGAGAGTACTCCATCATCGCCGCAGATGTAGCGGGAGGGGAGATCGTCGTGTACGTCAACGGCAAAGAGGGAACTGCTGCCCGCGAGGGCGACGGGATCCGCGTAGCGCTTAAAGCGGAGAAAGGGTATCGCTATCTCGAAAACTCTTTTACCGTAAACGGTAGCGCCTCGGCGTTCCAGTTCACCATGCCGGGGGAAAACGTCTCGCTCTCGGTGCAGTTTGAAAAGCAGATCTACACCGTTACGGGAGCGGAATATGAGTTCGGCACCGTTACGCCCTCCGTTACGCAGGCAGCCTGCGGCGAAACGTTCACGGTGAAAGTCACTCCCAAAAACAACGCGTGTGCCCTCAGGCGCCGCACGCTGTGCATGAACGATACAATCCTCGAGCGCAGCACGCGCTACGAGGAGACGGTCTACACGGTGACGATGCCCGCCTGCGACGTTGTGTTCCGTGCGGAATTTGAACGCTTTATCAGCCTTGCGGGCAGCGGCACACAGGGTGATCCTTGGCTTGTCGCCTCGGAAGCAGACTTCGCCGAGCTCGCCTCGGCGGTCACGCAATATCCAGACGCCATCCGCGGCGCTTATTTTAAGATGAAGAACGACGTCACCATTGCGGACGAGACGTTTGCGGGCATCGGCAGCGCGGGCGGCGATGAAACGAAGCCCGAAAGCATGTCGATGACGCCCTTCAGCGGCATCTTCGACGGCGACGGGCACACCGTTATGCTCGCACTTTCGGGGACGACGTATGTGGGGCTGTTCCGCGCAAACACGGGCACTGTGAAAAATCTCACGGTCGCGGGCACTGTTTCGGGAGGCAGCAAGAATGTGGGCGGCGTCGTGGGTTATAACTGCGGCGGCACTGTGGAAAATTGCGTGAACAAGGCAGTGCTCTCTGCATCGGGCACGTCGTCCTATCACTACGGCGGCGTTGTGGGTTACAGTTACGGCGGCACCATCCGGGATTGCACCAACTTAGCTCCGCTCTCCTTTGTGAATGTGCATACCGTGGGCGGTATCGCGGGGTATGCCGGATATGACGCTTGCATCGAAGGCTGCGTCAACGGGGCGCAGGGCGACGCGCAGGCGGGCGCCGTTACGGGCTCGTACGAGCTGGGAGGCATTGTAGGCTACCTCGGCACGGCGGCAACGAACGGCACCGTCATCACGGGCTGCATAAACTATGCATCTGTCACGGGCAGCGGTAAGCGCGTCGGCGGTATTGCGGGCGTTGTCACGGGGCGCAATTCCATCACGGGTTGCAACAACTACGGCGCGGTCACATCCACGCTGAACTCCGCTGCGAAGGATAACGGCGGAGTCGGCGGCATTGCGGGCCGCGTGTACACCGTCACCATCTCCGATTGCCACAACTACGCCGCTGTTCAAAACGAAAATTCGTATAATACGGGCGGTATCCTCGGCTTGACGGACAGTGACGGCGTCACAGTCACAAATTGCACAAACTCGGGCGGGATCACGGGCTTGCGGCTGGTGGGCGGTATCGCGGGCGGCTTCGGGCTGAACGGAAACAGACCCAACAGCGTTATCGAAAGCTGCGCGAACAGCGGCACGGTGAAGGGCACCGATTCGCGCGTCGGCGGCATTGCGGGCATGAGCTACGGAGCTGTGGTCAGAAGCTGCACCAATTCGGGCGACGTGTATCTCAACGATGATGCGGCGGTAGCCGTTGTAGGCGTATCGCCTGGTTATTTCGGACAGCTTGTCGGCTATAACACCACGGCGGCATACTGCTATGTCGAGGGCGGCTACTACAAGGGCACAGCGTTTACCGATACGTCTGCAAGCGCATGACCGGAACTTCTTAAGGAGAATACGATGAACGATTTTACTTCGCGCGTGTTTGAGGCAATCGAGCGGCACAGAGATATGCTGCTCGATGCAGAGCGCTACATTTGGCGGCATCCCGAGCTCGGCTTCCGCGAATACAAGACGCAGGAATATCTGCTGGAGCAGTACAAAAAACTTGGCTATAAGCCCGTGCTCGCGGGGGATATCCCGGGGTTCTATGTGGATATCCTCACAGGGCGCCCCGGCCCCTGCGTGGGAGTGTTCGGCGAGCTGGACGCCGTATGCGTTCCAGCGCATGCCGAATGCGACAAAACAACGGGCGCGGTGCATGCCTGCGGACACCATGCGCAGAGCGTACGGCTTCTGGGTACCGCCGCCGCCTTTACCGACAAAGAAGTGTTGGAGGATATGTGCGGCAGTATCCGCCTGTTTGCCGTGCCTGCGGAGGAGATCGTTGACAGCGCCGTCATCAGGGAACTGCAGGAAAAGGGCGTTCTGCACGCCATGCAGGGCAAGCAGGAGTTCATGTACCGCGGCTATCTCGACGGCGTAGACATGGCGATCATGTTGCACGGCGGGCCCAACGGGTTTTCCAATAACACGGGTTGCAACGGTAGCCTTAGCAAAAAGTGTACGTTTAAGGGAAAGGCAGTGCATGCCGCTAGCCCCTTTGGCGGACGAAATGCGCTGTATGCGGCAACCAACGCCCTTGCGGCGGTCAATTCCCTGCGCGAAACGTTCAGTATCAAAAACATGGTCCGCTTCAATGCCATCATCACCAAGGGCGGAACCATCCCCAACCAGATCGCAGACGACGTGACGGTGGAGGGGATGGTGCGCGCGCTCACCGTAGAGGCACTCGTCTCCGTCAATGAAAAGATCAACCGTGCCTTTGCGGCTGCCGCGGCGGCAATGGGATGCACCGTGACCATCCAGGATTCGTTCGGCTGCTTCCCGCGCAAAGAGGACAGGAATTTGCAGGACGTATTACATGAAACGGCGCATCTCGTGTACTCGCCCGAACTCATCCACCGCGACTATCCGCCCAGTGCGGGTATCACGGATATGGGGGATGTCTCTATGATCATGCCCGTCTGCCATGCGCATATCGGCGGCAGCGAGGGAGGGGGGCATACTTACGAGTATCGCATGACCAACCGCGAAATGGCGTGCATCGACGGATCAAAGATCCAGGCGGGAGCGGTGTATCGGCTGCTGCGCGGCGACGGCGAGCGGGCAAAAAAAGTTCTTGCAGAAGCGGAAGTTCCCTTCCCGTCCGTCAAAGAATACTTTGCGGCGCGGGAAAAATATGCCTTCTTCGGCGAAGCGGTCGCGTACAATGCGGACGGCACCGTCACCCTGCGCTATCATAATTGCTGATGTTGATATCGGCAGGCGCTTTTCCCGTTATAAGTCGGTCCGATGCAGGAATTCGGAGGAGAGCGGAACATGAAACTTCAATTTGCAAAAAATGCGGAGAAGAGAGTGCAGCCCGACCCCTACATTCTGAAAACGGCAGAAGGATATTTCATCTATGCCACGGGGGCGGAGGGGGTGCAGGTCTATCACGCCGATTCGCCCTTCGGGGTGTGGGAATATGTCGGCATCGGGCTCACGGAGGAGGGCTGCCACAAATATTGGGCGCCCTGCGTGGTCTCAAGGGAGGAAAAGTATTATATGTACTATTCCTCTTTCCCTGTCGGGCATGTCGATGTGCACGAGCAGGCGGTCAAGGTCGCCGTTTCGGAGCGGCCGGACGGAGGGTTTCGCTATGTAAAGACCATGCTCGCGCCCTTCTCCATCGATCCGCACGTCGTAAAGAGCGGCGGAAACTATTATATTTTTTATTCGGTCAACGATTACAAGGCGGAACGTGCGGGGACATATATCGTCGTAGATAAGATGAAGGATATGTTCACCGCGGAAGGAACCCCCGTGCCCGTCGTGCTGCCGAGCCTAGACGAGGAGATCTTTCAGCGAGACCGCTTCCGCAAGGGACAGCATTGGCATACGGTCGAAGGTGCGTTTTATTTCCGCAAGGGGAACGACCATTTCTGCATGTACTCCGGCAACTGTTACCAACGGGAAACGTATTTTGTGGGATATTCCCATGCTTACGGTGCAGAAGACGACCTGCGAAAGCTGAAATTCAAAAAGATGCCGCGAAGCGATGTATACGAGCCGCTTCTTTGCCGAAACGGCGAAGAGTCTGGCACGGGGCACAACAGCGTACTGGAAGAGGACGGAAAGTATTATATCGTGTATCACGGCAGGGACAGCGATCCCGCTGTGGGCGGAGAACGGCGCGTCGCCCGCATTCGCGAAATGTACGCAGACGGAGAAAAACTGTATCTGAAATAACTTTTTCGATTTTAAGGCTGAGAGTGAACAGGAACAAATAGAAACGGCTCTGAACAATATCATGATCGCCATTTGCCAAAGATATTACAACCTTTACGGCGCGGTCTGATATCACATTGAATTTCATACAAACATAAAGGCAGCTACTTTATAAAGTGACTGCCTGTTTCCATAGTATAATCTTAAAGCTCCGCAACTACCCGCTGAAACGCCCGTCGATTTAGGATAGGCGTATTTTGGCGCACACGCAATGGAATTGCAAGTATCATGTGGCCTTTGAGCCAAAATGTCGCAGGGTTTTTCTTTTCATATGCAAACTTGTCGCGCCCGACATGCCGCTCATCTTGTGTTCCGAAGATAGTGTATCGGATCAAACCTTAAAGTATCTTTGGTTGCGGTTGGTGGGGGTATCGGGATCGGTCATTGCGATAAGCCCTGCTTCCAATGCCGGCTGTATATAGTTTTTGCGGAACGTCACGCGTGATTTCAAACCGAGCTTCTCCATCAATTCCACCGCAGACATAGGGTAAGTTTCTATCACAGACATCAATGCTTTAATCTGATTGCTGATATGGCTTTGATGATTGCGCGCATCCCTTGCAAGTTCGGAGACCGCCTTTTTAATAACGCCGAGCATGAACAGGATAAAGCGGTTTGATTTGCCTTCCGACGTTGAAAGTCCGATTGCACGGTAATATTCTTCCTGATTGTCTTTGATGATGCTCTCGATGGGAATCCATTCAAATATCGGTTTCCAGCTTGCAAGCAATGCCGTTTGCCAAAGTCTACCCGTTCTGCCGTTTCCGTCCATAAACGGATGAATGAACTCGAATTCGTAGTGGAATATGCTCGAACGAATGAGCATTTGAGTCTTGCTTGTTTTAAGCCAATCGAACAGTTGCTCCATCAAGCCTTTCACCATATTGTGTGGCGGCGCGACATGAATGACCTTTCCTTGTTCATTTATAACCCCAACGGAGTCTGTACGCAGTTCACCCGCTCTCTCGACAAGCCCGTTCATCATTACGCCGTGCGCCTTCTTCAAATCTTCCAAAGAAAACGGATCAAGCTCGGGCAGCATTTTATAGACAGCGAAAGCATTTTTTACGGCAAGAATATCGTCCTGAGGCCCTAAAACATGCTTACCGTTAAGAACATCCGTCACCTGCTCCAAAGAAAGGGTATTGTTTTCAATGGCAAGCGACGATTGAATGGATTTGATGCGATTCACCCTGCGCAGACGCGGCAATCTTTCCAAATCGTTTACGTTGCTGAGTTTTCCCAGATCTTCCGTGATCTCCGATGTCAATTCCAGCATCTCTTCGGTAATATCGTAGGGCGGAACATATTTATCCATAAGCGACCTCAAAATCTTACTTGTGCCTATTATAGCACAGATTTTCAACGCCGTCAATTCTTATACGCTTTCTTGATTGTTTTGATGAGCAAAAAATTTATCTGGCACCGTGGCGTGTGCTTGGCATAGACGAGTGCGGCGAAGCTTTGCCCCAAAAAACTGCTCGCTACGCTCGCACTTTTTTGGGGACCCCATTTTCGCGCCGCCGCAGCCAAGCACACGCCACGAAAAGGACAACCAGAACAACACGGGAAAACTAAATCAACAGGGTTCCCGAAAA
>CALVLT010000045.1 GCA_944340905.1 uncultured Clostridia bacterium
ATCGGACCCACGCGACCAGCTTGGAAGGCTGGGATTCTACCATTGAACTACACCCGCATTCGTCAGCGCTTGTATATTCTACCAAAGTTCCAAAAGAAAGTCAAATGTTTTTCCGAATTTTTCTCCACTTTTTTTGTGATTTTGCACAATTTTAAGCGGCATTCCGCGACGGGAAAATTTTTCCGGGAAAGTTTATTTTTCCGTTCGTTTTCTGTCATAACCGAACATTTTTATACAGAGGCCGATTTTCGGCGAGGATGTTTGAACTTTGCGGGCGGGTTGTGGTATAATATGATGGAGAAAGAATATAAGAGACGACACATCATGAATACACTGTTTGTATCCGACCTGGACGGCACGCTCCTCACCAAGGATGAGCGGGTCTCCGATTACAGCCGCGAGCACCTGAATACCCTGATCGCACGGGGAATGCAGTTCACCTATGCGACCGCGCGCTCGGTGGGCAGTGCGCGCCGAGCGTTGCAGGGGCTGAACATCTCGCTGCCCGCCGTCTACTACAACGGGGGGCTGATTTACGATACCTCTTCGCGCAGAACGCTGCGCTACAGCTGTTTTGACGACGCGCTGAAGGCATATGTGCTGTCCGTGCTCAAGGAGTATGGCATTCTGCCCTTCGTATACAGCGCGACCGAGCAGCGCGAGATCGTCGCCTGGCTGGCGGGGAAGGAGTCCTTCGGGATGAGGCGGTACCTCGAGCGCAGGCAGGGCGATGCCCGCCTGTTTTCCGCCGTCTCGGAGGGAGAGCTGCTCGCGGGCTATGTATTTTACTTCAAATGCATCGGGCCGAAGGAGCAGATCGAACGGGCGTGGAATGTTCTCAAATACGACCCGCGCGTCATCTGCATCTTTCACCAGGAGATGTACCAGAACGATTTCTGGATGGAGATCTCCCCGCACGAGGCGACCAAGGCCAATGCGGTCGCATACTTAAAGACGCTGCTCGGCTGTGACAGGCTGGTCTGTTTCGGCGATACCTCCAACGATTCCGACATGTTCGACGTCTGCGACGAAAAGTACGCCGTGAAGAACGCGGACGACTGGCTCAAGGAAAAGGCGACGGCGGTCATCGGCTATTGCGAGGAGGACGGCGTTGCCAAGTGGCTGGACGCCAACGCCTTCCGCGGCTGATCACCAGATGAGGAAGATGCCGCGGAACCCGAGGTAGAAACAATACACGTTGATGACGGCGAGCAGGGGGAGCGCAAGCATCAGAATGCAGCTGTCCAGGCGGTACTTGAGGGCGAACATGGTCGCATAGACGGCGATGGCGCCCCCGAGCGCGGCGGCGAGCAGCAGTTTTCCGTCGCCCTCGCCCGCCTTCTTTTCCCCGCGTTCAAAGCCGTCCCGCTGCACCTTCAGCAGGCGGAAGGCATAGAAGTTGACGGCAAGGATATAGACCGAGAGAAGGATCGTAAGCAGGATCATACCGCTCTCAGTATGTGCGGTTAAAATTTTTTTCAGGCGGAAGGACTATGAAAGCGAAAAAACGGGCGTATGTGAGCGTCTACAACAAGGAGCGCATTGCCGAGTTCTGCCAGTATCTCGTGGAATACGGATACGAGATCATCGCGACGGAGGGCACGTGCAAAGTGCTGCGCGAGGCGGGCATCGACGCACTCTCCGCGCATGAGCTGACGGGCTATCCCGAGCCGCTCGGCGGCAAGGTGCGCGCCATGCATCCCGCCGTGTATACGGGCATCATCGCCAATCAGCTCTCGCCCGAACAGCTCAGGGAGCTGGGGCGCGCCAAGGCGAAGGTGTTTCCCATCGAGCTGGTCGTCGTCAATCTCTATCCCTTCCTCGAGGACATGGAGGCGGGAGTTTCCTTTGCGGAGGCGGCGGCGCATATCGACGTGGGCGGCGTGGCGCTGCTTGACGCGGCGGCGCGCAACTTCATGCACACCGTGGCGGTGTGCGATCCGGACGACTACGACAGAGTGCTGTGCAGCCTTGCGGCGGGCGCGTTTTCCGAGGAGGAGCGCAAGTATCTCATGTACAAGGCGTTCTCCTACACGGCGTCCTACGATGCGCTCGTGGCGCAGTACCTTTCCTATAACCTGAAGATCGCCTTCCCCAAGACGCTCACCGTCACCTATGAAAAGACGCAGGATATGCTCTACGGCGAGAACCCGCACCAGCGCGCCGCCGTCTACCGCGAGCCGCTCCTGAAGGAAGGTTCCATCGCACGGGCGCGGCAGCTCTCGGGCGCGGCGCTCACCTACAACAACATTCACGACGCCAATGCGGCGCTCGAGCTGATCAAGGAGTTCGACGAGCCGGCGGTCGTCGCGTGCAAGCACGCCGTCCCCTGCAGCGCGGGAACGGGCGCCGACCTGTTCGAGGCATTCGGGCGGGCGGCGGACGCCGATCCTCTGCGCTTTCGCGGCGGCATCCTTGCCATCAACGGCGTCGTGGATGCGCGCATCGCCGCGCGGTTCCGCGATATGGGTGCGGAGGCGGTCGTCGCCGTGGGCTTTACGCCGGAGGCCATGGCGGAGCTGCGCTTCAACAAGGGGCTCATCCTGCTGGAGATGCCCGATATCCGCAGCAAGGTGCAGTTCTCCACCTTCGATATGAAGAAGATATACGGCGGACTGCTGGTGCAGACGTATGACACGTCGCTCTTCGAGAACGCCGCCTGCGTGACGGCGCGCAAGCCGTCCGAGGAGGAGATGCGCGCCCTTGCATTCAACTACAAGGTCGCCAAGCATGCCCATTCGAGCGCGGTCGTCATCGGCACGGAGCACGTGACCTGCGGCATCGGCACGGGACAGACCAACCGCATGCTCGCGCTGCGCTTTGCACTCTCGCTTGCGGGGGAACGTGCAAAGGGGGCTGTCATCGCCTCCGATGCGGGGTTGCTGACGGCGGAGAGCCTGGAGGAATGCCGCGAGGCGGGCATCACCGCCGTCGTGCAGACGGGCATTCCGGACAGCAAGATCGTCCGTCTGTGCGATCAGTACAACATTGCGGTGCTCTGTTCGGAGGAGCGCCATTTCAAGGCATAACAAACATCATGCAATCGCTCAGAGAACTTTATCAGATCGGAAGGGGACCTTCCAGTTCACACACGATGGGGCCGGAGCGCGCCGCCCGCGACTTTCTGGCGCGCTATCCCGCGGCGGAGCACTACCGCGCCGTGCTGTACGGTTCGCTCGCCCGCACGGGGCGCGGGCATCTGACCGACCGCGCCATCCTGTCCGTTCTGCCCGCGCAGCGGACGCAGATCGTGTTCGACACGTCCGACCGTCCGCTCCCGCACCCCAACACGCTCGAGTTCACGGCATCGGACAAGCAGGGGAGGGTGCTGGGGCGCATCGTCTATCTCTCCGTGGGCGGCGGCACGATCCGCGAGGAAGGCAAGCCCGCCGCAGCTGCGGACGAAATATATCCCTTCCGCGATTTTTCGGAGATACGCTCCTACTGCGAGGTGGAAAAGATCGGCCTGGGCGACGTGGCGTTCCGTTTTGAGGGCGCGGGATTCGAGCGCTACCTTTCCAAAATATGGCAGAGCATGAAGGAGACGGCGGAGCGCGGGCTGTCCGCGCACGGCCGGCTGCCCGGGGAACTGCACATGGAGCGCAAGGCGTCTACGCTGTACCGCTCCTTTTATCGGGATAAAAAGGACGACAAGCGGCTCATCTGCAGCTATGCCTACGCAACGGCGGAGGAAAACGCGAGCGGCGGCATCGTCGTCACCGCACCCACCTGCGGGGCGAGCGGCGTGCTGCCCGCCGTGCTGCTCTACCTGCAATATAAACTCGGCATCACGGACAAAACCGTCCTGCACGCGCTTGCGGCGGCGGGCATGGTGGGGAACGTCGTCAAGACGAACGCATCCGTGAGCGGGGCGGAGGCGGGCTGTCAGGCGGAGATCGGAACTGCCACCTGCATGGCGGCGGCCGCCGTCTGCAGCGTCTACGGGCTTTCGCTTGAGACGACGGAATATGCGGCGGAGATCGCGCTCGAGCACCAGCTCGGCCTGACCTGCGACCCCGTGTGCGGCTACGTTCAGATCCCCTGTATCGAGCGCAACGCCGTCGCCGCGCTGCGCGCGCTCGACAGCGCCGACCTTGCCGAAGTGCTCTCCGGAACGCGCAAGATCTCTTTCGACCTCATCGTGCGCACGATGTACGAGACGGGCAAGGACCTCGACGCGCGCTATCGCGAGACGGGCGAAGGGGGGCTTGCCTCCGGCTACAAGATATGCTGACTTGTGCATTTTGGCACAAAAAAATGGACCCGTCGGGTCCTTTTTTGTACCATTCACGCCGCTTAAGCGTTTGTTTTGGCGCGCTCCGTGTACGGCTCGAGCGCCTGCGCGAGCTGATCGGGGCAGGAAGTGTTCTGCTTGCAGCGGATGCCCTTGAGCAGGGAGACCACCTCATCGGGCGTCTTGCCCTCGACGAGCCGGCTGATGCCCTGCAAATTGCCGCTGCAGCCGCCGATAAATTTGACGTTGTGGATTTTGTTTTCAGCGTCGATATCGAAGATGATTTGTTTGGAACATGTTCCCTTGGTCGAATAGGTTACCATATTGTTACCTCACTTTTTCCTGTATTTCAATCCACAAGCGTCTCATAGATGACGGAGTACAGCTCGGACGCCTTGTCCTCCCACTTCTTGTAGATCATATTGGCTGTTTTTTTGTCCGGAACAACGAACTTCAGCTCCAGCATGGGTTGGACCGCGCCCAGAATTTTCAGATTGACGGTGTAGGAAAGGTCCTTGTTCTGATAGTAGTCCGACTTGCATTCCTGCCGCGTGCGGAACTTGGCGCCGTTGAGCTTGATATAGCGCGAAATCTCCTCCCGTGCGCTGCGCGGGATGCTGATATAGTAGTTGGCGAGCGCCTCGCGCCCCTCCGTCGTGATGGTGTAAAGGGGGTCGTCCCCGCTCGGGATGTCGCAGATGAAACCGTCCTTTTTCAGCTTGTGGATGAGCACGGTGCAGTCCATATAGTTAAGCCAGTCGTTGGACGACGTGCACATATCGACAAGCGTCCGCTCCGAGAGCGGACTTTCCATCTTGTCGAATACGAACAGCAGTATGAGCTTGTTGACCGAAGTTTCACCTTTGACCTGCATGGCGCGTCATCCTTGGCTTGCGATTGATAGAACAGATTGATAGAACAAATGAGCCGCTCATAAGCGCGAGCGGCTCCGATCCGTTCGTCAGAAAGTTATTTTGCGAATTTGGCGAGTTTAGCGATGACGTCGTCGCAGTTGTCGCTGTAGATCTCCACCGTAAGGGGCTGGGAGAGGTCGAGGCTGAAGATGCCGAGGATGGACTTGGCGTCGACAACATACTTGCCGCTCTTGAGCAGGATCTCGCAGTCGCAGTTCTGCGTGACGGCAACAAATTCTTTGACGCGCTGCGCCATTTCCAAAGAGATCGTCATGGATTTCATAATAGTGATACCCTCCAAATTGATTCGTTTCCCACATTATACATAAAAATGCGGATAAAATCAAGATATTTCCGAAAAATTTCTTTAACTATTTTTTCTTTTGTGCTATAATGGGAAAAAGACGGACGGCGCGCACCGCGCGAGAGAGGTATTTTCATGGATATGGAAGAGAAGGTGGAAAAGATCCAGCGCTTTTTGTCGGTGTGCGACGAGCTGGTCACAGGCTCCTACATGAACGCGGAGGGCAAAATTTCCGAAGCGCTCAAGTACATTGCGTGCTGCAGGGAACTCACCAATCTGTTTGCCGCCGTCACCGAAGGATATGACTATCCCGCGGCAAAGCGCGCCTATCTGCGTCCGCGCGCGGGTACGGGACCTGCAGGGCGGGTGGGGGCGTATCTGCCCGCCGAGCGGCAGGATGTGCTCGCCTTCGTGTTCTGCCTGTTCGTGGAGATCGATGCGGGCACCGTGCACCTGAACGACCTGCTCCTGCGCTACTTCTATGTGGACGGCAGCTATACGGCGAGCTATGCCGTGTTTGCGGGGCGCATGATCAAGCCCTTCCGCGACATCGTGCGCGAATGCTTTCCCGAGGCGGGCAAGCGCGGTCAGGCCGCCCTGCAGCGCAGGCAGCGCGAGGAGGCGCTCGCGTCCTTTGCCCAATCCCTGCCCGTCGAGCGCAGCCGCGTAATGGGCCGCGCCCTTCTGGAGGAGGAAAAGACGGCGGGGGAGGAAATTTTCACCGAACTTGCCGCCGCGGCGGCGCGCAGGGATGTGATGGAAGTGCGCGCCCTTCTGGCGGGGTACCGCTATTTCCTGCGCTATATCGGCGCGGAGAGCGAGGAGAGCGCCGCACTGTTCGCGCTGGCGCAGCGCATGTAAGGAGGCAAACATGCAGCTTGAAGAAAGGACGGTCAGAAAAAATTATATCTACCGCGGGAAGATCGTCTCCCTGCGCTGCGACGACGCGCAGCTGCCGGACGGGAGGGCGTGCAAGCGGGAGGTCGTGGAGCATCCGGGCGGGGCGGCGGTCCTGTGCGTAAAGGATGGCTGCGTCGCGCTCGTCAGACAGTTCCGCTATGCCTACGGCGAGGCGATCTATGAAATTCCTGCGGGAAAGCTGAACGCGGGGGAGGACCCGCAGCCTGCCGCCGCGCGCGAGCTGGAGGAGGAGACGGGGCTGCACGCACGCGAGCTTGTCCTGCGCTTTATTCTCTACCCGACGCCGGGCTATACCAACGAGAGGATTTACATCTACGAGGCAGTGGGCGTAAGCGCGGGAGAGCAGCGCCTGGACGAGGGGGAGTTTCTGAATGTGGAATACGTCCCCGTAAAAGCGGTACTTTCCATGATCGAGAGCGGCGAGATACGCGATGCAAAGACCATCGTCGCGCTCCAACGCTATGCCTTAGAGCACGGCGGCGAATTCTGAACTTGAAAAAAATCGGGCGCCCGCAGGAACTGCGGGCGCCATTTTCTGCGCGATCGGATTCAAAACTTGCCGGAAAAATGAGTTCAGTTACAGCCGCAGCCGCAGCCGTCACCCGAGCCGCACACGCTGTTCACCAGCGATTGCAGCGTACCGTTCTTGCACATGCAGTATGCAAGGGCGGCAAGGAGCGGCCAGCCGCAGCCCTTGAACGCGCTCGACGAGAATACGTTCCCGCACGTTCCGAGAATGAGCAGGATGATGAGAATCCAGAGACAGCGATTGCCGCCAAAACAGCAATTCATAGTTTTTCCTCCTATAGTTTCCCGTAAACGGGTGTTTGACGGGAGATCGCCGCAGAGTATGTAGCGTTTGTTTTTCTGCGGCCCTTTGTTATATCCTATGTGCGCGGGCGCAAAAGTGTTCGCATCCGGCGCGCTTTTGCGCCGCAGAAGGGGAATTTTTCCCAAATCGCGTTCATTTAGTTGCCAAATCGGACGGGGTTTGGTATAATGACACCGAAATCCCTTATGGCGGAACGGTACGCACGCGGCCGTATCCGTATCGGGAAATTTGTTACATTTTTTCTGCGGATACCCTTTGCGGATCCGATGGAGGCAGACATGAAAAAACAGAGGTTCTTTTCGGCAAAGAACGTGGCATACCTTGCGGTGCTGCTGGCGCTCGTCATCGTACTGCAGATATTTGCAAGCACGATCCCCGTGGGCGGGGCGCAGTTGAATTTTTCGCTGATCCCCATTGTGCTGGGCGCGATTCTTCTCGGCCCCGCGGGCGGGGCATTTCTGGGGTTGTGCTGCGGGATCGTCGTGCTGATCCAGGTCATCACGCTCCCGTCCGTGCCTTTCTATGCGGTCATCTGGACATACAGCCCGATCGTAACAACGCTGACCTGTCTCGTCAAGACGACGGTTGCGGGCTGGGTCGCCGGCGTTGCGTACCGCGCGATCGCACGCAGGAACAGCCTTGCGGCGGTCTTTACCGCGGCGGCACTCGTGCCCGTTTTCAACACGGCGCTCTTCGTTCTTGGCTGCCTTTGCATGAGCGGGGCAATTTCCGGGCATATGGACCTGGGCGGCATGAATATCTTTGTGTTTATTCTCGTGGGGCTTGTGACGTTCAATTTCTTTATTGAACTCGGTTTGAATCTTGTGATCGCTCCTGCGATCCACAGGGTGATCCTTTTGGTGGAGCACCGCGCGTCCGGGGAAAAAAAGAAGACGGAGGGGCCTCAGACGGAGGCAGTCGGCGATGATCATCTGCATTGACGTCGGAAATACCAATATCAAATACGCCGTCTACGAGGGCGAGACGCGCAGGATATCCTTCCGCGTCTCCACCGATCTCAAGCGCACGTCGGATGAATACGGCGCGCAGCTCACGGAGATGCTGCGCATCAACGCCATCGCGCCGTCCGACATCACGGGGGGGATCTTTTCCTCCGTCGTGCCTTCCCTCGATTATACCATCGAGCACATGCTGCGCGTCTACCTGCGCATCGTTCCCAAGCAGATCGCGCCCGGCATGAAGACGGGTCTTCGCATGCGGGTGGACAACGCCCACGAGGTGGGGGCGGACCGCATCGTCAACAATGTCTCCGCGCTGCGCAAATACGGCTGCGGCAAGCCGATGATCGTCATCGATTTCGGCACGGCGACTACTTTCAATATTTTGCGCGAGGACGGCGAATTTGCGGGCGGGGTCATCGCTCCCGGCATCAAGGGCGCGCTCGACAGCCTCGTCTCGGGAACTGCCAAGCTGCCCCGCGTGGAGATCGAGGCGCCCAAGAGCGTCATCGCAACGAACACCGTCACCAATATGCAGGCTGGCATCGTGTTCGGCTTTGCGGGACTTGTGGAATTTATCGTCAGAAAGATCAAAAAGGAACTCAGGACGGACGACGTCATGACGATCGCGACGGGCGGATTTTCCGAGACCATCGCCAAGGAGACGGGCTGCATCGACGTCATTGACAAGATGCTCACGCTCGACGGGCTGAAGTTCCTGTATGACCTGAACGGTTCGGAGGAAAGGTTATGAAGAAAGTCGGTGTTGCAATTCTCGGCCTCGGCGTCGTCGGGGGCGGAACGTATCAGATCCTTACGAAACACAGGGAATTTTATCAGCGGACACAGAATGTGGACATCGTTGTGGAGAGCGTGCTCGAACTCAACCGCGAACGCGCGCTCTCGCTGGGCGTGCCCGAGGAGAACATCGCCTCCAACATTGCGGAGGTCGTCTCCGATCCGGACGTCAATATCGTCGTGGAGGTCATCGGCGGCGTGACGGCGGCGCGCGAATTCGTGCTCGCTGCCCTCAATGCGGGCAAGACGGTCGTCACCTCCAACAAGGAGCTGTTCTGCAAGTATTCGCATGAACTGGAGCGCGCGGCTAAACGGCAGAATGCAGGGCTGTACTTCGAGGCGAGCTGCGTGGGCGGCGTGCCCATCATCCGCACCCTGCTCGACGGCGTGCAGGCGAACGAGATCACTTCGATGATCGGCATCATCAACGGGACCACCAACTATATCCTGACCAAGATGTACGAGGAAGGCTCCTCCTATGAGGACTGCCTGCGCGAGGCGCAGCGCCTCGGGTATGCCGAGGCAGACCCGTCGGCGGACGTCGAGGGATTTGACGCGGCATATAAGTTGTCCATTCTCTCCTCGCTCGCGTTCCACACCAAAGTTCCGTTCTCGAAAATTTTCCGCGAGGGCATTTCGGGTATCTCCAAAGACGACATTGCGGACGGCAAAGAGCTTGGATATGTTCTGAAGCTGCTCGCCATCGGCAAGCAGTCGGACGCGGGCATCGAGGTGCGCGTGCACCCCGCGTTTGTGCGCAAGGGACATCCGCTGGCGTCCGTCAACGACAGTTTCAACGCCGTCTATCTGACGGGCGATTCGGTGGGGGATGTCATGCTTTACGGCAGGGGCGCGGGCGCGCTCCCCACAGGCAGCGCCATCGTCTCCGACATCATCTATGCCGCCACGCACAGCGAGAACAAGTATTCTACGTTCCGCAACACGGCGGGCGCCGACAAGGACGTGCGGTTCGTCACCGACTTCAAAAGCGCCTACTATATGCGCATGACGGTGGAGGATCGCCCGGGTAGTCTTGCCAAGATATCCGCAGTGTTTGGAAAACACGGCATCTCTATTGTGGAGCTGATGCAAAAGCCGGCATATATGGAAGGAAAAGTACAGCTTGCGATCGTCACACACAGGACGCGCGAGATGTCCGTCCGTGCGGCCGTTGCCAGGATCAATACATTCGGGGAAGTCGCGCACGTCGATACAGTGCTGCGCGTGGTTTCCTGAACAAATAAAATATGACGGACGGGCATATCATACGCCCGTCCTTTTCTTTTTTCAGGGAATATCTTTTCCATATCGGCGGGACCCGATCGTAGCGATAAATCAGACAAAACCGTGCAAACTTTGATATATGGGGTACCGAAAGGTCTGCGTGGAAGTGTTGGCGCGGTTTTCAGAGAGGGGAGGGGTAAGCCCTCTCGAAGTTGTCTGGGCGGACGGCACAAGGTACAGCGTGGAACAGGTCCGGTTTGTCGAGCAGACGCCGGCGCGCGTTCCTGCCGTGCTGCCCGTCCGCTACACATGCGTGATTTTGGGCAGGGAGAGATTTCTCTACTTTGAACCCGACCGTATGCGTTGGTTCGTGGAAACAGGACAATGAATGCGTTTGTTTGTCTTTCAAATCAAAAACCCCTGAGCCGGTTTCGGCTCAGGGGTTTTATGGTGCCCCGCGTGAAAACAAAGTTGAACTTTCGAGTTCTGCGAGACTGACTGTTTCTTCTTTGCCGTTGGCATTG
>CALVLT010000046.1 GCA_944340905.1 uncultured Clostridia bacterium
GAGTGTCAGGCGGGCATGCGGTACCAACTTACGGCAAAAGCTGCGATGAAGCAGGGCTATGAGGTCCTTGCGGACACCGTCCGTACGATCGCAAAGAATGAGACCTATCATGCAAAGGTGTTCTTTGAGACGCTCCTGAAGAATGCGGGAAGCTGCGACGACGTTCATATCGACGCGCACTACCCCTTTCATGCGGGAACGCTTGAAGACAACTTGAAGTTTGCGATGGAGGACGAGCTTTCGGAGGCGGAAAATATCTATCCGTCGTTTGCAAAGATCGCGCGGGAAGAGGGGTTTGCGCAAATTGCGCTCAAATTCGAGCAGGTCGCAAGGGTGGAGAGCCACCATCGGGTCATCTTCGGCTACCTGTTTGAGGCGTTCAAGGACGGCTCCCTCTATTCGGCGGACAGACCGATGCTGTGGATCTGCAGCGAGTGCGGGTACATGCACACCTCCAAAGAGGCGTGGAACATCTGCCCGCTGTGCGGTGCGTCGCAGGGAGAAGTTCAGCTGCATCTGCCCTTCGCAAAGGACAGCCTTTGAAAGGGGGACTGCCGCGGCCCGCGCGGTGCAGGCAGCCCATGGAACGCGGGCGGTGCGGCGCCCTGTCGGCTGCGGCGGTTTCTCTTTCACGGCTTTTTTACAGGAGGAAAGGATGAAAAAGGCAAACAACAAGATGTCGGGTAACAACAACGTGAAGAATGCCAAGAATGCGCGCAATTCCCAGAATGCGCAGAATGGCAAGAACTGCGGCAAGTCCTCGCCTGAGAACTGTGACTGACGCGGGGGAAAAGGGCGCCCTGAAGAGGGGCGCGAAGATGCGCTCCGAGGAGGACGCGCTGGGCAGCTACACGGGCGTGAACAATTCCGATCCGTATGAAACACCTGTTCAGGACGCGGACGATCTGTGAGCCATGGGGGCGGGAAGCAATTCCCGCCCCTTTTTGTATATGGCGGATGCGTGTGGGCGTCATTCTGGGGAAAAGCGCGGTGTTATGCTCATAAGACGACATACTCGCAAAGGGCAGAGAACCCCTTGTCGGCAACGATTTGCCGCTGCGCAGTTGTAAATCGCGGGAAAATATGGTATAATAACAATATTCCGAAAACGGTCTGTTTTTTGCGCGGCAAAGCGGCACGTCCTTCCGGAGCGGAACAGGGCTGCTGCGTTTCTACGCCCAAGCCCCTTCGCGCTCCGGAACGCGCACGGGAAACGGGCCGTCACAACCAAGGGACTGAAAGGAGTATTGAGATGAAAAAAATCGTTGCGGGGGCGGCGTGCGTGCTGCTCGCGGGCACAATGGCGCTGTGTTCGGCGTGCAGCCTGTTCACGGGCACCTCGGCGGACAGCAATTACCCGTCCGACGTTGCCGTGTCGGCGGGGGAGTACGGCTCTGCCGAAAACTGGCTTGCCGCGCAGGAGACGCCCTCCACCTATGAGCGCCGCCTGTACGAGGAGGCGGTGGCGGACGGTAGTTTTACGGGAACGTACTATGAATTTCTCGCCAGCCTCGGGCTTTCTTCCGAGGACGACACCGCCTATCTGAGCCGCGCTCTGTGCAGCTCGGTCGCCATCGAGGTGCGCTTTCCGACCGCCGATCCCGACTATTCGAGCGTCTCGGACGGCTCGGGCGTTATCTATTCGCTCGACAGGGAGGCGGGGGAGGCGTACATCGTCACCAACTATCACGTCGTCGCCTCCTCTCTGGGCGGCTACGTTACGACGAGCTGGAGTTCGGTTACGCTCACCCTCTACGGCGGGCAGGAGATCGTCTCCTCGCGCGGGGACGGGACGGTCACGTTGGTCGGCGGGAACAATCTCACGAGCGACATCGCCGTGCTGCGGGTGCGCAGCAATATTTTGGGGGAGAGCAGCGCCATGGCGGCGGAATATGCAAACGCCGTGCTCGGGGAGGAGGCTTACGCCGTCGGCAATGCCGAAGGCGAGGGGCTTTCCGTCACGCGGGGCGTCGTTTCGGTGCTTTCGGAGACCGTTGAGATCGAGGCGGCGGACGGGATCACGCCCGTCACGCTCAATGCGATGCGCACGGACGCGGCAATCAACCACGGCAATTCGGGCGGCGGGCTGTTCAACGAACGCGGGGAACTTCTGGGCATCGTGACGGCGCGCAGGGAGAGCGCGGGCACCGTCTCGGTGGACGGGTTCGGCTATGCCATTCCCGTGCAGGACGTCAACATCGTGCTCGGACAGCTCTCCTGCGGATCCATTGACGCGGCGCAGCAGACGGCGTCCGTGGGCAGCCGCGCGCTGCTCGACAGGGATGCCGCGGCGCAGCGGGCGGCCAATTCCGTGGTCGCCATCGTGGCGTATGACGGCATGAGCACGAGCAGGAGCGCGGGTTCGGGCGTCATCTACGACCTCGACAAGGAGGCGGGGGACGCCTATATCATCACCAACTATCACGTCGTCTATTCGGACATATCAACTTCGGGCATCTGCTCGCAGCTGAACGTGTACCTGTACGGCGACAGGACGGGCGTTCCCATTGCGGCGAGCTATGTGGGCGGCGTGATGGCGGAGGACATCGCCGTTTTGCGCATCGAGGACAGCGCCGTGCTCGCGGCGAGTCCGGCGCAGGAGGCGGTCGCCGCCGATTCCTCGTCGCTGACCGTGGGCGAGGACGTGTACGCCGTCGGCAATGCGGAGGGGGAGGGCATCTCCTTCACGCAGGGAGTCGTGTCCGTGCCCGGGGAATACATCAACATTGCCTCGGCGGATGATTCGGAAACGCTCACCCTGTACGGCATCCGCACGGATGCGGCGGTCAACCACGGCAATTCGGGCGGCGGGCTGTTCAACGAGATGGGCGAGCTGGTGGGCGTCGTCTACGCCCGTTCGGACGAGGAGGACATCGTGGGATTCGGCTATGCCATTCCCGCCAACCGCGCCCTGCTCATCGCGCAGAACGTCATCGACAACGCGCCCTATTCGCAGGGGGCTGCCGTGGCGTCGCTGGGCGTCACGGTGTATTCGTATGCCTCGCGCGCGGTCTTTAACGGCACGACGGGTAAGACGTATCTGGAGGAGAAGGTGGTCGTGCGCGGCCTTTCGGGCGCGGGCACGGCGGCAAAGATGGGGCTGGACGTGAACGACACGCTCGTCTCGGCGCGCATCGAGCGCGGCGGGCAGACGGTGCTCAGCGCGGCGCTGACGCGCACCTATCAGCTGGGCGAGATGATGTATGCCGTGCGGCTGGGGGATACGCTGCACATCACCGTCTCGCGCGGCGGGCAGACGCAGGAATATTCGTATACCTTCTCTTCCGTCACCAACTTCGCGCAGGTGGTATAGCGCAAAAAACGCGGGCGCCGCGGCGGAGTGCTCCGCCGCGGCGCCCTTTTGATTTTCTCACGCGATCATTTCTTTCCACTTCTTTTCAAAGCCTTCTTCTGCCGAGAGCAGCTCTTTGGCAAGCGAGAGAATGTCCTCGTCGGCGCAATCCTCGCTCACCTCGCCCAGCGTGCTGCGAAGGGCGGTGATGCCCATCACCGTGCCCTGCGCCATCATCTCCGCAATGTGTGCGCGCGAATTGTCGCTCATCGTGCTCATCTTGATGCTCGACCACATCATCGCCTTTTTGATGGGGCCGGGGTTCTTGAGTTCGATGCACTTGTCCTTGGCAAGGATCGCCGCCCGCCCGCCGATCTTTTCGTAGTCCTCGTGCTGGCGCAAGAGTTCTTCGCGCAGCTGCGCGTCCTGCGTCTCGGGCAGGATATCCGAGATGGACTGCAGCGCAAGCTGGCAGTTGCGGTGCACCTCCGCAAGCACTTCTTCGCTCTTTTTCAGTTCCATAGTACCCTCCTTTCTCAGCAGTATGCCCGCCTGCGGCGCGCGTATACGTGCAAATTCACGGAAAATCGCAAAAACCTGCCGCAAAAGCGGTTGACTTTTTTTGCGGGATATGGTACATTGTACCCTGAGCCGCCAAGGACGGGCACAAAGGGTCATGCAATACGGGCCGCCTAAGCAACTTGCGAGACTGGGAAGAGGAGGTAAAAACTGTGTACGCAATCATCGAAAACGGCGGGAAACAGTACAAGGTTTCCGAAGGCGACGTCGTCAGGGTGGAAAAGCTCAACGCCGAAGTGGGCGCGGAGGTCTCCTTCAACGTTGTCATGGTCGCGGACGGGGCCGACGTCAAGGTCGGCGCGGACGCCGCGGCTGCCAAAGTGACCGCCACCGTTCAGGCGCAGGACAAGTACAGGAAGATCATCGTCTTCAAGTACAAGGCCAAGAAGAACGAACGCAAAAAGCAGGGTCATCGTCAGCCGTTCACCGCTGTCAAGATCGAAAAGATCGTTCTTTGACGCATGGGCGCAGCCCGAAAAATTCAGATAAGGAGATAACGGAAATGTTTTTCATCAGTTTCTTCGCTCATAAAAAGGGGACCGGTTCCTCCCACAACGGCCGCGACAGCCAGGCAAAGCGCCTGGGCGTCAAGCGGCAGGACGGGCAGGCAGTGCTTGCGGGCAGCATTCTCGTCCGCCAGCGCGGGACCAAGATCCACCCCGGCAACAACGTCGGCATCGGCGGGGACGATACGCTCTTCGCCCTCAAGGACGGCGTCGTCAAATTTGAGAGCAAGGGCAAAGACAGAAAGCAAGTGAGCGTCTATTGAGAACAAACCCCGTGCCGCGGCACGGGGTTTTCTTTTTGCAGAGGTTTTGACTTTTTGTAATGGAAGGGGCGTCCCGAACGCATTGCGTTCGGGACGCCTTTTTTATAAGTCGATCTTGTTGTCTTTGTAATAGTATATCTCGTCGCGTTCGCCGATGGGGCGCACGACGCGGCAGGGCACGCCGAACGCCACCACGTTCGCGGGAATGTCCCGCGTGACCACGGCACCCGCGCCGATGACGCTGTTGTCCCCGATGTGTACGCCCGGCAGGACGATAACGCCCGCGCCCAGCCACACGTTCCTGCCGATATGTACGTCCGCGTTATACTGGATGCCTCTCTCGCGCAGGGCGGGCAGAACGGGGTGGCTCGCCGTGGTGATCGTCACGTTGGGGGCGATCATGGTCATGTCGCCGATGAAGATATCCGCATCGTCCACCAGCGTTAAATTGAAGTTGGCGTACACCTTCTTCCCGAGGTGTACGTGCCTTCCGCTCCAGTTGGCAAAGAAGGGCGGCTGAATGTAGCACCCTTCGCCCACCTCGGCGAACATCTGCCTCATCAGTTCCTGCATGCGCGCCTCGTCGCCCTGCCCGAGCACGTTGTACTCCTTCAGATAGTGGGCGTAGCCCGTCTGTTCCTGCATGATCGCGCCGTCCCCGGGGTCATAGAGCCTGCCCGCCAGCATGCGTTCTCTCTGTGTCATTTTTGTCTCCTTTGCTCTCAGATCATATCTGTATTATAACCCGCTTGCGCAAAAAAGCAAAGCGTTTTGCATAAAGAAAAAGGTCGTGCGGGCTTACAGGCATAATCAAGCCGCGCGCGGCATACAGTAAAGCGTCCGAGGCGGGCATAGAGTGCGCCGTCTGCACGGCGGGGGGAGCGGAGTTTTCGCCAAAAACGGACAAAAATCGGGCGGAACTCCCTGATTTTTCCCGCCCAAATATTTTATCATATGGGTTGTGCAATGCGGTTTGTCACGTTACGGTTAAAGTCGCTGCTTTCGGCGCTCCTTCTGGGGGGCGCGCTCCTTCTGGGGAGCGGGGTCGCCTATGCGGCGGACGCGGAGGAAGTCTGGTGGAGCGGCGCGCGCTCCCTTCCCGTGTACAGCGTGGAGCGCAGCGACAACAAGATCGCCATCTCCTTTGACTGCGCATGGGGCACCGAGCACACGGACGCCATTCTCTCCTGCCTGGAGGAGACGGGCGTGCGCGCCACCTTCTTTACGGTGCAGTTCTGGGCGGAGCGCTACCCCGATTACCTGAAGAAGATCGACGAGGCGGGGCACGAGGTGGGCACGCACAGCGCCACGCACTCCTACATGTCCCGCCAGTCGGAGGCGGAGATCCGTTCGGAACTGGAGAGCTCGTGCGCGGCGATCAGCTCGGTCACGGGCAAGGAAGTCACCCTCTTCCGCCCGCCCTACGGCGACTATGACGATCTGCTCATCGATACCTGCCGCAGCATGGGCATTCAGCCCGTGCAGTGGGATGTGGACTCCCTCGATTGGAAGGACTTGTCCGCGGCAGACATTGCCGAGCGCATCATCTCGCGCACCAAGAGCGGCTCCATCATCCTGTGCCACAACAACGGGCTGCACACCGCCGAGGCGCTGCCCATCGTCATCGATGCGCTCCGCGCCAAGGGGTTTGAATTTGTCCCCATCGGCGAACTGGTGTACTTTGAAAATTACACCATCGATGCCACGGGCAGGCAGTTTCCGCAGGAGACGCGCTGACGCGGCGCACAAACAAATACAAAACCGAAATACTTGGAGGTATCTATGGATCACGCAGCGGAAAAGAACAACAGGGTATTTTTGATGGGGGAGATCGTCTCCGAGGCGGCCTTTTCCCACGAGGTGTACGGCGAAGGGTTTTACGAGTTCTTCGTCAAGGTCATGCGCCTGTCCGGACAGGCGGACATTCTGCCCGTCACCATCTCCGAACGGCTCATCGAGGGGAACGATCTGAAGGTGGGCAGCACGCTGTGCGCGCTCGGGCAGTTCCGCAGTTACAACAAACTCGAGGGCGGGAGATCGCGGCTCATGCTCACCGTGTTCGTGCGCGAGCTGCTCGCCGCGGCGCCCACGCAGAACCCCAATTCCATCGTGCTTTCGGGCTACATCTGCAAGCCGCCCGTCTACCGCACCACCCCCTTCAACCGCGAGATCGCCGATCTGCTGCTCGCCGTCAACCGCGCGTATAACAAGTCCGATTACATTCCGTGCATCGCCTGGGGCAGGAACGCCCGCTTTGTGCAGAATCTCAAGGTGGGGGACCGCGTCGCGCTCTCGGGGCGCATCCAGAGCCGCGAATACGTCAAGCGCCTCTCGGAGAACGAGCAGGTCACGATGACCGCATACGAGGTATCCGTGTCCAAACTCGCTGCCTTCGACGAGGACGAAAACTTCGATCTGGACGGGGAATTCAACCTGTACGCCGCACCCGCGCACACCGCGCAGTGAACGCCTCGTCCAAAGGCGGGAATACGCCGCACAGAGCAGCGAGCGCCTCGTCCAAACAGGGATTTGTCTACACCGCACGAGGGGAATGAAGGGCCGCCCCGCGCAAATTTGCGCGGGGCGGCTGTTTTTTGTAGGGCGAGGCGATCCTTTCCGCCTCTTACCGTCATTCAGAGCGATAGCGAAGAATCCCCTCATACGTTGTCTTAGGGGCAAGAGAACGCACTCTCTAGCCCCCCTTAACACTTGTTTTAAGGGGGGATGTCACGCTTGCGTGACAGGGGGGATTCTACTTCGCACGAGGGGATTCTTACGCTCCACTGCGTTCCGCTACTTCGGCTTCGCCTACATCGAGCCTTTGGCTCTCGTGCGCCACGGCTGCGGAATACTTCTGCAAGCAGGCATTCCTTGCGCGTGTCGGGCGTGCGCCGCTCCGCGTCGGGCAGAATGACATGTCCCCCCCCCGCCTCCTTGCGTTGCAAAGGGCCGCTCAGTCGAAGGGGACGAGGATGTGCACGCCGCCGTCGGGAACGGTCACGCCCGCAAAGCCGATGTCCTTCAGCGCGCGCACCGCCTTCTCCCTGTTCTGACCCACGGCGCTTGCCGCGTGTGCGTCCGAACCGTAGGAAACACTTCTTCCGCCGAGGGCAAAGTACCGCTCCAGAATGTCGCGCCCGGGCAGGAAGTCTCCCGCGCCGCGCGCCGAGCCGTTGACTTCGAGAATGCTGCCGCGCGCGATGATCGTGCGCAGAATATCGTCGAGCAGGTCGGGAAAGTCGGCATAGCGCAGAAGGTTGTCGGCATAGGGCGCGTTGCGCGAAATATAGCCCAGGTGCGCCACAATGTCGTAGGCGTAGGGGGCGTCCAGACTCTCGCGCACTTTCTCCAGATAGGCGCGGTAGGCGCCGTCGCGTGCCTTGCCCGCAAAGGAGGCGGGGAACCACACGTCCGCGCCGTCCACCGTGTGCACGCTGTTCACCACAAAGTCGGGGCGGAATGCGGCGATCACGTCCGCATACATGCGCTGTGCGGCGGGGGTGGCGGTAAAGCCGAATTCTCCCCCCACCAGCACGCGCATCTCGCCCGCATACGCCGCCTGCAGGCGGCGCGCCTCGGCAAAATAGGCGGGCGCGTCGATCATGGGCACGGGTTTGCCCTGTGCCAACACGCCGTCCGCCAGGTAGTCGTAGTCGAAGTGGTCGGAGACGCCGTAATAAGCCGCGCCGAGCTGCCGCGCCCGTGCAAGCATCTCGCCGAGCGGGCTCTTCCCGTCGGCGGAAAAGGTGCTGTGGGTATGAACGTCTGTGAATCGCATACCCGCATTATAGCACGGGAGCGCGCATTTTGCAACCGCCGCTTGCCAAAAGTCTCACAAAAGCCGCCGTGCGGTGACAAAGTAGCGCTGCCTTGTCAGCGACATCTGCTCGATGACGGCGTAGTCGCTCGCGGTGTGCAGGATATAGTTCTCGCCCAGGTAGAGCGCAACGTGTCCGATGCGCTCCACGCCCGTCTTGTAATAGCGCTGCGCATTGGTGAAGAACAGCAGATCGCCCCGCTCGATGTTCCTCCATTCCACGGGCGTCCCTTGATTGACCTGTGTGCGCGTGGTCACGTCGAGCAGGATGCCCGCGCCCTTGTAAAAGATATACTGCATGAGCGAGGAACAGTCGAACGCGTTCGTGGTGAAGTTTTTCAGGAAATTTCCCCTGCCGTCGTGCAGGCGCACCGCACCGTACACATAGGGCACGCCCAAAAGCTCCAGCCCTTCGGCAATGATCTTTTCAATGGCCTCGTCCGCCTTGTCTAAAAAGGCAAGCGAAGTATATGCCTCGTTGGCACTGATATAAGCGGTCTTGCCGCGGTAGCGCGTCTCATACCAGCCGCCTTCGCGGCGCACAAAGTGCACCATGTCGCCCGCGTTGATCTGTCCGAGCGAGGAATAGCCCGTGCCTGCACCCGAGCGGATATTCAGTCCGTTGGCCTGCGAGAGCACGTACTGTGCCCGAAGGCTGACGACGGGCGCATCGGGCTCGGGGATCTCCTCGGGGGCCTCTTCGGGAGTTTCGTCCGGCGTCTCTTCCGGCGTCTCTTCCGGTATTTCTTCGGGGGTTTCCTCGGGAACTTCATCGGGAATATCTTCGGGCGGTTCGGGAAGCGCGGGATGTTCGGGCAGTTCGGGATCGGCGGGCGTCTCCAGAACGGTGTCGTCCGCGGCGGGGTTGCACGCGGCGGCGAGGGGCGCTGCCGTCAGAAGGACGGCAAGCGAAAGGGCAGTCAGACGATGTCTTTTCATGGCAAATACCTTCCTTGTGTTGTTTTGTACCTGCATTGTACCAGAGAGCGCTCCCCCTGCGCAAGAAAATCATACAGGGAGGTTGCTGGAAGGAGAGGAAGAGAAAGGAAATGTGGGTTTGTCAAACATGTGAGACAGGTAAAAGATAAAATTAATGGAGTAAACCGTCTTTGAGGAAATGGGTG
>CALVLT010000047.1 GCA_944340905.1 uncultured Clostridia bacterium
AATACAAGCGCAGCAAAGGAGAGAAAGATAAAAGCCGTAGGGTGCAAGCATAAAGCTATTTCTTTTTTAATCAGATTCAGCATACCTTTTCTCCATGTTTGCCTTTTCCAAATGCACTATGATATTGTCGATTGTCGCGTCTGCAAGAGTAACACCGTTCAATCTTTGCGTATCGCACGAGAGCAACCCCTCGTATCCATCTTTAACTGACTTGACGCCGATGGCATTTGCCGCCGTTGCGTCTGCAAGAGATGAAAAATGTGCCACCTTATATTTGTTAAGCAATTCGTTCAGCGGACACGCCGCAAGAACTTTGCCCTGCGATATATAAACTATATCGTCGGCAATTCGCATCAGGTCGGACGTAATATGCGTGGAAAAGAGTACAGATACCCCTTCTTCACGCACAAGCTGTAAAATGATGTCGCAAAACTCTTCACGCGAAAGCGGATCGAGCCCGCTTGTCGGCTCGTCCATGATGAGCAGCTTTGCTCCGTGCGAAAGGGCGAGAGCAAGCGCAAACTTAACTTTCATCCCTTCGGAAAGTTCCTTTACCTTTTTCCTTTCAGACAGTCCAAATTGCACAAGGAATTTTTCATACCTGCCCTGATCCCACGTCGGGTAAAAAGGGGCATACGCTTTGCGGATAGCAGCAAGTGTATTCATAGGATAATATCGAAAGCCGCCGCCCACATAGCCGATCATCTGTTTGACAGCCATTTCGTCTTTCATAATATCTCTGCCAAAGACGGCAACATCTCCTTCTGTTGCGATAAGCCGCAAGATACCTTTTATCGTCGTGCTTTTCCCTGCGCCGTTTCTGCCGATAAGTCCGGATATATGCCCCTGTGGTACGCAAAAACTGACTCTATCAAGCTTAAATTCAGGATAGACTTTCGTCAATCCCGTTACTTCAAGCGCATTCATTTTTGCCCCTCATCTCCGTTTTTAACATGATTGACGGCATTCCAAAACGATTCCACATAGGAAAACGGCTGCAAGGCAATGCCCTGTCCCTTGTCCGCCATCAGGACCAAGGAATCGCCCGGATTCAGCGAAAACATATCCCGCACCTCTTTGGGAATGACGATCTGCCCCTTGGGACCGATCTTTACCGTAGCCAGAAACTTACCTTCGGGAAAATTCTCCATATTTTTTTCTCCTTGTATAATTAGTATTACTTTTCTTACACTTTAGAATTATAATATTTTTTGTAGGGATTGTCAAGCACCGTGTTGCACATTCTGTTACGAACGGCATGTTCAGCAGTGAAAACAGCTCAGCCATAAATTCCTTATCAGAACGCATGCGCCCTGCGGCAGATGCCGCAGGGCGCATAAATTGGCGTTATGTTTTTTTTTGCACGCAGCGCGCACATGCGCCGCCCTGCACGTTCATGCCGACTGCTTGAATATGAGACGGGGCTTATCTCCCTTCGTCACGCAGTCGCGCGTGATGATGACCTCCTCGACGTCCTGCTCGGAGGGAATGTCGTACATGACGTCCGTCATCAGCCCTTCGATGATGGTGCGCAGCCCCCTTGCCCCCGTCTTTAAGCGGATGGCGGTATCGGCGATGGCGCGCACCGCGCCGTCCTCCACCGTGAGCTTGACGCCGTCCATGCCCACCAGCTTCTGGTACTGCTTGATGATGGCGTTCTTGGGCTTGGTGAGAATGTTGACGAGCGCGTCCTCGTCGAGCGGCTGAAGGGCGACCACGATGGGAATGCGCCCCACAAACTCGGGAATCAGCCCGAACTTGGTCAGATCCTGCGGCTTGACGTCGTCGAGAAGGGAATAGTCCACCTCGTTCTCGCCCAGTTTGACCTTGCCGCCGAACCCGAGGCCGGAATCGTCCTTGCGCGCGCCCACGATCTTATCCAGCCCCACGAACGCTCCGCCGCAGATGAACAGAATATTCGTCGTATCGATGCGCATGCAGTCCTGCTGCGGGTGCTTTCTGCCCCCCTGCGGCGGGACGTTTGCCACCGTCGATTCGATGATCTTCAAAAGGGCCTGCTGCACGCCCTCGCCCGACACGTCGCGCGTGATGGACACGTTCTCGCCCTTTCTAGCGATCTTGTCGATCTCGTCGATATAGATGATGCCGCGCTGCGCGCGCTCGATATCGTAATCGGCATTCTGAATGAGCTTCAAAAGAATATTCTCGACGTCCTCGCCGACATAGCCCGCCTCGGTGAGCGTGGTCGCGTCGCTCGTGGCGAACGGCACGTTGAGGATGCGCGCAAGCGTCCTGGCGAGCAGCGTCTTGCCGCTGCCCGTGGGGCCTAAGAGCAGGATGTTGCTCTTTTCGATCTCCACGCCGTCCTCCGACTTCTCGCCCGAGAGCATGGCGTTGATGCGCTTGTAGTGGTTGTACACCGCCACGGACAGAACGCGCTTTGCCTTGTCCTGCCCGATGATATACTCGTCCAGCTCCGCCTTGATCTCGGCGGGCTTTTTCAGCTCCACCTTCTCCTGTTCGGTGTTGGAGGGCATCTTTGCCATCATGTCGCGGCACAGCTCGACGCATTCATCGCAGATGAACACGCCGTCCGGCCCCGCGATCAGCTTTTTGACTTTGGATTTTTCCTTCCCGCAGAAGGAACAGTATTGTTCGTATTTTGCCATAAAATAACTCCCGTAAAATTCACGCAAATGCTTTCGCCAAAACGAAAACATTTCCGGTGAGAATTAGGAACGGCGCAGAAGAACCTGCGCCATAAGTGTACACGGCACATGGTCCTGCCAAAAAATGCATAAGAACCGAATTATCCTGCCCCTAAGACAACGTACAGGGGATTCTTCGCTGCGGGCTACGCCCCTCTGCTCGCCGCCGTAGGCGGCACACGAGCCTCGAAGAGGCGAAGTTATGACGGTAAGAAGCAAGCGCCCTTGCTAAATCACTCGCGCAAGCAAAATTGTAAATCTACAACAGCTCGCAAAAAATATTTGCCTTGCAAAGATTTTTTGCGAAGAGGAGGAACGAGCGTTTTCAGCGTGCTGTTTGGCAAAGCCAAACAGCCGCACAATCCGCTCCGTTCCGACGAGTGCCAGCGCCCCACATTTGCGCATACCTGCGCTTTCGCGGAAAGGTGTAGCGGCGCGCGCTATGACTGTTGCCAATTGCGCGCCGCAGGAAAACCAAACGCAGAGCGCAGCGAACGTTGGGTTTTCCTGAATCTCACGAGATTTATTTTTGTCAGTTCAAGAAGAAATCTGTGAATTACCTTTTTTCGTACACTTTGTCAATAATGCCGTAGGCGAGCGCCTCGTCCGCCGTCAGATAATTGTCGCGGTCGGTATCGCGCTCGATGACGTCCTCGGGCTTGCCCGTATTCTGCGCCAGAATTTTCGTCATCTTGGACTTGATGCGCAGGATATGCTCCGCCTGGATCTTGATGTCGCTTGCCTGGCCCTGCGCGCCGCCGAGGGGCTGGTGGATCATGATCTCGCTGTTTTTGAGCGCGAACCGCTTGCCCCTTGCCCCCGCCGCGAGCAGGAACGCCCCCATGGACGCCGCCAGCCCGATGCAAATGGTGGAGACATCGCACTTGACATAGTTCATCGTATCGTAGATCGCCATGCCCGCCGAAACGCTGCCGCCCGGGCTGTTGATATACAGGCTGATGTCCTTGGTCGGGTCCTTGCCCTCCAGATAGATGAGCTGCGCGACGACGGTGTTCGCCACCGCGTCGTCGATCTCCCCGCTCAGGAAGATGATGCGATCCTCCAGCAGGCGGGAGTACAGGTCGTAGCTCCTCTCGCCGCCCGAAGTGCGCTCCACGACATAGGGAATGAGCACGTTCTTTTCCATGTTATTTGTTCTCCTCGTCGCCCTGTCCGTCGGCGGCAGGTTCCGTCTTCTTTTTGGGAGCGGACTTTCTCGCCCTGGGCTTGGGTGCCTCGGCGCTCTGCTCCGCAGGTTCGGCGCTCTGCTCTACAGACTCGGCGGCCTGCGCGGCGGCAGGCTCCGCCTTCTTCTTGGGAGCGGTCTTTCTCGTCTTGGGCTTGGCTGCCTCGGCGCTCTGCTCCGCGGTCTCGCCCGCCTTCACCATCTCATTGTTCGCCTCGAGATAGTCGAACAGCTTGGTGACTTTGATGTCCCCCTCGATATAATCGAGCTGTCTGGGGTCCATCGTCTTGCGGTATTCCTCCGGCTCCTTGCCCACGCTTGCCGCCTGTTCGGCGACCTTCCGGGCAATCTCCTCTTCGCTCGCCTCGATGCCAAGCTCCTTGATGAGCTTTTCGACGATGAGCTGGTGCAGCACCGTGCGGCGCGCCTCCTCCTCGAAGTGCTTTTTATATTCGTCGCGCGTCTGCCCGACGTATTTCAGGTAGTCGTCCAGCTTGATGCCCTGATACATGAGGCTGTACTCCATCCTCTGCATGGAATACTCCTCCTGCTTTTCCACCATCGCGTCGGGGATGTCCGCCGATGCGCCCTTGGCGATCTCGGTGATGATGGCGTTCTCCGTCTCGTTGCGCGAGCGCGACGCGGCGCTCTTCTCCAGCCGTTCGCGCACCTTGGCCCTGTACGCCTCCACGCTGTCCGAACCCATCTTCTTGGCGAACTCCTCGTCAAGCGCGGGCAACACCTTCTCAGTGATCTTGTGGACGGTGACGGTGAACACGGCGGGTTTGCCCTTGAGATCCTCCGCCTGATAGTCCTCGGGGAAGGTGACGTTCACATCCTTGGTCTCGTTCACGCGCATGCCCACGACCTGATCTTCAAACCCGGGAATGAACTGCCCCGAGCCGAGCGTCAGATCGAAGTTCTGCGCCGAACCGCCCTCGAATTCCCTGCCGTCCACCTTGCCGACAAAGTCGATGGTGACGGTGTCGGTGAGCTTTGCGGGACGGTCGGAGACCTCCCTGCTCTCGGCAAGGCGCTCGCGCGCGGCGTCGATGTCCTTCTCCACGTCGGCGTCCGTAACAGTATACTCAAATTTTTCGATCTTTATACCCGTGTACTTTTCGATGGTCACGTCGGGCTTGACGGGCGTGACGGCGGTGAGCGTCACCTTTTCGTCGGAAATTTCCTCGACGGAGAGCGCGGGGTCGCCCACGGGCGTGAATGCCTCCTTCTCCTTTTCGAGAATGGCGGGGTAGTGCTCGGCGTACAGGTCGTTCAGGGCATCTTCATAGAACAGCCCCTTGCCGTAGTACAGCTCGAGAACGTGCTTGGGGACCTTCCCCTTGCGGAACCCGTTGACCACGAACTTCTTGCGGTTTTCAAGATAGGCCTTGTCGTTCGCCGCCGCCCACTCTTCGGGCGTGAAGGTGATGGCGATCTTGACGGTGCTCTTTTCTGCGGGTGTGACTGTGTAATTCATTGTATTGCTCCATTTATCACATGAAATTTTTCGGCAAAGTACATTTTACCATATCGGCGCGAGAAAGGAAAGCATTTTTATTTACAATTTTGATTTTTTCGGGTATAATTACCGCGGACACTTACGGGAGGACAACCATGCCGCAGGACGCTTTCACGCTCCGCCTGAACGCGCTCGAGCTGAACAAAACGCTCGCGGGCGGACGCATCAACCGCATCAATCAGCCCGCGCGCGAGGAAGTTTCCATCGTTATATACACGGGAAAGGGCACCGTTAAACTGCTTTTGAGCGCAAATGCCTCCGACTGCGGGGCATATTTTTCGGAGGAGGAGCGGGAAAACCCCGCCGTGGCGCCCAACTTCTGCATGCTGCTGCGCAAATATGTGCAGGGCGCGCAGATCGTGCGCGTCGCCACGGCAGGTTTCGAGCGCATCCTCGCCTTTACGCTGCACTGCACCTCTGATTTTTCCGAATGCGAGCGCATTTTATACGCCGAGATCATGGGGAAATATTCCAACCTGCTGCTGACGGAGAAGGGCGTCATTCTGGGCGCGCTCAAGACGACATCCGCCGACGAGCACTGCAAGCGGCTCATTCTGCCCGGCGCGAAGTACACGCTCCCCGAGCCGCAGGACAAGGTGAACCCAGCCGACTTCGCCGCCCTCTGCGCCCTCTGCGAGCACGTGCAGGGCGATACGGCGCACTTTCTGTTCATGCACGTGGCGGGCCTTGCCCCCTGCACGGCGGAGGAGATCGCCCGCACCCACCGCGGCGGCAGCCTTGCGCAGCACATCTACGACTACATCTTCTCGGACGAAATTTCCCCCTGCGTTGCCGAAAAAGACGGCAACGTCATCGATTTTTTTGCACGTTCCCATGCGGGAGCGCGCCCCTTTGCCACCCTCTCCGAGGCGCAGGCGTACTACTACGCGAAAAAGCGCGCCAAGAGCGCGCTCGAGGGTACGCGCCGCAAACTGCTTGCCGCCGTCACGCAGGCGAAGAAAAAGCAGGAAAAGCGGCTGGCGCAGATCGCGGAAAAGCAGCGCGCCTGCGCGGACGCCGAACAGGTGCGCCTGAAGGGAGAACTGCTGACGGCGAACCTGTACGCCCTTACGCGCGGCATGACCGAATGCGAGCTCGTCAACTATTACGACGAAAACGGCGGGAAAGTGAGGATCGCGCTCGACGCGCGTCTCACCCCCGCGCAGAACGCGCAGGCGTACTATAAGCGCTACCAGAAGCAAAAGCGCACGCTGGAGGCGCTCGCCCCGCAGCAGGAGGAGGCAAACAGGGAGCTTGCCTATCTGGAGAGCCTTGTCCCCTTTCTTTCGACGGCGCAGAACGCGGACGACCTGCGGGCGGCGGAGGAGGAGCTGACGGCGGCGGGCCTGCTGCGCGCGCAGCCCGAGCGCAGAGGCAAAAAGCGCGCCGAAGTCCCCTTCCGCACCTGGGAAAAGGAGGGCTTTACCATCTATGCGGGGCGCAGCAACCTTCAAAACGACGCGCTCGTGCGCCGCAGCGCGCCCGACGATGTGTGGCTGCACGCAAGAAACCTGCATTCGGCGCACGTGGTTATCCGCACGCAGGGGCGCAGCGTTCCCGAACGCGTGCTCGCCTTTGCGGCGGGCGTCTGCGCAAAGTATTCGGCGGGACGGGGGGACAAGGTCCCCGTGGATTGCTGCCCTGTCAGGAACGTGAAAAAGCCCAAGGGGAGCAAGGCGGGCTTTGTGACCTATACCGATTTTAAAACATTGCTCGGCGACCCCGCCATCGCCGAAGAGTAAAAAAGCCGCCTTCAAATGAAGTGACCCCCAAAGTTTGGACAAAAAATATTAGATTGTATGGGAATGAGTACGGTACCCAACCGGGCTCAT
>CALVLT010000048.1 GCA_944340905.1 uncultured Clostridia bacterium
AAATTCCTCAATATAACAAAATAGCCCGAACATTCTTTTTATGACAAAGAAGTTCAAGCTATTAAGACTTGGTGCGGTCGACAGGAATTGAACCTGCATGGTGTGAACCACAAGATCCTTAGTCTTGCGCGTCTGCCAGTTCCGCCACGACCGCATCTTGGCGACAGCTTTGTTATTTTACCGCAATCTGCATAAAAAGTCAAGTTTTATCCGTAGAAAATTTCATAAATTTTGCGGAAATCGGCAACTTTTTTTGCATAGGTGCGCGTCTCCGCATAAGGGATCTCGAAAAGGGTGATGCCGTCCGCCGAATACGCCTCGTCCGCAAGCCAGCCGCGCACCGTGCCCTCTCCCGCATTATAGGCGCATATGGCTGCCGTCTCGTCCGGAAAACGTTCCAGAAGGTAGGCAAGGTACATGCAGCCGAGCATGACGTTGTATTCTCCGTCAAGGAGATTTTCGCCGTGGAACGGGATGCCGCGTCTGCGGCAGATGTACTCTGCGGTGGAGGGTCTGATCTGCATGATACCGACGGCACCCGCGCGGCTGACGGCGTTCTCGTCGAAATTGCTCTCCGCCTTCATGACGGCATATGCAAGGGCGGGCGGAACGCCGCTCTCGCGCACCCGTTCGGCATAGGGGCGCGGATAGGATGCGCGCAAGCCCAAAACAAGCGTACACGCCAATAAAAATGCCGCGCAGACGGCAGCCACGATCCTGCAGTTCTTCTTCATTCTCTATAGAGTATGTGCAGGATGCGCGCAACTTTCCGCGCGGCTGCCTCATCGGATGCCGAGCGTGCGCAGTGCCTCGGCAGCTTTTTGGGAAAGAGCGTCGAGGTTGCCGTCGTTTTCCACGATCAGGCAGCGCTTTTGCACAAGGCGCTCGGGGTTGAACTGTCCGCGCATGCGCGCAAGGGCTTGGTCGGCGGAAAGGCCGTCGCGCGTCTTTACGGCGGCAATGCGCGCCTCTTTGTCCCTGCGCAGGGCGATCACCGCGTCGAAGAGGACCTCGTATCCGCCCTCATAGAGCAGCGGGACTTCCGCAAAGACCGGCCCGCTGCAGGTCTCCATCCGCCCGATCAGCCGATGCATGATCTGCGGGTGCGAGAGTGCATTGAGCGCATCGCGCGCCCGTTCGTCGGAAAATACCTTGGCGGAGAGCTTTGTCCTGTCAACGGCGCCGTTTGTCAGGCAGTCCGGAAAGGCATCGGCAAGCGCGTGCAGATATGCCTCGTCCGTCCATAGCTCGCGGTTGATCTCGTCACAGGATAGGACGGGGAATCCCATTTTGCGGAGGATGGCGCAGAATGCCGACTTTCCGCTCCCCAAGCCGCCCGTGACGGCAATTTTATTTGGCGTCATACCAGCTCTTTCCCGTGGAGACTTCTGCAATGAGCGGAACGTTGAGCGAAAGGGCATGCTCCATCTCTTCCTTCAGCAGCCGCTGTGCCGCCTCCGTCTCTTCCTCCGGCGCGTCGAGAATGAGCTCGTCGTGCACCTGCAGAACGAGCTTGGACGCCATCTTTTCTTTGGCAAGCCTGTCCGCAACGCGCAGCATCGCGATCTTGATGATGTCCGCCGCGCTGCCCTGAAGGGGCATGTTCATGGCGGCGCGTTCGCCGAAATTGCGCTGGTTGTAGTTGCCTGACTTGAGCTCGGGGATAAAGCGCCTGCGGCCGAGGATGGTCGTGACAAAGCCGTCCTCCTTCGCCCTGCGCACATTTTCGTCCATGTACTCCTTGACCTCGGGGTGGGTGGCAAAATAGGCGGTGATGTAGTTCTGCGCCTCTTCGGTGGAGCAGTTCAAATCCTTGGCGAGGCCGTATGCGCTCATGCCGTAGATGATGCCGAAATTGATGGTCTTGGCGCGGCGGCGCAGTTCGGGCGTGACCTCCCCGTGCGGCAGATGGAAGATCTTTTCCGCCGTCGCGGCGTGGATATCCTGCCCCGTGCGGTACGCGTCCACAAGCACTTTGCAGCCGGAAAAATGGGCGAGCAGCCGCAGTTCGATCTGGGAATAGTCGGCATCCACCAGGATATTCCTCTCCCGCGCGATGAACAGCTTGCGCAGCTCTCTGCCCATTTCGGTGCGGACGGGAATGTTCTGCAGGTTGGGGTTGGCGCTCGAGAGCCTGCCCGTGGTCGTCATCGTCTGGTAGTACGTCGTATGGATGATGTCGCCCTTGACGAGGGGGCGGATGCCGTCCACATAGGTGGACTGGAGCTTTTGCACCTCGCGGTATTTCAGGATGAGGCGGGCGATCTCGTGCTTTTCCGCAAGCTTTTCCAGAACGTCCGCGCTCGTCGAATAGCCGCCGCGGATGTTGCGCTTGATACCGCGGGCGCTGTAGCCGAGCTTTTCAAACAAGATCTCCGAGAGTTGGAAGGGGGAATTGAGGTTGAAGGAGGAGACGCCCGCAAGCTCGAAGATGCGTTTGGAGAGCGAATCCATCTCCGATCTGAAACGGTCGGAAAAGACGGGAAATTTGCTCATGTCCACGCGGACGCCCGTGCGCTCCATGTCGAGCAGGACGTAGGAGAGCGGCTGTTCCAATTCGCGATAGAGCTTTTGTTCGGTTTTGCTCGCACGCCGCTGTGCCTCGCGGAAGGCGAGCAGCAGTGCGCAGGCGCAGTTCTCGGCGGGCATGGAATAGTCTTTGGCAAGTTCCTTGGCAGTCGAAGGGCGCAGGTTGGAGTCCGAAAGATAGCGCAGCAGGGAGACGTCCTCCGTCTCGCATGCAAGGGGAACGCCCGCACTGTCCAGAAAATGTGCAACTGCCTTCATGTCCGTCAGAATGGCCTTTTTCCCTTCGGAAAAGAGCGCCAGCAGAAGGGGTTTGAGTTCCTGCAGGAAAAATCCGGGAACCAGGAAGTTGTCGCGCAGGCGGAAGAGATATTCGCATGTTCCGTCCGAAATGTGCACGCCCTCCTCTTCCACGCAGAAGGCAAACAGGTTCCACTGCGAACAAGCCTTGGCCATTTCGCCGAGCTGTGCCTGCGTGCAGTCCACAAGCTCGATCTGCGCCGTCTGGCGCTTGGGGAAATATTCGCTCTCTACCAGGGAACGGAATTCGAGCCCGGCAAACGCCTCGCGCGCCCGCTCGGAAAAGGGGAGGTGAAGTTCGCATTCGGAGAGGGAGATATCGATGGGAACGTCGGTATCGATGGTCGCAAGCTTGCGGGACAGGTAGGCATCGTCGCGGTGCTCGCGCAGCTTCTTCTGCAGGGACGCGGTGATCTCGCCGAGGTGCTCGTAGACGCCGTCCAGCGTGCCGTAGGACTGCAGCAGGGCAATGGCGCCCTTGGGACCGATCCCCTTGACGCCGGGGATATTGTCGGAAGAATCGCCCATCAGCGCCTTCAGGTCGATGACCTGCGCGGGCGTGATGCCCTCCTTTTCATAAAAATTGTTTTGCGTCAGACGGTCGAGCTCGCTCACGCCGCGCCTTGTCATGCAGACGCTCGTGTGCGCGTCGATGAGCTGATAGCTGTCGCGGTCTCCCGTGTAGATGAGCGTCTGCGTCTCGGGAAACTTTTTGGAGAGCGTGCCGATGAGGTCGTCCGCCTCATAGCCCGCCTTTTCCAGAATGTGGATATCCATTGCGTCAAGCAGTTCCTTGAGAACGGGCACCTGAACGACGAGGTCCTCCGGCATGGGCTTGCGCGTTGCCTTGTAGCCCGCATACATCTTGTGACGGAAGGTCGGTTCATGTACGTCGAACGTCACGACGAGATAGCGCGGCTTTTCGTCCTCGAGGATCTTCAGGAGCAGTTTGACAAATCCGAAGATGCCGTTGGTGGGCAGGCCATCCTTGGTGGAAAAGACCGCCATTGCATAGTAGGCGCGGTTCAGAAGGCTGTTGCCGTCGATCAGAATGAGTTTGTCCATAAAAATATTGTACCACGCTTTTCGGGTTTTTGCAAGAAAATCGGTAAAATCACTTGCTTTTTTGCACGATCTGTACTATAATTTTTTTACATTTCGCCGTCGTGGTGAAACTGGCAGACGCAACAGACTCAAAATCTGTCGGGGGCGACCCCGTATCGGTTCGATTCCGATCGACGGCACCAAAAAACCGCAGGAGCCAAAGCTCCTGCGGTTTTTTGGTGCCGCGAAGAATAGAAAATTCCTTCGATTCCGCGCGAGGAGGCGGAGCAGCATCGGGCACGCGAGGGATAGAACCCAAACCCGCCGACGAAGCTCCCGACCGCAGGGAGGGATCGACGGCACCGCGGTTTTTTGGTGCCGCGATGAATTGAAAATTCCTTCGATTTCGCGCGAGGAGGCGGCATAGCATCGGGCACGCGAGGAGTAGGGAGCAAACCCGTCGACGGAAAACGCGGGCGGTCGGCATTTTGCATGGCTCGTCCGCATACAATAGCGGTATGAAAGGGTTTGTGCGCCGCCACCGCGTTCTGTTGGGGTTTCTTGCGATCCTGCTCTCCATTGCCGTGACGGCGGGGGTCTGTCTGTATGCGCTCGTGCAGACGGCGGCGGGCAGCACCCGTCTGACGGTTGTCATCGATGCGGGGCACGGCGGCATTGACGGCGGCGTGGTCGGCCGCGTGACGGGGACCAAGGAGAGCGACATCAACCTTGCCGTGTCGCGGCTGCTGCAGGCGGAGTTTGAGGAGGCGGGCCTTCTCGTCGTGCAGACGCGTCCCACGCAGGCGGGCCTGTACGGCGCGGCGACGGAGGGCTACAAGCGGCGGGACATGCAAAGGCGCGCCAAGATCATCGCGGACAATGCGCCCGCCGTCGTCATATCGGTGCATCAGAATTTTTTCTCCCTCTCCTCGCGGCGGGGGGCACAGGTGTTCTTCCGCAAGGACAGCGAATCCTCCCGCACTCTGGCGTGTGCCGTTCAGACGGCGTTCAACAGTATGCCCGAGTGCGTGCGCAGGAGCGAAGCGCTGAAGGGGGACTACTATGTGCTCAACTGCTCGGACTATCCCTCCGTCATCGTGGAGTGCGGCTTTTTGTCCAATGCCGAGGACGAGGCGCTGCTCGTCAGCGCTGCCTACCAGCAGCGGCTCGCGCAGACCATCTGTGCGGGAACGCTCGCATTTCTGGCATCGGCGTCCTCCGCATGAGGGCGCAATCGGTTGACTTTCCCGCGCGCGCGTGTTATACTTTATCACCATGAGCGTGTATTCCAATGTCAGAACGTATGAACTGCGCTATTCTGATTTCGATTACAAGGACGAGCTGCGCCCTTCCGCGCTGCTTGCGCTGACGCAGGAATCTGCCTGCATGAGCGCGGACGAACTCAGATTCGGCTATGACGATTTAAGGCCGCGCGGGCTGGGGTTTGTCATCGTCAACACCTATTGCGCGCTGCGGCGCCCCGTGCGCCTCGGCGAGGCGCTCACCGTCGAAACGTGGCCGCTTACGCCCCGCCATGTCTTTTTTGAGCGCGATTACCGCCTCAGCGTGAATGGGGAGGAGGTCGCCGCGGCTGCGTCCCGCTGGTGTCTTGTCGATCTTTCTACATTTTCCCTGCTCACCCCCGAACACATGGGCGAGGCGCATGCGCGCTGCCCGTACCGCGACGAAAAGGCCGTCACGCCGCCCGCATGGAAGATACCGCATATCCGCGGCGGACGGGAAGTATACAGCATGACGGTGGCAAACAGCCATTGCGACCACTATTTTCATGCCAACAACGCGCGCTATGCCGACTTCTTCTTTGACTGTTTTTCCATGGACGAGCTGTCCGCGCGCCCCGTCTCGGCGTTTCAGATCGCATATATCCGCCAGGCGAAGGAGGGGAGCGAACTGACGCTGACGCGGGAGGATGCCGAGGGCGGCGCCCTCTGTGAAGCACGCTGCGGCGGCGAGATGTTCGCGCAGTTCCGCGTCTGGTTTTCGGAAGGGGAGAAGGGGCAATGAAGGAACAGCCGACCATCGTGCGCTACGTGCGGCAGGTCAAAAAGTGGTTTGTCGTGCTCAGCTGCATTGCGATCCCCGTGATCATGGTCTGCGCCGTGTTTGCCTTTCTCGGCTATATCGGGTTCTGGATCGTGACGCCAGCCGTGCTCATCGCCTACCTTGCGGTATACGGCTGGTATGCGCTGCACGTCTCCATGGGAACGGTCATCGGGCTGGAGGTGACGGACGAGGTCGTGCACGTCAAGACAAAGCGCAAGATTTTTACCTATGACGCAAAGCGCGGTTGCATCGCGGTGCGCAGAAAAAAGCGCTGCGTGGTCGCAACGTTCCGCACGCAGGATTCGCAGGATTGTTTTGTGTTCTACACCCGCGCGCCCTTTTCCAAGCCGTATGAGGGGGCGTTCACCGAGGAGGACATCGCCCTGTTCTGGCACGAAGAGCGTGCGAAGGAAATGTAAATATACATATAAAAATGAATATTTATTGCATATTTTTCAAATTATAATAAAAATATGCAAAAATAATCAAATTTGTTCTGAAAACGGGGGTGCAATCGCTTGACTTGCGCTCCCGCTCTTTGTATAATAGCGTATGAAAAAATCAAGCGAGGAATTTCCCATGGAAAAGAAAATCAAAAAAGTCGTTCTTGCATACTCGGGCGGGCTGGATACGTCCATCATCATCCCGTGGCTGAAGGAGAACTACGACAACTGCGAGGTCATCGCGGTCTCCGGCGACGTCGGGCAGGGCACCGAACTGGACGGGCTGGAGGAAAAGGCGCTCAAGACGGGCGCCTCCAAGCTGTATGTGCTCGACCTGAAGAAGGAATTCGTGGAGGACTACATCTTCCCGACCATGCAGGCGGGCGCCGTGTACGAGGACAAATATCTGCTCGGCACGTCGTTTGCGCGCCCCGTCATCGCCAAGGCGATCGTGGAGATCGCCAAGAAGGAGGGCGCCGACGCCATCTGCCACGGCTGCACGGGCAAGGGGAACGATCAGGTGCGCTTTGAGCTGACCATCAAGGCGTTCGCACCCGAGATGACCATCATCGCCCCCTGGCGCATCTGGAACATCAAGAGCCGCGAGGAGGAGATCGAATACGCGGAGGCGCACAACATCCCCCTCAAGATCAACCGCGAGACCAACTATTCCAAGGACAAGAATTTGTGGCACCTCTCGCACGAGGGGCTGGACCTGGAGGATCCCGCCAACGAGCCGCAGTACGAAAAGCCCGGATTCCTCGAGATGGGGGTATCCCCCCTGCAG
>CALVLT010000049.1 GCA_944340905.1 uncultured Clostridia bacterium
AACATGTGCTCGGTACGGCAGAGGCCGATGCCCTGCGCGCCGAACGCCGCCGCCTGCTTTGCATCCTTGGGCGTATCCGCGTTCGTTCTGACGCCAAGCGCCTTATACTTGTCCGCAAGCTCCATGATCCTGCCGAAGTAACCGGAGTTGGGGTCGGCGGGAACGGTGGGGATGAGGCAGTCATAGATGTTGCCCGTGGAGCCGTCCAGCGAGAGCGCGTCGCCCTCTTTGAACACCTTGCCCGCGAGGGTGAACTGCTTGTTCTCCTCATCCATCTTGATGTCGCCGCAGCCGGAGACGCAGCAGGTGCCCATGCCGCGCGCAACGACCGCCGCGTGCGAGGTCTGTCCGCCGCGCACCGTGAGGATACCCTGCGCATACTTCATGCCCTCGATGTCCTCGGGAGAGGTCTCGAGGCGGACAAGGACGACCTTCTTGCCCTTCTTGCCTTCCGTAACGGCATCTTCCGCCGTAAAGACGATGGAACCTGCCGCCGCGCCGGGAGAGGCCGCGATGCCCTTGCCGACGACGTTGTTCTTATCCGCCTCTTTGAGCGCCTTGGGATCGAACTGCGGGTGCAGGAGCATGTCGAGGGACTTCGCGTCGATCTGCATGAGCGCTTCCTGCTCGGTGATCATGCCCTCGTCGATGAGGTCGCAGGCGATCTTGATGGCGGCGGCAGCGGTGCGCTTGCCGTTGCGCGTCTGAAGCATGTAGAGTTTCTCGTTCTCGACGGTGAACTCCATGTCCTGCATGTCGCGGTAGTGATTTTCAAGGATCTTGCAGACTTCCTGGAACTGCTCGTACACCTTGGGGAAGACTTCCGCCATCTTGGAGATGGGCATGGGCGTGCGCACGCCCGCAACGACGTCCTCGCCCTGCGCGTTGGTCAGGAACTCGCCCATGAGGCCCTTTTCGCCCGTGGCGGGATTGCGCGTGAACGCAACGCCCGTGCCGCAGTTGTCGCCCATGTTGCCGAACGCCATCATCTGTACGTTGACCGCCGTACCCCAGCTGTAGGGGATGTCGTGGTCCATACGGTAGATGTTCGCGCGGGGGTTGTCCCACGAACGGAACACCGCCTTGATCGCCTCGAAGAGCTGCTCCTTGGGGTCGGACGGGAAGTCCTTGCCGAGCTGCTTTTTGTACTCTGCCTTGAACTGGTTGGCAAGTTCCTTGAGGTCCTCCGCCGTCAGCTCGACGTCCTGCGTGACGCCCTTCTTTTCCTTCATCTCGTCGATGAGCTTTTCAAAGTATTTCTTGCCGACCTCCATGACGACGTCGGAGAACATCTGGATGAATCTTCTGTAGCAGTCATATGCCCAGCGGGGATTGCCCGACTTCTTTGCCAGCGTCTCCACCACTTCCTCGTTGAGGCCGAGGTTGAGGATCGTGTCCATCATGCCGGGCATGGACGCGCGCGCACCCGAACGCACGGAGACGAGCAGAGGGTTCTCCTTGTCGCCGAACTTCTTGCCGCAGATCTTTTCCATCTTGTCGATGTACTCCATGATCTCCGCCTGAATTTCGGGGTTGATCTGCCGTCCGTCCTCGTAGTACTGCGTGCAGGCCTCCGTCGAGATCGTGAAGCCCTGCGGGACGGGAAGTCCGATGTTCGTCATCTCCGCAAGGTTGGCGCCCTTGCCGCCGAGAAGCTCGCGCATCTTCGCATTACCTTCGGTAAAAAGGTAACAATACTTTTTAGCCATGAATACCATTCCTCCTGATTGATTTCATCATTGCCGAATTCCATTGTACAACATTTGCGGCCAAATTTCAAGCCTTTCAGAGAAAAATTTACGCCGAATTGCAAAGATTTTGCCAATTTCTTCCGCATACGCAAACCGCGGCACGAAAAAGCCTTTTCCCGAGTGTGAAAGGCGCGTTATACTGTCTTGCCCTTTGGCGTCCTTTCCTCCAACCGTCATTCAGAGCGTAGTGAAACGGAGCGAAGAATCTCCAATTACATTGTCTTGGGGCGAGATGACGCGAATAAGCCTCGCTCCCCGAGGGAGGTGGCACGCGCAAGCCGTGACGGAAGGAGTAATCCCCCCGTCGCTGCGCGCCCCCCCTTAAAGCTCCTTTGGAGCGTTAAAGGGGGCAAGGATTCCTTCAGTCACTTCGTGCCAGCGTCTTGGCGGCGCCGATGGAAAGCGCCGCCTTCGGTACTTCGCGCTATGCGCTCGTGCGCCGCTTCGTCAAAAGCCCATTGCAAGCAAGGCTTTCTCCTCGCGTCGGACACGGATTTTGCGCTGATAAAGCAAAATCCTTAGTTCAAAGCGCGCACACAGCGCACCGCGCTGGTGCGCATGACGCGCTTTTCACCCTCCAAGAGGGAGCCTTTTTGCGCATTTCCGTCATTCCGAACCGTAGGGAGGAATCCCCCTTACGTTGTCTTACAGGCACAAAAACATGGTTGCCTCACCCTCCCCCTTAACACTTTGTTTTAAGGGGGGATGTCCAGAGGACAGGGGGGATTGTACATTTCGCGAGGGAATTCTTCGCCACGCTGCCAAAATCCGCCCGCATGGGGGCGGGGAAGGGTGCGCATACTTTGGGTATGAAACTACTGTTTGAACACTGCCGCCTGCCCCTTTCGGGGGCAGAGCGTTTCTGCGTGGAGGACGGCCGCTTTGCAGCGCCCCTTCCCCCGTTCGATGCGCGGCGCGACCTTGAAGGCGCCTTTGTGCTGCCCGCCTTTTTGGACGCCCACTCGCATATCCTCGCCTACGCCCTGTCGCTGTTGCAGGCGGAGGGCGGCAACTGCCGCACGGCGCAGGACTTCATCGCCGCCGCACAGGCCTTTGCGCACGAACACCGCCTGAACAAGGACGCCCTGCTCACTGTAAAGAACGCGCAGACGCTGCCCGCACCCGAGGCGCTCGACGCCTTCCCCCGTCCCCTGCACATTCAGATGCGCTCGGGGCATGCCGGCATGTTCAACGCCGCCGCAAGAGCGCTGCTCGGCCTTCCCGCGCAGGGCGGCATTTTGGAGGAGGGCGACTACCTTGCCGCAACAAAGCGCGTACCCATGCCCGCGCCCGAGGCGGTGGAGAGCGCCTTTGGCAGGGCGCAGGCGGACTACCTTGCCCACGGCATGACGGTGGCGCAGGAGGGCTTTCTCACCCGCGAGATGTTCCCCGTCTACGACATGCTGCATGAACGCGGCGCGCTCGCGATGGACATTGTCGCCTACCCCTCCCCCGACGACTACGACGAGGCCTGCGCGCACTTTTCTGGCGCCGCGCCCCTGCGCATCGGCGGCATGAAGATCTTTCTGGACGGCTCCCCGCAGCAAAAGACGGCGTACCTGCGCGAACCATACCGCGGCGGCGGACGGGGCGTGCTCACAATGAACGAGCGGGAGGTTGACGAGGCATGCCGCTTTGCGGCGGCGCGCGGGGCGCAGCTGCTTGCCCACTGCAACGGCGACGGCGCGGCGCAGCTCTTTCTTGCCGCCCTCGCCCGCCTGACGCCGGCACAGCGGCGCGCCGTCCGCCCCGTTCTGGTACACGGGCAGATTTTGGGAGAAGATCAGCTGGACGCCATGAAAAGGCTCGGCGTCATCCCCTCCTTCTTCCCCGCGCATGTGAAGTACTGGGGAGACGTCCACCTGAAAAACTTGGGACGGGCGCGGGCGGAGCGCATCTCGCCCGCAAGATCGGCGCTGGAGCGCGGCATCCCCTTCACGCTGCACCAGGATACGCCCGTCTGCCCGCCCGATCCACTCGAGGCGGCGGTCTGCGCCGTGCTGCGCGAGACCCGCACGGGCGAGACATTCGGCGCGCAGGCGATCGGCGCGGCGGACGCCCTCACCGCCCTGACGAAAAATGCCGCCATGCAGTACGCAGACGCGGACATGGGGTGCATAAAGGCGGGGATGCGCGCCGACTTTGTGGTGCTGGAGGGCAACCCCTTTCACGACATCCGTGCCACCCATGTCCGCGAGACGTGGATGCGCGGCGCATGCGTATACAAAAAAGAGACATAACTCCGCCGCCCGCCGCGTCGGCAAAGAGCGGTTCTGCAGCGAACGAACAAGAAACAACGCCGTTCATGTATAAAAACACTTTCACAGGGCAATAACCTTCCCCGTTACGGAGGATTTCCATGAAAAAAGCTGTCATTGTCCTGTTCCTGATCGCGGCTGCCGCCGGCATCCTGTTCGCCTTCGCCGCCGAAAAACCGGCAGACGCCGCGTCTGCCGCATCCTACCTGCGCATCCACATCCGCGCCAATTCCAACGATGCGGACGACCAGGCGGTCAAATACAAGGTGCGCGACGGCGTGGTGGAATACCTCACGCCCGTGGTGGCGGAGTGCACCACCAAGCAGCAGGCGATCGCCGCCGTTCAGGCGCAGCTTGCGGGCGTGGAGCGCGTGGCGGAGCGCATCCTCGCGCAGAACGGCTATTCGTACGGTGCGCGGGCGAAGGTGTGCGAGGAGGCCTTCCCCACCCGCGTCTACGACGGCGCAACGCTGCCCGCGGGCGTGTACGACGCGCTCATTCTGGAGCTGGGCACGGGCGAGGGGGACAACTGGTGGTGCGTCGTCTACCCGCCACTGTGCTTTACGGGCGGGAACGTGAGCATTGTCTACAAGAGCAAGATCGCCGAGATCATCGGACGTTTTTTCCAAGCGTGACGCAAAACCCAAACGCGCCCCGCGGCAAAATGCCGCGGGGCGCGTTTTAAATGTTTTCCCTTTTATCTTACAACAGCGACTTGTAGAGGGCGATGATGTCCTCCTTGGTGGGGTCCTTGGGGTTGCCCGGGCGGCAGGCGTCGTCCATTGCCGACTGCGCCAGAAAGTCGAGGTCCTCCTCCTTGACGATGCCCCTGAGCGTTTTGGGGATGCCCACATCCGCGGAGAGCTGTTTCACGGCGTCGATCGCCGCTTTTCTTGCCTCGGCAAGCGTCATCTTGTCGACGCCCTCAACGCCCATCGCCCTGGCGATATCGCGGTACTTTTCGCCCGTCGCCTCGGCGTTGTATTCCATAACGGTGGGCAGCAGAATGGCGTTTGCGACCCCGTGCGGCGTATCGTACAGCGCGCCGAGAGGGTGCGCCATCGAGTGGACGATGCCCAGCCCCACATTGGA
>CALVLT010000050.1 GCA_944340905.1 uncultured Clostridia bacterium
TTTCAACAGAAAGTTTCTGGACTATTTCGGAATGTCCCCCACGAAATACAAGAGCCGCGGAACGGAATGACCCCATCCGGCGCCGAAGCAGGCAAAAATATCCCGCAGATCCGCTCAGCCGTTGTAATAGCCGTGAAAGCGCCAGTCGTCGGCAGGCGTGTTGGTGGTGATCTCCACATTGCCGAGGATGCGCTCGCGGGCAAAGATGTCCACACCGTCGGCGGCCGCGGCATACATCGCGGAGACGTCCTTCTCCCCCAACGAATCCACGAATGAGTTGGACACGCGGTCCTGCAGATAGATGCAGATGCTCTCTTCGCCCACGCGGAAGCGCAGGAAAGACTCGATCTCCCAGCAATAGTCGGGCAGCGGCACCTCGGCTTCATAGGTAAATTCCAGCGTCACCGTACTGCCCTCGCCGCGCTTGTTCCCCCAGATGGGAAGCGTGAGAGGCGAAGCGCCGTCCCATTCCACGGTCGTCTCTACCCCCAGGAACGTTGTATATCGCACCCGGATGCCCTTGCGGACCAGTTCGGGAAAGGGCGAAAGGTCGGTCTCGATCGCCTCGAGCGTCATTTCGCCGTACTCGGGCTCCTCGCTCTCTGACCGCAGATGAGCCGTCACGGGAACAGACGTCGTCACCGTGCTGCCCTCCCACGCGGCGATCCCCGCAAAGGAGGCGGCAAACACGCCCGCTTTCCCCATATAACTCATGCCGGAAATGCTTCCTTCCTCCATGCGTTCCTGAAAGGCGTTCCTGCCATAGAAGGATCCGAACGAATAGGTCTCCTCCGATCCGTCGCCGAAGCGGACGACGAGCTCCGTCAGCCGCTCCGCCTGTTCGCGCTCGGGCGCAAAGTAGTGCATTTTTCCCGCCAGATAGGGCTCGATGAGATCGCTCGGGATGCCCATCCCGACAGCCCCTTCGGGATCGGTCGCCACGGCATCGTACATCCATTCTTCCACTTCCGTCACCGTCAGCCGATACCCGTACAGCGGCGGTATTTCGTCCTTCACTTCCTCGTACACCGCCCGCCACTGTTCCAACACTTCGCGGTAAGCCCCCTCGCCCTCCTCGTGCCAGAGATCATAGAGTCCCTGCCAGTCGGCATGGTTGTATTCCATGAAGAACTCCAGCTCGTCGCGCTCGTCTTTCGGCGGCGTCATCTCCTCGACGGTGGAGTAATAATAGAACGATGCGCCCGGCACCCGCACGCTCACCCCGTCTGTTCCGACGGGTGTGCCTAAGATCAGGTATCCGCGCATCTCCCGCCCGTCAAAGGAGACGCCGTCGCGGTAGTCCCCGAAATAGAGCGGTTCCGCGGGAACGCTGGGCAGGACCGCCTCCTCTGCGTCGGGCGGAAGCAGTTCACCCTCCGTCGCAGAGGGTTTTTCTTTACAGGCGGCAAGCGGGAATACCGCAATCGCCGCAAGCCCGACGGCCAAAAGATTTCCGAAAATGCGTTTTTTCATGTTTTTCTCCCTTTACGGCTGCAGAACTCCGTCCTGGAGGCGGTAGACGGTCTTGGCGCGGGCGGCCGCTGCCGCGTCGTGCGTGATCATCACGATCCCTCTGCCCTTTTTATGCTCGCTCTCAAACAAGTCGAACACCACCTCGCGGTTGGCGGGATCGAGGTTGCCCGTCGGCTCGTCCGCGATGAGGAGCGCGGGATCCAGGATGAGCGCCCGCGCGATCGCCACCCGCTGCTTTTCGCCGCCCGAAAGCACGTTGACGTGCACCTTCAGAAGCTGTTCGATGCCGAGCGTCTGCACCACATAGTCGAGATTGCCCGCGCCCGTCCCCGCATACAGCGTGGGCAGCAGGATGTTCTCTTCGCACGTCAGCGTCGGCACGAGGTTATACGACTGATAGATAAACCCGAACTTGGAAAGGCGCAGCTTATGATAGTCCTTCCCCGAGACGATCTCTTCGCCGTCGAAAGTATAAGTGCCGCCGTCAAAGCTCTCCAAGAGCCCTAAAATGTTCATGAGCGTGCTCTTGCCCGAGCCCGACTTCCCCACGATCGCCGTATAGCTTGCGTTGTTCAGCGTCAAGTTGATGTCGGTGAGCACGGGGCGCAGATAGCTCTTGCGGATGTGCTCCAGCCTGATCTCAAATTGCTGCATACGCTCACCCGTAGTATGCGGAAGCGCCGCCGTCGAGGAGATCCCCTGCGGAGATGCCCGAAGTGATCATAATATATTCGCCGTCGGAATAACCGGTGGCTACGACCTGCTCGCCGATGACGGAGCCGTCTGCATTCACCTTACGCACGCACGTTTCACCGGCGTTGTTGGTGTAGAGGCAGCCGCCCGGCACGCAGAGCACATTCTCATACACGGTACCCGTGTATAGCTTGAACGCGCCCGTTCTGCCCACGTCTCCGCTCATGCCCGACTTCAGGCGGACGAGCACGTTTCCGTCCGTCACCTGCAAAGAGCGGAATAAGAGCTCCACCGTTTCTCCGTTTTCGTCGGTGAGCGTCCCCTGCATCTGCTCGATGAGGTCGGCATACGAGCGCGAAACATAACATTCGAGCGCGACCTCCTCGAGGCGCAGAAGCCGCACATATCCGCCCGACACGTCGATCCCGTCCACCAGCGCCGCGATCGGCGAGAGCACCTCTTCGCCCCCGTCCGCAACGGCGATCGTCTGCCCTGCGGCGACCTCATCCCCCGCCTCGATATAGAAGCGCAGGCCGCTGTACGACGAAAGATCGACAAACTGCGTTGCGTATGGCATATAGGTGCCCGAAACGAGCATATATTCGCGCATGGTGCGATATTCGGGCTGAACGACAGTCCCGTAGGCATAATCGCCGCTGAAATCGAACCCTTCCACGGGCTGATATTCCTGTTTTTCCGCCTCGGAGAGACCGATCACCAGCCCCACGGGAAGTGCAAATGCGATCAGAAATGCTATGATCACAGCGATCGTTTTGAGTTTCTTAGCCATGATTTTCTCCTTACTCCGCCCTTAAATTGTCGATCACGTTGACTTTGGAGGTCTGCCATGCAAAGATGAGGCTGAACAGCAGCGCTAAGGCAAGGCAGCAGATGATGTACCCCGCCAGCGCGCTCCAGCCGAGGCTGATCGTGTAAACGATCCCCTGCGCCTTCCGGATGGTCTTATAGATCAGAAACCCCGTTAAGACGAGGTAGACCGAAAGCAGCAGATTGCCCACGATCACGATGAGCCCCTCTGCCGTGAACTGCGCCGCAATGTTTGCTTTGGAGGCGCCGATCGCCCGCTTGACGCCGATCTCGAACTTCCGGTCGTTCAGCGCGTTGCGGAAGCTCCCGTAGAGGTTGACGGCAAGGATGACATAAAAGAAGCAGAGCATCAGCGAGCGCTGCCCGATCGCCGAACGGATCGAAAGCTTTGCCGCGTTGATCGACATGAGATTATAACTGCCGTATCCCTGCACATAGGGGCTGGTCTTGGCATAATCGTAGACGGCTTCCTGATATTCTGCGGGCGCATATACGATGAGAAAGGAGTTCATACAATCTATCGGCCCGCTCTCCAAAAGATGGAGCATGGTAGAATATGGAAGATACAGCACGGCACCGCCCGTGAGCGAACCGTTCACGACCGAAGGCGCGGCAGTATTGGAACGCCTTCCACCCACGAGCGTTACCGAAACACGCTCCATCGTTCCGTCGTCGAAGGGATAGTCGAAGGCAAGCGACGGATGCTCTTCGCCCGTAGAGAGCTGCATCCATTCGTAGAACGCCTCGTTTGCCAATGCCTGCCCGTCCGAAAGGCGCACATCGAGCGGTTCCACCTCGGAGAACGGTTCTTGCGCGGTGCCAAAGGCGTCATCCTCAATGAATACGACCTCAAAGTACACCGACTGAATAAAGCGCGCACTGTAGGGGCTGCGATAGATCATGGAAAAGTGCGAATCGGGGATGCGCGAAAGATGGTCCCGCACGGCAAGATGCCCTTCTTGGATCCCCTCGTAGGAATGATCGTCATTCAGGATCTGCAGAATGCTCGTTTCGGGGTTGCGCGCCAAAATATCCTTATAGGTGTTGTACGTCTCGCTGTCCGTTGCGATCAAATACACCAACAGAAAGCAGAACGACAGCAATACCGTCATCGAGAGAAAGAGGTAGCTCCGGATATTCCTGAGCACCATCCCCATCGCATGGCCAAAATTCCTGAATACATTCATGATGAGTTCCTCATGCCGGCGCACAGAAGCGCCAAAAAACATCTCTTACTCAATAGACACGCGCTCCGCCCTGCTTTTTTGCATCTTTTCTTTATTTTAACGAAAAATTGTTCAGACAGCTCTTCAGAGCCCATTCATCGGAATACGGACGCGCAAAAAGAGGGAACAGCCCGACGAAACAGCATATCGCCGCGCCGTGCGTTATCTCTTTTCCTGCGCGCGCCGCGCGCGCCACTGTTGACGCGCGAAGCGCTCAAACACTTCGTGTGTTTTAAGGCACACGAAAAAAGCGAAGTACCCTTTTAGGTGCTTCGCTTTTCTGTGATTTGTGAACGAAAAGGCTACACGCATCAGTCTTTATATTGCCTATATAATATCAAATTGCACCGCAAAAA
>CALVLT010000051.1 GCA_944340905.1 uncultured Clostridia bacterium
ATGGTGACGCGGTTTTCAAACGGTTCGCCCGTTCTGCCGTCGAACACCTGGAACTTGCCGTCCACCTTGCCTTCGGGGTTGAACAGATTGTTTTCCGCGAACAGCTGCTCGATGTCCTTCTCGGTGGCGCCGTCAAAGACGGGCGTGGCGATCTTCCAGCCCAGCTGACGGCACACATAGCCGAGGTGCACTTCGAGCACCTGTCCGATATTCATACGCGAGGGCACGCCCAGGGGATTCAAAAGAATTTGCAGGGGCGTTCCGTCGGGCAGGAAGGGCATATCGCTCTGCGGCAGCACGCGGGAGATGACGCCCTTGTTGCCGTGGCGGCCTGCCATCTTGTCGCCCACCTGGATCTTGCGCTTCTGCGCAACGTAGACGCGCACCAGCTTGTTGACGCCGGGCGAAAGTTCGTCCTTGTTCTCGCGCGTGAAGATCTTGACGTCCACGACGATGCCGCCCTCGCCGTGCGGCACGCGCAGCGAGGTATCGCGCACTTCGCGCGACTTTTCGCCGAAGATGGCGCGCAGCAGGCGCTCCTCGGGGGTGAGTTCGGTCTCGCCCTTGGGGGTGACTTTGCCGACGAGGATATCGTTGGAGCCGACCTCCGCGCCGATGCGCACGATGCCGTCCTCGTCCAGGTCCTTGAGGGCGTCGTCGCCGACGTTGGGAATGTCGCGCGTGATCTCCTCCTCGCCCAGCTTGGTATCGCGCGCCTCCGTCTCATGCTCTTCGATGTGGATGGAGGTGAACACGTCGTCCTGCACCAGCTTTTCGGAGATGAGGATGGCGTCCTCGTAGTTGTAGCCCTCCCACTCCATGAATCCGACGAGGATGTTCTTGCCCAGAGCAAGTTCGCCGCCCCAGGTGGAGGGGCCGTCCGCGATGACCTCGCCCTTGGCGACCCTGTCCCCCGTGGAGATGATGGGCCGCTGATTGAGGCAGGTGCCCTGGTTGGAGCGCTCGAACTTCTTCAGGGGATATTCCGCGATAAAGCCGCTGTCCTCGCGGATGCGGATGAGGTTGGACGAGACGCCGATCGCCACGCCCGCCTCCTTCGCGCGCACCATGACGCCCGAATCGCGGGCGATGGCCTCCTCGATGCCCGTCGCGACGATCGCCGGCTCCGTCTTGAGGAGCGGCACCGCCTGGCGCTGCATGTTCGAGCCCATCAAAGCACGATTTGTATCGTCGTTTTCCAGGAAGGGAATGAGCGCCGTTGCCACGGACACGAGCTGTTTGGGAGAGACGTCCATGTAGTCGATCGCCTCTCTGGGCATCTCGGTGATGAGTTCCCTGTGGCGGCAGCCGACGCGCGCGTTGACAAAGCGCCCCTCTTCATCGAGCGGCTCGTTCGCCTGTGCGACGACGTAGCGGTCCTCTTCGTCCGCCGTCAGGTAATCCACATGGTCTGTGACGATGCCCGTCTCCTTGTCCACCTTGCGGTAGGGCGCCTCGATGAAACCGAACTCGTTGACCTTCGCAAAGGTCGCGAGCGAGGAGATGAGGCCGATGTTCTGGCCTTCTGGCGTCTCGATGGGACACATGCGCCCGTAGTGGGAGTGGTGCACGTCGCGCACTTCAAAGGTGGCGCGGTCGCGGTTGAGGCCGCCCGGGCCGAGCGCGGAGAGCTTGCGCTTGTGCGTGAGCTCCGCGATGGGGTTGGTCTGGTCCATGAACTGCGAGAGCTGGGAGGAACCGAAGAACTCGCGGATGACCGCCGAAATGGGCCGCACGTTGATGAGGGAAGAAGGCGTGACCTCCATGGGATCCGCCGTTGCCATGCGCTCCTTGATGAGCCGCTCGAGGCGGGACATGCCGATGCGCAGCTGGTTCTGCAGCAGTTCGCCCACCGAACGCACGCGGCGGTTGCCGAGGTGGTCGATCTCGTCGATGGAGCCGATGCCGTACTGCAGATCGAGGTTGGTAGAGACTGCGGCGACGATGTCGTCCACCGTGATGCACTTGTGGTTGAGTTTTTCGACGAGCGGCTTGATGAGTTTCTTTTCCGCGGGGGAAACGCCCATCACGCGCGTCTCTGCCTCCAGGTCCACCTGCGCCGTCTGTTCGTTGTCGTCGCGCGCGAGCAGCTCGTGGAAGAGCTTGCACGCCGTAACGAACTTCAGGCGGTTGTCCCTGCGTTTTTCGCGGTTCTTCTTGTCCTCCTGCTTTTCATCCGCCTCGGGCGCCGTCTCGCGCGTATAGTAGATGGCGTTGATCTCGTCGAGGTATTTGTCCGCGACCTCCTCCACGCTCATCGTCTTGCATGCCTCGGCGATCTCGCGGGAGAATCTGAAGTTGGGATAGTAGATGGTCCTGAGCAGCCCGAACGCCTTGGGGTTCTTATCGGACACCGCCGAAAAATCGATGGTGTTGTTGGAGATGATCCTGTGGCGGATCTCCCCGTCCACGGGGTCGTTGACGAGCACGTCCACCGTCCCGATGCCCGCGTTCTGAATGATGCGCGCCTGCTCTTCGGTGACGCGCTCCCCCTTGGAGGCGAGCAGTTCGCCCGTCTCGGGGTGGAAGATGTCGTCCGCCACGCGCTGCCCGGGCAGGCGGTAGGCGAGATTGAGCTTTTTGTTGAACTTATAGCGCCCCACCTTGACCACGTCGTAGCGGCGCGGATCGAAGAAGAGGTTATTCAGGTGCTGGCGCACCGAATCCTCGGTGGGCACCTCGCCGGGGCGCAGGCGGCGGTAGAGCGCAATGAGGCCGTCCGACTCCGTGCGGATGGGCGGCGTCTCCTTTTCGTCGCGCTCGATGGTGGCGGCGATCATCCTGTCCCCGCCGAACAGTTCCTCCAGCGCACGGTTGGAGCCGTAGCCGAGGGCGCGCAGAAGCACCGTGGCGGTAAGCTTGCGCTTCCTGTCCACACTCACCCACAGAACGCCCTGGGGGTCCTGCTTGAATTCCAGCCATGCCCCGCGGTTGGGGATGACCGTCGTCTCATAAATTTTCTTACCCGTCTTGTCCGTCTCGGCAACGTTGTTGACGCCGGGCGAACGCACGAGCTGGGAGACGATGACGCGCTCGGCGCCGTTGATGATGAAGGACCCGTTCTCCGTCATGAGCGGGAAATCGCCCATAAAGACGGTGGAATCGATGATCTCGTCCTTCACCTTGTTGACGAGGCGCACCTTCACGCGCAGCGGCAGCGCATACGTCGCATCGCGGTTGCGGCACTCCTTCTCGTCGTACTTGGGGGTGTCCCCGAACTCATGCCCTAAAAAGTGCAGCTCGAAGTGGTCTGAAAAGTCGGTGATGGGCGAAAAATCCTCAAAGATCTCGGAGATCCCCTCCTGCACGAACGAATCGTAGCTGTCCTTCTGGATCTCGACGAGGTTGGGAATGTCGATGACTTCGTTGATCTTCCCGAACTTGCGCCGCTCCGTCTTCCCGTACTTCTGAATGGGTAAGTTCATCTCGGCAATATACTCCTTTTTCGTTTTTTTTGTTACGATCTACCGAGTATATCTTTTCATCGATAAAAATCGGATTGTCCTGATAAAAAATGCTCCCCGTCCCTTTACAAGCGCGCCCGATTGCGCTATAATAGAGGAAAACGCGGCGAAGAATGCCCGCCCGGAACATGCAGCAAATCGTGCAAAAAGGCGCAAAAACGCATTTTGTGCATAATGATACAGTATGTTATTATAGCCCGCGCGCGAAAAGATGTCAAACGCTTTTGGGCGAAAATTTTTAATTTTTCGGGGATTCGTGCAAAAAAGATGAGAATCGACAAATTTTTGAAAGTTTCCAGGATCTTAAAGCGGCGCACCGTCGCACAGGAGGCGGCCTCCGCCGGCAAAATTTCCGTCAACGGACGGGAGGTAAAGCCCGCCTACCGCGTGAAGGCGGGCGACGTGGTGGAGCTTTCCTTTGCCGCGGGCACGTTGAAATTCCGCATCCTTGACGTGCGCGAGACGGTGAAAAAGGAGGACGCAGCGTCGCTGTACGAGGTGATCGCGTGAGCACCGTCACCGCCATTGTGTGCGCGGCAGGCAGGGGCGCGCGCGCGGGATTTTCCGAAAACAAGGTGCTGCGCGAGCTGAACGGGCTGCCCGTACTCGTCTATTCGCTCTGCGCCCTCTCTCCCGTCGCGGACGAGGTGCTCGTCACATGCCGCGAAGAGGACGAGGCGCGCATCCGTGCGCTGCTCTCCCCCTATCCGAACGCGCGCACCGTCATCGGCGGGGCGCTGCGCACGCAGAGCGTCTATTTTGCGCTGCGCGAGGCGAAGGGCGACATTGTGCTCGTGCACGACGCGGCGCGCCCCTTCGTCACGAAAAAGATCATCAATGACTGCATCGCCTGCGTCAGGGAATACGGCAGCGGCGTGTGCGCCCTGCCCGCAACGGACACGACCGTCCTTGTCAGGGACGGCCGCATCGTGTCCGTC
>CALVLT010000052.1 GCA_944340905.1 uncultured Clostridia bacterium
AATACGGCAGCGGCGTGTGCGCCCTGCCCGCAACGGACACGACCGTCCTTGTCAGGGACGGCCGCATCGTGTCCGTCCCCGCGCGCAAAGATGTTTTCGCCGTGCAGACGCCGCAGGGATTTGTGCGCGACGACCTGCTGCGGGCATACGAACGGGCATTTGAAGAAAAGCGCGAAGAAGAATTCACCGACGACAGCGGCGTGTACGCGGCATACATCGCGCCGCCGCACATCTTCCGGGGAGACCGCGCCAACAAAAAACTCACCTATTCCGAGGACTTTTCCCCTGCCGAACGCGTCGGATTCGGGGTGGACACGCACGCCTTCGGCGAGGGCAGCCATATCGTGCTGTGCGGCGTGAAAGTCCCCCACACGCACGCCCTGAAGGCGCACTCGGACGGCGACGCCGCCGTTCACGCGCTGATGGACGCGCTCCTGTCGGCAGCGGGATTGCCCGACATCGGCTACTTCTTTCCCGATACGGACGCACGCTTTGCGGGCGCGGACAGTATGAACCTGCTCAGGCAGGTGACGGACATGCTCCGCGAACAGGGTCTGCGCGCCAAAAACGTGAGCATCTCCATCGTCGCCGAGCGCCCCCGCCTTGCGCCGCACATCGAGGCAATGAGACGCAGCCTTGCCGCCGCCCTCTCCCTCCCCCTTTCCGCCGTCGGGATCGCCGCAGGCACCAATGAAAAGCTCGGTTACGTCGGGGAAGAAAAGGGAATCACCTGCTTTGCAACGGTACTGCTTGAAAATGTAAAAACAATAAGATGAATCCATTTTTAATAGTCTGTATTATCTTCATTTTTATTTTTTTCGTGATCTTTCTCATTGCCCTTTTAGGGCGCTTATGCGGAAGTCACGCACTGCTTCCTGCTCCAAAAGACAGCGGCAAAGAAGGCGAAGACTATGTCGCAGAACTTCTTACAAGTCTTTGCAAAAATGAACACGATCACCTGATGAATGACATCATTTTGTATGATCCCAACCTAAAGAGCTCCTGTGAGATCGATCATATCTTTATCGGTTCACGCGGCGTTTTTGTCATCGAAACAAAAAATTGGGGAGGAGAGATATACGGAGACGACGAACAGGAAAAATGGACGCAAGTCTTGGCGGACGGAAACGTAACCCATAAGAAATTCTCGCCTGTTAAACAAAATAAAACACATATCAGATTCGTAGAAAAAATTTTATATCGCCGACTGACAGAACGGGTTCAAATTATCGGGCGCATTGTTTTTGTTCAAGGCAATACTTACCACATAGACAGCTCCTATGTCTGCACTCCTTTTGAGCTTGCACATATCCTTGAAACAGAAGGATCTGATATTACACCCGCCGAACAAGATCGGGCATATCGTACATTACGGTCTCATCTGGAACGCTATCCAATTACCAAAGAACAGCACTTACTATACATTCGTTCGCGTCACTCAAACGAATAGAGCTGAAAGGAAAAGCCTATGCCGAAAAACACCACACAATTTGTATGCGCGGAGTGCGGGTATACCTCGCCCAAGTGGCTGGGCAGGTGTCCCGAATGCGGCAAGTTCAACACGCTTGCCGAAGAACCCATAGCCCCCGCCGCGCCCGCCGCCAAAAGACAGGGCATGCGCCCCGCCCTATCGCGCGCCCTTCCCCTCTCGCAGGTCAAGTACGAAAAATATGAGCGCGTCTCATCGGGCATAGCCGAGCTGGACGTGGTGCTGGGCGGCGGCATCGTGCGCGGCTCGCTCGTGCTTGTGGGCGGCGACCCGGGCGTCGGAAAATCCACCCTTCTGACACAGGTCGCCGCGCACCTTTCCAAAGAGCACAAAGTGCTCTACCTCTCCGCCGAGGAGAGCTGTTCGCAGGTGAAACTGCGCTGCGAGCGGCTGAAGATCGACGCGGACACCCTGATGCTGCTCAACGAGACCAACCTCGAGAACGCGGAGGAGGCCATTCTGGACGCCGAATATGTGGTCGTAGACTCCATTCAGGCGATCTACACCGACGCACTCACGTCGGCGGCGGGCAGCGTCGGGCAGGTGCGAGAATGCGCCTCCCGCCTCATGCGCATCGCAAAGTCGCGCGGCATCACCTTCTTTATCGTGGGACACGTCACCAAGGAGGGCACGCTGGCCGGACCCAAGGTGCTCGAACATATCATGGACGCCGTGCTCTACTTCGAGGGCGAGCGCACGGAGAACTTCAAAATTTTGCGCGCAGTCAAGAACAGGTTCGGCTCGGTGCAGGAAGTGGGCGTGTTTGAAATGACGGGCGAGGGCATCTTCGGGCTTTCCGACTACTCCTCTCTCTTCCTCTCGGACAGCCGAGGCGAGGCGGCGGGCGCCGTGGTCACGCCGAGCGAGACGGGGAACCGGTGCATGATGGTGGAAATTCAGACGCTCATGTGCAAGACCGCCTACGGGCTGCCCCGCCGCATGTCGCTGGGCGTGGACTTCAACCGCCTGGTGGTGCTCATCGCCGTGCTGGAAAAGCGGTGCGGGCTGCCCCTCGGAACGCAGGACATCTATCTCAACGCGATGGGCGGCATCCGATTGAGCGAGCCGAGCGCCGACCTTGCCGTGTGCGCCGCCCTTGCGAGCGCGGAAAAGATGACCCCCGTGGACAAGTACACGGCGGTGTTCGGGGAAGTGGGCCTGACGGGCGAAGTGCGCGGCGTGAACTTTGCGGACAAGCGCGTGAACGAATGCCTGAAGATGGGCTTTCAGCGCGTCATCCTGCCCGAAAAGAACATGAAGGCATGCGAAAAGTTCAAGGGAAAAATCGAACTTGTCCCCGCGCGCTACGTCTCCGATATGATCAGAACGCTGTTCGGGAAATGATCGCTGCCCCGACAGAGCACGGAGCACATTGACAGATATCAGCATTGCTGAAAAATCATTTTGAACAACTGCAAAGCGCCGCCCGCACAGGATTATGAAGTGACCCCCAAAGTTTGGACAAAAAATATTAGATTGTATGGGAATGAGTACGGTACCCAACCGGGCTCATTC
>CALVLT010000053.1 GCA_944340905.1 uncultured Clostridia bacterium
CTCATGCTCATCGTCGCCACCATTCCCGCAGGCTTGGTGGGACTGTTCTTCAAGGACGAAATCGAGGCGTGGTTTGACCCACAAGCAAATGATACGGCACTTCTCAATCTTGCCGTCTGCTTTGCGGTGACGGGGCTTTTACTGCTCGTGGCGGAACTGGTCGCCAAGCGGCAGAAGGCGCCGCAGACGCTCGGCTGGAAACACTCCGTCTCCATGGGACTGATGCAGGCAGTCGCCCTCTTCCCGGGCATCTCGCGCAGCGGTTCCACCATCGTTGCGGGCACGCTCACGGGCGCAAAAAGGGAGGACGTGGCAAAGTTTTCCTTCCTCATGAGCATCCCCGTCATTCTGGGCAGCTTTGCGGTGGAAGTGTACGACATCATCAAAGAGCCGTCCGCCGCCACGCAGATCGGCACGAACGGATTTATCGGCATCGCGGTCGGCGTGATGTTTGCGGCGGTGTTCGGGTTCCTCGCCATCAAGCTGATGCTGCGCGTCATCCGCAAGGCCAATTACATGTGGTTCAGCGTGTACCTCGTCTGCCTGTCGCTCACCTGTTTCTGGCTGAACGCGCTGGGAATTTTCTGATAGCGTGCATAACCTCCCGTATCCTGCGCAACATAGGAGTATCGGAGGTGAATCATGAGACTCAATTGCGGTGATACCTGCCCCAAGACGGGGTCCTACAACGTTGTAGATTCCCAGGGCAATGTGGTCAACACCATCTACGTGGGCGAAGGCGAAACCATGCCTCCCACGCAGCGTTCCGACTGTTACTACGAGTCGAACGACTGAGCAAACAACCAAAGATGAACGGAAAACGGAGCGTTTCGGCGCTCCGTTTTTCCTGTTCCTTGCAGCTGTGTTCCTGCACTGCGACGCATGCGGGCGGCGACAGACGCATACAATGGTATGTGAAGTATCGTTCGCGCAAAAACCGCATCGTGCGCCGCGTGACAGGCATCCTGTGCCTGCTGCTCGTTCTCGGATTGGGTCTGCTCGTCTATTTCAGCGTGACGAGCGTCATGCTCGCCGTCACGGAGGAGACGATGCGCGCCCGCACCGTCACCGCGGTCAACGAGGCGGTCTCCGAGACGCTTGCGGACAGCATGCGCTATGACGACCTTGTCACCGTCGAACGCAGCAGCACGGGGGAGATTCTTGCGCTCACGGCAAATTCCTATGAGATCAACCGCATTGCGCGGGACACGGCGTACCTCGCACAGAAAAAGCTGCAGGCGATGGGGGAGGAGGGCATCCGCATTCCGCTCGGGGCGTTCACGGGCATCGAGGCGCTTGCGGGGTTTGGCCCCGACGTCACCATCGAGCTGATCCCCGTTGCCGTCGTCACCGGCCGCTTTGTGTCCGGCTTTGAAAGCGCCGGCATCAATCAGACGCGGCACAGCGTCTACCTCGAGGTCACGGCAGAGATCTCCGTCGTTCTGCCCGGGCGCAAGACAAACTTTTCCACCCTGTCGCAGGTACTCATTGCGGAGAGCGTGCTCCTGGGCGATGTGCCGGAGGTCTATATTCAGGGGGACATCTTCGGCAGCGTCAGCCGATGACTTCGCGGATGACGTCCACGACCGCGTCCGTTCCGCTGCGGTTTGCGCAGTGTTTCAGCGCGGCGCGTACCTTTGCGTTCCCGTACAGGCAGAGCAGGGCGGAAGAAAGTTCGCCAAGCTGCCCTTCGCGCAGCATGACGCATAGCTCCCGTTCGGAAAAGTAGCGCGCATTTTCCAGCTGATCGCCGCGCGAGGCATGTTCGAGGGGCACGAGCAGAGCGGGTATTCCGAGGGAGATCAGCTCAAATGCTGTGTTGCTGCCCGCCCGTGAGAGGGCGATATCCGCGCAGGCGTATGCGCTCGCCATGTCCGTCTCAAATTCCCGCTGCACATACCCGCGCGGGGCATCGGGCAGCAGATTGCCCTTTCCGCACAGGTGCAGTACGACAAAGCGGGGGAGCAGGGCGGGCAGGTTCTTGCGCACCGCCTCGTTGAGCATGCGGCTGCCGCTGCCTCCGCCCAGGACGAGCAGAACGGGCTTTTCCCCCAAGCCGTATTTTGCGCGCGCCGCACGTCGGTCGCCGCCGTACAGGGCGCGGCGGATGGGGGAGCCGACGCACCGTCCGTTTTTGAACTTTTTTGCCGTCTCGGGAAAGGAGGTCAGCACATAGCGGCATTTTTTAGCGATCATCCGCGTGCAAAGCCCGGGGGACAGGTCGCTCTCATGCGTCAGAACGGGCACGTCCAGTTTCTGCGCTGCCCATACGGCGGGAAAGCTCGCATAGCCGCCCTTGGAAAAGACAAGGTCGGGGCGGCGTTCCTGCAGGATCCCGAGCGCCTGTCGCTGCGCCGCAGCAAGGCGGAAGGGGATGGCAAGGTTCTTCGGCGTGAGCGAGCGCTCCAGCTTGGGGCAGTTCACAACAAAATAGGGGCAGCCGAAGGAGGCGACAAGCCCGCGTTCGATGCCGTCCGTGCCCATGTAGGCGAGCCGGTAATTGTCTTTGAGTTCCTGCATGACGGCGAGATTGGGCACAACGTGTCCCGCGCTCCCGCCGCCCGTAAAGAGAATACGTTTCACGCAAACAGTATATGCCCCTGCCCGTTTTTTATTGACGCAGCGGGCAGGGGCGAACGGCGCAGGCAATAAAAAAACTTGCGCCGATTTCACGGAAGGCGGGAAAATCGCTTGACGAATCGCCCGCTTTTTATTATACTGTTAAAGTGTCTTGTCTGACACACAAACCGCAGATTTGCTGATATGGCTCAGTAGGTAGAGCACGTCCTTGGTAAGGAATATCGGCGCATAAAACGGGGTATGCCGAAACCCCTCAAAATTCGGCAAAAACTTCATTTGCTGATATGGCTCAGTAGGTAGAGCACGTCCTTGGTAAGGACGAGGTCGCGGGTTCAAATCCCGCTATCAGCTCCA
>CALVLT010000054.1 GCA_944340905.1 uncultured Clostridia bacterium
AGTTATACATAATACTATTTGGATTTTCTGGATTATGTCCTAATCCCCAAGCATGGCCAAATTCATGAGCAATGATACCTTGTCGTTGATTAAAGTCAGTATATCCATCAAAAATATCATTATTTATATGAATTTCAGCAAACAAATAATTTTCCGCAGGAACACCAGTACCAGTTCTATTTGGAACCTCAACCCATCCAACACTAACCGCATTCCCATTTACTCTTTTGTAAGTTTCGGTCATAGCAGTAAAAGCATAATTTCCATAAAATGCTGCATAAAAATCGACTGCACTATTTGTTTTATTATAAGTTCTAGTATTTGGATATAATTTATTATAACCTAAACCAGTATAAACCCAATTGTTAGCAGCAGCGGCTATAGTTCCTGAGTATCCAGGAGCTGACTGGTCTATATAATAATATATACTTTCAATATTCCAAGTCAACTTATAATTTCCATAAGCTGGCATAGTTGCAGCTGAAGCTGCTGGGATTACTCCCAAACTACCCATAATTAGCAATAAACCTATTAACCAATATCTTAATTTTTTCATTTACATCCTCCTTTTCTAAAAAAATTAAGTTTATTTTACTTCCATATCACCTTTTCCTTTCTCATAATGCAATATCTAATTCATGACTTAGATATTGTCAAAACTATTTTATATAAAATTTTTTAAAGACTTATATCAACACCAGGAGCATTATCATAAACATTTCTAGCAGTTCCTATAAATTGAAAGACGTTTCCATATCCCCCAACTCCGATCGTATATTGATTACTAACTACTGAAGTCGTATTACTCATAGCATGTTGATAGCTTCCATATATTGTTCCGCTTTGTGTTGTTGTAAATGATACAGAAACTTGAATATTGGATGTATTAGGTAATTGAAATGAATATCCAAAACCATTATTAAATTTTTTAGGATTATTATAGGATTGAGAAAAATTATTTCCCTCTATCCTTAAATTATTAATCGTTAAAAGACTTGGGCCATTTAATCTCACTCCCATGACATCATAACTTTTTACAAAAGGACTTCCAATCCATGTTGCAACAAGTGTGTTCAAACAGCTACTATTACAAACTTTTGTAATTGAAAGTGTTCTTAAATTACTTGTTACTGAACTACCACGAGTTATAGGATAATTTGTATAAGTTTTCTTTTCTATTTCTTGATCAAATAAATCCATATTCTTAATTTGTAAATATTCTTCTTGGGTCAAAGATTTTTGATATCCTTCCCAGTATAATTTGCTAAAAAAATCATATTCTTTTTCAGACAAACTAACTCCATTTTCATTAGTAAAATAATTTTCTTTTGCAGATGCACATGGCACCAAAAATACACATAATAATAAACCAAATAAAATTTTTCTTTTCATATAATCCCTCTTTCTCTTCTACTGATTTAAACTTATCATAAAATCAAGAAAAAAGGTAGTGCCAATTTGGCACCACCAGTTTTTCCAAATGTTGCCAAATTGGCACTATACTTATTTTAAATATTTTTCTACATAATTTTTATAAAATTCATTATATATTTTTTCAGCATTTTCACAATTTCCTTTTATACAATTAACTCGATTGTCAGCAACTTCAAAATTAGTCAATGTTTTTAAATTAAAATAGGAAAAAACATTCAAATTCAAATTATAAGTATAATTTTCTTCATTATTATTTACAAAAAACAAACCAGAATTATATGTCAAAAGAAAATCATCAGTTTTCAAAACGCAATTGTCATTTTCATCGCATTGAAAATTTTCTTTAATTTTTGGAGGTATCAAAAGCTGTTCTTTCTCTTGATCTTTCCCAATTTCATTTTTTTCTATGTATATAAAATTATTATTGGAAATTTCTTCGATAAAATTCAAAGGAATCTCTTCATCATTAATTACTATATAAAATTTTTGGTTACTGCAGATAAAATCCTTATACGAAATAAAACTTTCATATCCATAACTATCTTGTAATATCATTTGATATTTACCATCATAAACTAGATGTCTTTTATTATTTATTTCACTAATAATTTTAATATTTTCGACTTCAGGAGTGATATTACCTATTTGAAAGTAAATTTTTTCTTTTTATAAAACTAGCAAACCGTTAGTTATTTCATAAGATGGTGATGATCCTGAAAACGTATAAATTTTCATCGTATCATAATTTTGGAAGAAGTATAACATTATTAGTCCCATAAAACTAATTACTACAAATATAGCTAGTAATATAGCTATATTTCGTGCTTTTTCAAATTTTGAATTTTGATTTTGCAAATACTTAAAAAGTGAGTTTTGCAATTTCTTTTCATTTTGTTTATTTTTTCTTTCGCATGCGGTTAACTCATCCAAAGAAATATTAAATATTTGACTATAATATATCAAATCTTCAAAAGTTGGACGACGTTTATTATTTTCAAGACGATTTATCTTCGAATGATCCACATGCATTTGCTCTGCTAAATCATATTGAGACATATTTTTACTTAATCTTAAATCCTTTAAAAATGGTCCAATCTTATTATAATCCATATA
>CALVLT010000055.1 GCA_944340905.1 uncultured Clostridia bacterium
GCCTACAATATTGTCAGTTTTCCGGAGCTGTCATTGAAGACAGGGGATTATCTCGTCATCAACAGCGCGGCGCGAAAAATCTGGTATTTTAACGGGATAAAGGAAGAAGAGTACAGCGCAAACACGGATCCGTCGTATGATACATTCTTGTTTGCGGAGAGCGGGAAGAGCCGTATCCAGATCACGATGGACGGGGCGAACTCCGGAGCGCTGACGGGATCATGGAGGCAGTACGGCTTATGATCGTTTCCTTTTACGATAAGGATTTCAAAGGGACAAAGAACAATGCTTCGCTTGTTGTGGACAATGCAAGTTATTCTTTGACACGCCGGGCCGTTGATTTGGACGATCTGAAATGCACCTGCGAGGCGTTTACAGAGGACATGCAGCCGACCTTCGTCGTCATCAAAAATGACAGAGGAAACTACATCTATGGCGCCTTGGCGGGTGTTCCGCAGCTGACAGAGGACAACCAGACCAAGATCACGGCGTCCGATTTGAAGACGATGCTCAAAGCGGATGTGCTGCTCGATCTGTCACAGGAATTTTCCGACGTCAACGCTTTTTTGAGCCACGTATTTTCCAAGTGGAATAAGCAGGTCACGCAGGGGAGCTTTGTCTGCGAACTCGCGTTCAACGACAATGTCGGGACGGTTCCATTTGATTTTCTGACGCCTGCCGCCGAGACATGGGCGGTGTACGATGCGTGGGAGGATATTTTTGCGCCCTATCTCAAGTATTACGGGCTGTTCATGGCGGCGGAGCTGGACCTTGTTGCCAAGAAAGTGATTTTTCGCATCGGGCGCTCCATGTACCGCGATGTTGCCGTCAAACTGTGGGAGTGGGGCATCTACGATTACGGCAAGTGGGTGGCCGACGTCAACGAGACGCAGGGCTATGTGTTGAACACGGCGACAAAAACGCTGACGGCGGGGACACGATGGATTCTGACATCACAGAATGCGATTACGAACGATCCGGCAAACAGGGATATTTACCCGATCAAACGACGTGTCACGGTCAAGGAGACGGAGAATGCGGACGAGGTCGATTCCCTGAAAACGGAAGCAGATACCGAGGCGCTCAAAGAGCTTGTAGAGAGCATGTATCAGGAAAATATCGAAATCGAAGGGCTGTTGGACAGAGAACAGGATCCGATCGTTTCATTGGAGTCACGCTTCAATGTAGTTGTACGCCGTGGGGAAGCGGTCTATAAGTCTTTGCCGTGCGGGGAATTGCAGTATGACGCGGCGGGGCTGAAGAAGGTGCAGATCGGATTCCGGACAACGGGAATTTCATTCATTTTATAGGAGAAAACAATGTCGATTCGTTTGATCAGGCAGGAGAGCGAAACGCCAAATGTCAGCAACCATGATGATGCGCGAATGGTGCGGTATGCCTATGGAGGATATGACGGATTTGTAAAGAACAGGGGGCAGGAGATCGGATATGCGATCAGTGGGACGTCATTCGTCGTGCAGAGCGGGGTGATCAATCTGCAGGGCTGGGAGGTCGAGATCGATGCGAACGGCGTCAGCATTCCCACGTCCGCATCCGTTGCGAACAAACTGTATTATTCCGTATATCTGGAGGTCAACTGCGCGACCGAAACGGCAGAAATCAAATCAGTGACCGACCACGCGGGATTCCCCGATATTCCGGCAAGCGATGATCTGACTGCCAATACGATCGGGACTGCGCGCCTGCTGCTCTACCATTTTACGGCGACCGGAGGCATCATTGCCGATGTCGAGAAAATGGTGAATGCCATTGAGTACGCGGGGGAAATCACAAAAAAACTTGAGAACGATTTGAGAGAGTATGCTGATGACTCTGTAGGAGAATTGCAGGAAGGATTGCAAGAGGGGACAGTCATTCCGGATAATGCAAAAAAGGTCAACGGAGTGGCATTTACCCGTGGGAGCGGCGCGGACGGCATTTTGAAAATAGGCGACGCAGTGATTCCGCAGAAAAAATTGATTTGGAGCGGATATACGAAAGGCCCGGCGGATGTTTATTTTTCGGAGAATATTCAAGACGATGATATCGTGGAAGCTCATTTTATGTTTAACACACGAGGCGGTCCCGATCATTATACCCTTCGTGGTTTTTGCAGAATACAACAAAATTTTGATCAAATGGCAGATGCTGTCTATATTACTTATATTCGGGCGTCGCCGTCGTCAAATGAAGCAGCAACGCAGAGAATTAATACAAATGAGTTACTTGGCGCAGCGTTTAAGTTATATAACGGAAGGATCACGATCGGTGGTGTGATTAAAGGGACAGGCGGCTTGGTTGAAAGCGTGGAAGGAGTGTATTTGACGAAAGTATATAAAATCATCGAGTGAGGGTTGGTTATGAGCTATAAGATTCTCGAACAGAACGGCGTTGACAATCAGAATATTGACGGCGGCGCATTCAACAACTTTGCGGCAGGCGGTCGCGACGGCATCGTGGGCGGGGTGCTCGCCGAGTGTTCCCTGACGGCGGCGGGCAGCGCGATCGGCATTTCCCCGGGACTTCTCATTCTGCACGGCATCCGCATCAAGGTGACAGGGCTTGAGACGCTCGCGATCTCTTCCGTTCCGCTCAACCCGACGTCCTATCAGATCGTGGCGCAGGTGACGCTCGCGTCAAACGGAGACGTGGACTTCTCGTTCTTCATCCGAACGCCGCAGCCGCTCGTACAGAATCCGCTGTATCAGAACGACACCGGAACCTATCAGGCGGAGCTGGCAAGTTTTACGCACAATCCGGACGGCACGATCTCCAATCTCACCAAGACGCTCGATATTCTCTACGGATCGGGCGGCGGGGATGTCAATATCGAGGTGGGGAATGTCACGACACAGACGCTTGACGCGGGGCTGGATGCGGATTTTGACGTCAGCACCCGTCATGAAGAGGGAACAAATAAAGTTCTTCTGGATTTCGTGGCAAAGATTCCGCGCGGGGAGAGCGGCGTGGATGCGGGCGCGGTGCATTTCAACGAGGTGCAGACGCTTACTGACCAGCAGAAAAAACAGGCGCGGGATAATACGGGGACGACCGGAGAACTTGCCAAAAAGGCAGATAAAGACGGTTCATATCCGGAAATGACGGCAGGGAAGGTCATAGGAACCTATCAGCAGCTCGCGGACGGAACGTACAATCTCATCATCGGAATCGAAGAACAATAAGGAGGAACAGCTATGCAAATCAGTCAGTTAGGCGGCAACCCTATCGTGATGGGGGGGGAGACATTACTTGATACATACTACCCGGTAGGGCGTATTTATCTATCGTCTGAAAATGTGTCTCCCGCGTCTTTCATGGGCGGATCGTGGGAGCGAATTGAGGACGTATTCTTGCTGTGCGCGGGGACTACCTACGCGGCAGGCAGCACAGGCGGCGCAGCAGAAGTAGCATTGACAAGTGCAAATAACGGATCGCACACACATGAACTTTATGCGTATGTAAACGGAAGCGGCGCTGTTTTTGCTCAATCGTTTGAGTCAGCCGTCTATAATACATCATACTTAAAATATGATACGGACGGAGCCGGAATTGTGTGGACTCCAGGGGAGACGCAGAACAATGTATTATTGACAAATCTTGCGGGGGACGCACATCCGTCGGGAGATGGTGCGCCATTCTCTATTTTGCCTCCCTACCGCGCCGTATACGCCTGGGAACGCGTCGCATAAACCAAATCAGCCCATGAAAATCAAAAAAAGGAGTTTTATGGGCTATGGCAACAATTTCGAAACTCAACGGGGACGATCTGCAGGCAAAGAAAGCGACCTATTCCCCGACATCCATGTACAACATCGGCGAGGGGGACAGTTACGTGGAAAACGGCGACGGCACCGTCACCATCACGCGCGTGTGGGACGGCGTGACCTATACGGAAACCGTGCCCGAGAATGTGCCGCTGAACACGCTTGACGCATATATGAGCGAAAAGGCGCGCGACGAGATCGTTCGGACATTGAATTTGCTGAATCCTTGGAGCGGAACAGGAATCGGTGATAGATACACGATCAATGATGAAGGGCAGTTTGTAGGAATCAATTCAAGCGATTCGAGATCGTGGGGCTATAACAATTCTGATGTGTTTATCATGCTCCCTGCTGGAACGTATACGGTGTCGATTGAAATCGTATCGGGGACAAAAAATCCTGCATTTTTGACGCAAGCGTGGAGGAGCGACGGTACATGGCTTTTTTCATTGGACGATAGCGGAGAAACGGCAACATTCACCCTAACGGAACCAACAACAATAGGGGTCATGACAAAAATATATACAGCGACCGTCCAAATTATGTTAAACAGCGGGAATCATATTTACCCCTTTATTCCGTACAGCGGACAAATCGTTCATGAAATACAGGTTCCTATCTATTTCAGCACAACCAACACCTCTCCCGCGTCCATCATCGGCGGGGATTGGACAAGACTCGGGAGTTTCTCGATAGGTTCCAACACAGTCTACGCATGGAGAAAAGCATAAAAAGAAAGGAGTTTATTATGGAAAAAAGAGTATTCAATCAGGACAAGACGCAGGAGCTGACGGAGTATGACCTGACGCTCGGGCGGCTGGCAGAGGACAAGCTGCTCCTCGCCCATCACGATGCGGTGGCGGGCGCGACGGAAGAAGAGAACGCGCTGGCGCTCCAAGGCGAGGGCAAGACGGTCACACAGATCGGCGAGAGGTGGTACGAAGTGACTGCGGTCTACACCAACGAGATCACCGACCCTGAGACGGGCGAGACGACCTCCGTCCCCAAGGGCAGAGACTTGAAACGCATCGCTGCAACGCCCGCAAAAGAGGCATGGGACGAAACAGAGGACATCTACGTCTATGTGCCGTATACGGCAACAGAGATCGTGGAGCGCCAAAAGGCCGAATTGCGGAGACGTCGGGCGGCGGAGTGCTTTCCCATCGTCAACAGGGGGGAGCTGTGGTACGAAAAACTGACGGCAGAACAAAAGTCGGAATTGTCCGTCTGGTATGAAATGTGGCTGGATGCGCCGCAGACGCTGTCTGCGCCCGCGGCCCCGTCATGGATCGACGGTGAAAAGGAAACGGAATAAAACGGGCATCCGTTTTATAATACAGAAAAAGGAGAAGGAACCATGACCAATTTCGAGGAAAAGCTGGCAAATCTCCGCGCCAATCTGGAGGCGGAGAAGCAGGCGTTCAAGCAGGAACGCTGGGCGCAGATCGAAGCCGGTCCGCTTGCTGCGTTCAAGCAGCAGCAGGAGACGACTTGTTCCGAGGGAATCCTTGCGCTGCAGCAGCAGAAGAATGCTGCGATCGCGCAAAAGACCGAAGAACTGCGTGCGGCGCTCGAAGCGGAAGTCGATGCGGCATTCCTGTCGGTGGATCAGCACCTGACAGCGGCGCAGCAGAGCCTTCCTGCAACCGAGGAGGCGTAATTCATCATGAAAGAGCAGGTGCTTTTGTACGGCGTCTGCGCGGCGATCTCTGTCGCGGCGGTCGGCATCACGTCCATCGCAAAGCTTGTCGTTTGTGCGATCGCGAAGCGGGCGGGAAAAGACATATCGGGCAATGTGAAAGAATATATCTTCACCCCGATGGCGCTCCTCCTCGCGGCGCTCGGGTTGTACATATGGCTGGAAAACTTCATGCACGTGGAGGATGAGGAGCTGTTTGTTTTGCTCATTGTCTGTTTCAGCGTCGGGACGATGCTGGTCTATTGGCTGCTGTTTCAGCCCACACGCAAACTTGCAACGGCGATCATCCATGCGATTGCGAAAAAGGCAAATGTAGAGCCGGTCGTCGATGTGATCGAAGGGGTGCTCGAGCAGGCGGAGAACAATACGGACGGCGCGGACGGTTTGCAGTCAAATGCAAAAACCGAGGCGGCGGAACAGCCGTCCGGTCAAGGCGCAGACTGTGGGGCCGATGAGACTCCGGAAACCGTAATCGTCGAGACGGCGGCGGACAAGCTTAAAGCAATGGTAGACGCCATCAAGAAGAAGTGAAACCATTCCCCGAGCGAAATTTGCTCGGGGAATGCGTTTAATACGAAGATATTAAGTTTATAAATATATAAACTTACTTAACAGAAGGAGAACAAAATGAGTACTAATTTTATGCCTTATGAAATCGCCGGAATTTTGGAGGCGACAGCGACAAAGCTTATGAACGAAGAGGGGGATGCGATTGGAAAAATTACTTATGCCGGAATACTTCAATCAAAGTATTTTGCAGAAACAATGTGTACACTTCTAAGAATAAAAACAAAGTTTAAGGACGATGAGGCGATCAATGACTTTGTGACTGAATGTGTTCCGTATTACTTTGTTTCGATCGATGAAATTGGGCGAGAGAAAGCAAATAAATTATACGAAAAGTTTACAGAGTTATTTAACAGAGTATAGTAAAAATAGGCAGTTGGAAGAGCCGACTGCCTATTTGATTATAAAAAAAGCATACGAATTCCGGAGTTTTATCAGAGTTCGTATGCTCAACGTTTGGCGCGGTGAGAGGGATTCGAACCCTCGCTACCTTTTACAGTACTACGCCCTTAGCAGGGGCGCCCCTTGAGCCTCTTGGGTATCACCGCATGTCAAGTTTATCTTATTATATTCGATTGTCTATAAATTGTCTATCAGAATGAAATGTTATGCAAAAAATGGCACATTTTGGGGCAATTTTTGTCTATTTGGGGAGTGGTAAGATTTTGTTCCAAAGCGTTCCTATATATCCCGAAATATTGCAAAAAAGGCAACTCCCCAAAATTATGGAAGAGTCAATTAGCAGGGGAGCCCCTTGAGCCTCTTGGGTACTTCTGCATACGGCTCATGAGCGGCGTGCCTGCCGCAAATTCTTACTTCTTTCAAAGTACTCTATCAATATACCACAAAAGCGGCTGATTGTCAAAGTATATTTTCGCAAAATCGCAAAAAAATACAAAAAAATGCCGAACACATCTTGCGGGCAGTGGAAAAGTATGGTAAAATAAATAGGTAACATAGGGGAAACGATATAAGGAGGAATCTGCATGAATATCTGGCACGATATCGACAGGAAGCGTATCACGCCCAAAAGCTTTGAAGCGCTCATTGAGATCCCGAAGGGCAGCAAGACCAAATATGAGCTGGACAAAGAGACGGGACTTCTCAAGATCGACCGCGTTCTCTACACGTCTACGGTCTATCCCGCAAACTATGGGTTTATCCCGCATACATATGCGGATGACGGCGATCCCCTGGACGTGCTGGTTTTATGTAACGAGGCGATCTACCCGATGACGCTCGTCAACTGTTATCCCATCGGCGTCATCAAGATGATCGACAGCGGCGCGCTGGACGAAAAGATCATCGCCATTCCGTTCAAAGATCCGACTTACAACGGCTATTACGATATTCAGGAGTTACCCAAGCATATTTTCGAGGAAATGATGCACTTTTTTGAAGTGTACAAGTCGCTCGAACACAAAAAGACAACGGTCAGGGAAATCGCTCACCGCGAGGACGCGGTGGAGATCATCAAGAAGTGCCTCGCCATGTACGAGGAAAAATTTGGGGGTGTAAAATGAGTGTGCAGTCTGAGGCGACGGAGGAAAAGCCCGTCGTCAAGATCGTGTTTTTCGGGGATTCCATCACCGATTCGGGAAGGAATAAGCTCGATCCGGACGATCTGGGCGTGGGATATGTGAAGATTGCGGCGGGCAAGCTGCGGCTGCTCTATCCCGATACGGAATTTCGGTTCCTCAACCGCGGCGTGGGCGGCGATCGCACGGCGGAGCTGCTCGAGCGCGTGCAGCGCGATGTCGTGGACGAAAAACCCGACTACGTTGTGCTGGAAGTGGGTATCAACGATGTCTGGTGCCGTTTCTCGCGCGGGGAAGAAGTGACGCCGGAGACCTTTCGCTCCAACTATCTCAGCCTTGTGGAAACCATTCTCGCAACGGGCGCCAAGCTCTTCCTCATCCAACCTTACGTGCTGAAGATGGCGGACAAGCAGCGCTTTCGCCCGTATCTTGAACGGTTCAACGAGATCATCTATGAGATCGCGCGGGAGAAGGACATTGTGCTCGTGCCCGTGGACGAGATCTTTATGGGTGTGACGCAGGACATCGATCCTGCACAGTTCTCGGCGGACGGCGTCCATCCCACGCACAGGGGGTGCCGCTATATCGCGGACCTGCTCATCAAGGAGCTGAAGAAGTGTCTGTAAAGCGTCTGTTCGTCGTCGTGGATATGCAGCATGACTTTGTAGACGGCGCGTTGGGAACGCCCGAGGCGCGCGCCATCGTCCCCGCCGTTGCGGCGCTGCTCAAAGCGGAACGTGCCGCGGGGAGCGCTGTGGCGTTCACGATGGATACGCACGGGGAGGACTACCTCTCCACGCAGGAGGGGCGGCGTCTGCCCGTGCCCCACTGCATCCGCGGAACGCGGGGATGGGAGGTCATCCCCGAGCTGGATACGCAGGACGCGCGCATCTTTGAAAAGGGGGCGTTCGGAAGTTTGCAACTTGCCCGCTATGCGCAGGACTTCGGGGAAGTGCTGCTGTGTGGGGTGTGTACGGACATCTGCGTCGTCTCCAATGCGCTGCTCATCAAGGCGTTTGCGCCCGAGGCGCGCGTCATGGCGGCGGAACACGTCTGCGCGGGCGTGACGCCCGCGGCGCACGATGCGGCGATCGCCACGATGCGCAGCTGTCAGGTGGAGATCGTATGAAAAAACGCGCCATGCGGCGCGTTTTTTGAGGTACGTATATGGAAAAAACGAACGCAATGCGCATTCTGGAGCGCGCAAAGGCGGAATATAATGTGCACACCTATGAGGGCGGCGCGCTCTCCGGCGTTGCCGTGGCGCAGGCGCTCGGCGAGGAGATGGGGCGCGTCTACAAGACGCTCGTCACCGTGGGCAGCCCGCGCAGATACTATGTGTTTGTCATTCCCGCGGCGGCGGAACTCGACCTGAAAAAGGCGGCAAAGGCGGCGGGGGAGAAGTCGGTGGAGATGATCGCGCAGCGGGAGCTGTTTCCGCTCACGGGCTATGTGCACGGCGGCTGTTCGCCGCTGGGCATGAAGAAGGCGTTTCCGACCTTTTTCCACACGCAGGCACAGGGGCAGACCATCTTTGTCAGCGGGGGAAAGGTGGGCGTGCAGATCGAGGTCTCCTGCGCGGACCTTCTGCGCCTGACGGGAGGCAGCTTTGCCGATCTGACAAGATAGGGCGTGACGACAAAAAGACCATGCGGTGAAGTGAACCCCAAAGATTGGACAAAAAATTATCAGATTGTATGGAAATGAGTTCGGTATTGTACCGGGCTCATT